>JBOGIW010000448.1:0-14375 GCA_050748045.1 Vicinamibacterales bacterium | reverse complement strand
GCTCGGGATCGCGCAGCCGCCGCCCGTCAGGCTGCAGATCCACGACTCGCTCGAGGCCTTTCGCGACGCCACCGGCCGGCCCTGGTGGGTGACGGTGGCCGTGGCGGGTTCGACCGTCGACCTGGTGCCGCTCGCCATTCTCGAGCAGCGCGACGGTCTCGACGCCTTCGTGCGTCGCGGCATCGCGGAAGTGCTGATGGGCGAGACCTTCGCCGGTCGTCCCGCCTGGGTGCGTGTGGGTGGGGCGCGCTACTACGCGTCGGTGACGAGACCGACGCCGCCGAAGCGCGCAGAGTGCCCGTCCGACGCGGAGCTCCTGATGGCCGTGTCCGCTCCAGCGTACCGCGTCGCCGAGCTCCGGGCCGAAGCCTGCTTCGCCCGCGCACTGGCGAAGACGGGCGACTGGCGCCGCGTAGAGTGAACGGAGGGGCACGGAGGAAACGGGATCACACAGAGAAACGGAGCAACGGAGGTGATCAGGCAGCCGAGAACCTCGTCCGGCGCGTGCTGCGCCAGAGCAGGACGGCGGATGCGATGGTGCCTGCGACCGCCACGACGACGAAGACGATGATGACGATCTGAAACGCGTCGGACTGCAGCACGGCGAGCACGCGGCGACCGTAGAGGCGGGCGAGGCCCGCTTCGGCGCCGAAGCGGAGCAGCCGCACGGTGCCGAAGGTGCCGAAGAAGCGCACGCGGTTCACGTCCAGGGCGCCGCACGTGAGGATGAACGGCGTCAACGGGAACGGGGGCGGCAGCAGCGCCGGCACCGCCATCGCGATGGCCCCGGACTCACTCACCGTGCTCTTCAGGCGCTCGAACCGCGCCCGCGGGACGAGCCGCTCCACGCCCACCTCACCGATTCTGCGGCCGATCCAGAACGTGACGGTCGCGCCGGCGAGCGACCCCGCCGTGGCCAGGAGTGGGTACATCCAGAACAGCGCTTCGTCGCGCGCGGCCAGGTAGACGACCACCGCGTCGATGCCGAAGGGCAGGAAGAACAGCATCGACGTATCGAGCGCGGCCATCAGGAACGCGCCCCACCAGGTCAGGAAGAATCCGAAGATCGACTGGAAAAAGCTCGTCACCCGGCGAAGCCGCTACCAGCAGATGCCGTCGTACTGCGCCTTGACACGGCTGAAGTCGACCGGCAGCCGCACGAGGTCGATGACGACCTGGTCGGCACGGCACCGCATCACGGCGTCGGCGAACTCCGGCGCGGCGTTGCCGACGACGATGAGCGCCGACGTGTCGACGACTTCGTCGAGCGACGTGCACAGGTGGCGCGAGAGATGCGGGATCTGCTCCTCGATGTATTGCTTGTTCGCGCCGACGAGGCGCGCGAGCGAGACGTTCCGGTCGTAGATACGAAGCTCGCAGCCCTTGCCGAGGAGCGCCTCGGCAAGGATGACCATCGGCGACTCGCGAAGGTCGTCGGTGCCCGCCTTGAAGCTCAAGCCGAGCAGACCGATCGTCTTCCGGCCGGTCTCGACAATCTGGTCGAGGGCATGCTGCACCTGGAGGCGGTTGCTCCCGAGGACGGCGTTGATCATCGGCATCTCGAGATCGACCTCGCGGGCGCGGTACTGCAGCGCGCGCACGTCCTTCGGCAGGCACGATCCGCCGAACGCGAAGCCGGGCCTGAGGTAATAGGACGAGAGATTGAGCTTCTCGTCCCTGCAGAAGATGTCCATCACCTCGTGGCTGTCGGCGCCGACGCGCTTGCACAGGTTGCCGATCTCGTTGGCGAACACCACCTTGACGGCGTGCCAGGCGTTGCTCGCGTACTTCATCATCTCGGCGACGCGGATGCTCGTCGCGATGAGCGGCGCGTCGATGCCGGCGTACAGCCCCGTTGCCGGCGGAGCGTCGGCGGCGTGGTTGTGGCCGACGAGGGTCAGCGGGGGCTGCCGGAAGTCCTTGAGGGCCGTCCCCTCGCGCAGGAACTCGGGGTTCACCGCGACGCCGAAGCCTCCGCCGTACCGCTTCCCGGACCGTCGCTCGAGCGTGGGAATCACGACGCCGTGCGTCGTGCCGGGCAGCACGGTGCTGCGGATCACGACGACGTGGTAGGCGTCCTTGTCGCCGAGGGCGCTGCCGATCTGTTCGCACACCCGCTCGAGGTAGGTGAGGTCGAGGCTGCCGTTCCTGCGGCTGGGCGTTCCCACGCAGACGAGCGACAGGTCGGTCGCATGCACCGCGTCGCGCGTGCTGGTCGTCGCGCGCAGCCGCCGCCGGCCGGCGCCCTGCTTCAGCAGCGCGTCGAGGCCGGGCTCGACGATCGGGCTGCGCCCGTCGTTGATCGCCTGCACCTTGTCCGGGTTGACGTCGACGCCGATCACCTCGTGCCCGTCCGCCGCGAACGAAGCGGCCGAGACGCTCCCGACGTAGCCAAGACCGAAGACTGAGACCCTCACCTGGCTGTTCTCCTTACGCGGCCTCTGTGACGCCGGCTGTCGTGGCCGCTCGTGCGGGGGCCGGGAGTGTCTGGAAGCCGTCGCCGTCGATGAACGTGCGGAACCACAGTTCGAGGTTGAGGAGCGCCCAGATGGCATCGCCGCCCGCCCGGCGGCCTGCGAGATGCGCGTCGATAAGGCGCGCCACGGCTTGAGCCTGGATCAGGCCGCGCTCGCGCGCGCGCCGATCGAGCAGCACGTCGGCGGCGACACGGCTCCAGCCCGTGCGCATCCAGTTCGCGAACGGAACGGGGAAGCCCATCTTGGGACGCGTCAGAATCGATTCGGGCAGCACGCCGCGAACCGCCTCGCGAAGGATGCGCTTCGTCGTGAAGCCGCTCAGCTTCAGCCGCTCCGGCAGCCGCGCCGCAAGCTCGACGAGCTCGTGATCCAGGAACGGCACGCGGCTCTCGATCGACATGGACATGCTCATCTGGTCCTGCTTCATGAGCAGTTCCGGCAGGTACGTCTTCACGTCGGTATAGAGCAGCCGATCGAGCACGCCGGCCCCGCCTGAAGTCGAAGGGCCTGCCCCGAGCGGAGTCGAAGGGAGCGAAGCCGAGGGGCCGTAGTACTCGAGCGAGGGGCCGTACGTATCGACGCCGGCGACGAGCGAAGGATCGAGCAGCTCGCGCTGCAGGTGGAGCGGCATGCCGGCGAAGTTGTCGAAGAACATCGCCGCGGGCTGGCGTGGCATCGCCAGGAACGACCGGCGCGCGTAGCGGCCGAGGCGTCCCGGCAGCCGCGGCACCACCGATGCCGCCACCGCCGTGCGGACGGCCGCCGGGAGCAGGCGCTCGTACACGCCGCCCGCCTTCCAGTTCAGCAAGGACCGCGGATACTTGCCGTACCCGGCGAGCAGCTCGTCGCTGCCTTCCCCCGTGAGCACCACCTTGACGTGCGCGCGTGCGAGGGCCGACACGAAGTGCAGCGGCACGCTCGACGGGTGCGCGATCGGCTCGTCCTCGTGCCACACGAGCCGCGGCAGCGCGCCGAAGAAGTCGTGGTCGTCGATGACGATCTCGTGCGCGTCGGCGCCGACGGCCTGCGCGACCTCCCGGGCGTAGGTCAGCTCGCTGAAGGCGCGGTCCGCGAAGGCGACCGAGAAGGTCTGCACCGGCCGGTCGATCTCGAGTGCCATGAGCGCCGCCACGGCGCTGCTGTCGATGCCTCCGGAGAGGAACATGCCGAGCGGCACGTCGGCCATCAGCCGCAGCCGCACCGACTCCTGCAGCAGATCGCGGAATCGCCCCACGAGCTCGGCCTCGGGCAGCCGCTCCAGGTCGGGGTCGGGTCCGTCGAGCGGGAGATCCCAGTACTGCGAGATCTGCGCGCTGCCGCGCTCGAACACCAGGCGGTGCCCCGGGAGCAGCTTGAAGATGCCCTCGAAGAGCGTCTCGGCACTCGACGTGTAGCGCGTCGCGAGCACTTCGGGGATCACCCGCCGGTTCGCGCGGGCCTCGACGAGGCCGCTCTCGAGGATCGCCTTGATCTCGGAGGCGAAGAGGAGCCGATCCTCGACGCGCGCCCAGTAGAGCGGCTTCACGCCGAGGCGATCGCGGACGAGCAGCAGCCGCCGCGCCGGCGCGTCCCAGATCGCGAACGCGAACATGCCGCGGAACCGGTGCACGCAGTCGTCGCCCCACTGCTCGTAGGCGTGCACGATCGTCTCGGTGTCCGACTTCGTCCGGTAGCGGTGCCCCGCCGCCTCGAGCGCGGATCGCAGTGAGGCGTGGTTGTAGATCTCGCCGTTGAAGGTGATCCAGACGCTGCCGTCCTCGTTCGCCAGCGGCTGGTGGCCTCCGGCGAGGTCGACAATGCTCAGGCGGCGATGCGCGAGGACGGCGTGCGCGTCGGCATGCAGGCCGGCGCCGTCGGGGCCGCGATGCGCGATCACGTCGCGCATCATCCGCGCGCGCACCCGATCGTCGGCGTGCAGGCGCCCGGTCGAGACAATCCCGGCGATTCCGCACATTCAGGCAGCCCTCATGACGTCGAAGTCGAGCGCCTCGAGCCTGCCGGCCTTGCGTGCACGATGAAAAGGCGCTGGCCGAGGCCACTGATGAGCCCGGTCGTCCGATGGGCGCTGCCGTGCGGATCGAAGCTCGTCCAGGACGATGCGACGGGACTGGGATGCCTCTTCCGCACGAGCGCCAGTTGAGCAAGCGAAGTGCCAGCGAAGTCGCCTTGAATCCCCCTCATCCTTCCCATCATCGGCGGCCCATTCCGCGCCGAGGGAAACGGAAGGGAGATCGATGAGAAGCGCGTTACTCAGCACGGCGCCGGCGGGTGTCGGCGTCAGGCCGCCACGGCGGCCCGATCCACGTACTGCCGGTGCCAGAGCTCGAACACGAGGAGCATCCAGAGCCGCCACGAGTGATCGCGACGCCCGGCCAGGTGGTCGGCAACCACCCGATCCACGAAGGTGGCATCGAAGTATCCGCGCTGGCGCGTGAGCGGCGAGCCGAGGATGTCGCCGAAGGCCTCGCGCATCTCGCCGCGGAACCAGCGGCCGACCGGCACGCCGAACCCCTGCTTCGGGCGATCGAGGATCTCCCGCGGCACGCGCGAGAAGGCGAGCTCCTTGAGCAGGTGCTTCAGGCGGCCGCCCGGCATCTTCATCGACGCCGGGAGCGACGCGGCGAGCTCGACGACCAGGTGGTCCAGGAGCGGCACGCGCGCCTCGATCGAGTGCGCCATGCTCATGCGGTCGACCTTCACGAGGCAGTCCTCGGGAAGATACGTCTCGAAGTCGAAGGCCATGAGCTGGGCGGGAAGGGGCAGTCGCGCGAACCGGCCGAACGGCTGGCTGAAACCGCGCTCGGCGTCCCAGTGACCGAGCTCCGCCCTCGCCGCCGGCGACAGCAGCGCGCGGCGTTCGTCGGCGTGGTAGAACGTCACCGAATCGACGTATCGCCCCTGGGCGTTCCGCGCGACGTGGCGCAGGAAGTTCTTCCCGCGCGCGCCGTGCGGCAGCGCGCGCCACGCGGCGGCCGCCACGGCGCGCCCGACGCGGGGCGCCAGCCGATCGAACGACTCGACGCGCGGGTGCGGCAGGTAGCGCGTGTAGCCGCCGAAGAGCTCGTCGCCGCCGTCTCCCGAGAGCACGACCGTGACGTGGCGGCGCGCCATCTCGGACACATACCAGGTCGGAATCGCCGACGGATCGGCGAACGGCTCATCGAAGTGCCAGACCAGGCGATCGAGGATGCCGAGCGCATCCGGCCGCACGACGAGCTCATGATGCTCGGTGCCGAGGTGCTGCGCGACGCGGCGCGCATGCGGCAGCTCGTCGAAGCCCGCTTCCTCGAAGCCGATCGAGAAGGTCTTCACCGGCCGGTCCGATGCCTGCGTCATGAGCGCGACGACGAGGCTCGAGTCGATCCCGCCCGAGAGGAAGGCGCCGAGCGGCACGTCGGCGATCATGTGCGACCGCACGGCGTCCGCGAGGACGGCCTCGATCGCGGCGAGCGCCTCACGCTCGTCGCCGCGGAAGACACGGTCGGTGCGGTCCGCCGGCAGCTCCCAGTACTGCGTCGTGCGCGCCGATCCGCCTGCGACCTTCAGAAAGTGGCCGGGGCGAAGCTTGCGGATGCCCCGGAAGATGGAGTGCGTGCGCGGCGTGTACTGGTACGCGAGGTAATGATCGAGGGCAGCCATGTCGAGGCGCCGGTCCACCTCGGGGTTTGCCAGCACGCACTTCGCCTCCGACCCGAAGAACAGGCGGCCCGCGGCCTCGGCGTAGTAGATCGGCTTGATGCCAGCCCGGTCGCGGGCGACGAGGAGCGTGCGCGAGCGGGCATCCCAGATCGCGACGCCGAACATCCCTCGCAGCATCGAGAAGACCCGTTCACCCCACTCCTCGTACCCGTGGACGATGGTCTCCGTGTCGGTGGCCGTGGAGAAGCGGTGGCCTCGCGCCTCGAGCGCGTCGCGCAGCTCGCGATAGTTGTAGATCTCGCCGTTGAACACCACCGAGATCGTCCGGTCCTCGTTGTGGATCGGCTGGTGGCCGGTCGCGAGGTCGATGATGCTCAGGCGCCGCATCCCGAGCGCCACGCCGGCCGCCACGTGCACCCCGTCGTCATCAGGGCCGCGGTGGCGCATCACGTCGCACATGGCGGTCACGCGCGAGCGGTCCGCGTTGAGCGCGCGCGGAGCGGGCGCGCCTAGATCGGCGAAACCGGCGATGCCACACATGGCGGGGTCCTTCCTGGCTCGCCCCAATCGGAGGCCAGTGCGATCGCCGAGTCAGCCCGCTCGCGCGCGGCGGCCGGCAGCTCCCGGCCGTTCAGGCGGATGCTGCGAACGGCCGTGACCAGATCGCCCTGGAGCCTGAGGCGCTCAGTCGGCGACGAGGTCCAGGCGTCGATGCGATCGGCTCGGCTCTCGAGATGGAGGTCGGGCATGTGGCCGTCGGCCGCCACGCTCAGCCACCCTTCGCGCAGCGCCAGCACGTGGTGCGCATCGCACGCGGCGAGCGACAGCAGCCGGCCGTCACGCGATCCGTAATGCAGGAGGCGGCCGTCGGTGTGATACGCCTCGACGCCGCAGCCGCGCGTCTCGCGCATCGGCGGCTCGCCAGGGCGCAGCATCGTGATCCAGGTGGCCGGCCCCTGCAGCACGCGGATGGCGATCGGGGCGCTGCCGGCCGTATCGCTCTCCGTCGCCACGTGCGTCAGCGACGGGGCGTCGGCCGCGCACGCGATCCACGTCACGATCGCAAACGGCGCTATCCCGGCTCGCGAGACGCGCACCGTCCAGGTCGGGACGAGCGTTCCATAGACGGGTGCGCACCATCCCAGGCCCGACTCGTCATCGCCGTGCAACAGGAAGGACTCGTCGCCGTCGTGGACGATCCACGCGGTGCACCCGTCGAGGTGACTCGCGCGCAGGCGCGTTGGCGTCTCGGCGCTCACCATCCACGCCGGATCGAGGTGCCAGTGCAGGTCGGCCGCGTGAGTCCCCCGGCCGAGCACCTCGTCGACGATGAGCCATCCGCCGGCTGGCGCGCGGAAGACGCTCCGTCGATGGCGATTGCCGGCATAGCCGTCATGCCACCCCTCGGCCCAGTCGAAGGCGGCGTTCAGCCGCACGTCTCCGGACTGCGCATCGGCGTGTGAGCGCCAGCCGAAGGGCCCCGAGGGCATCGACGACGGGCGGCCGTCGAGCGTGAGCGTGTTGTGATTGGCCGTGCGGCGGAGGCGATCGCGGATCGCGGGCTTCATCGTGTAGGTGGACGTTCCGGGATCGACGAGCAGCGGCCGTCCACCGACGCCAAGCGTGATCGACAAGGCATCGGCGTGGGCGTGCCCGCCGTTCATGTAGCCGTGCGCGCCGAGGTCGAAGACGAGATGGCCGCCGGCGCCGTCGCGCGCCACGACGTAGCCCGTATCGGTGAGCGCGCGCGAGGTGATGGCGGCGGCATCCGTCCGGCGCGCGTCGATGAAAGGCTGCTGGTCGATGGCCGTGAGGCCGGCGATCCAGAACACTTCCTCGGGGACGCCCCAGGGTGCGAAATCGGGGCGCCCGAGGAGCACCGCCGCCAGCGCCAGCGAGTCGCGAATGTCGTCCGAGGCGCGCCCCGCGATCGGCCACAGCATGCCGCCGTCGTCGTCTCCGATGAGCGGCAGACGCCCGCGGTCGTCGGCCATGGCGCGCGCAAACCCGGCTGCGCGGCAGGCCGCGTCGGTGAAGCGCGTGATCGCCTCGAGGTCGTTCGAGCGCTCGGCCACGACGAGCGCGAGCAGGTAGAAGTCGAGCGTGTAGCGATGGTAGTGCGTGGAACGCTCGGCATGCCCGCCGTCGGCGCTGATCTGCCGATCGATCTCGGCCAGCAGGATACGGCGTCCCGTGGCGGTCCACCGCTGGCTCCCGGCCAGCTCCGGGAGCGACAGGCCCGCCACGTAGAGCGCCAGCCCCTCACCGGTGAGGTGCGTGTTCGGGCTGAAGTAGTACGACAGGTTCTGCTCGAGATGCGCGAGCTGCCGGCCGAGCGCGAGGAGCAGATCGACCAGCCAGGGCGAGTGCGACGGACCGGCCGCGCCCTCGTCGCTGTCGGCGAGCAGGAAGTCGATCGCCCAGAGCCAGGAGAGCGACCGGAGGCCCAGCTCGAGTGAGCTGGCCCAGTTGATCCCGGTGAGCGGCGGGTTGGCGTCGAGCCAGCTCTGGAGCTGCGAGACGATGGCCCACGCGTACCGGCGGTCGCGGGTCAGCCAGAGCGCCCGTCCGAGCGTGAGCCAGTGCTGATGGCGATTCAGCTCCCAGATCACCTTGTGGTCGCCGACTCGCGGATCGAGATACGGCACCTCGGACCAGAACACCTTGGGGGCGCGACGCGAGTGCACGGGATCGACGTGCCAATCGACGGCTCCGTCTTCTCCGGCGAAGGAAAGGCCGCGGTACCCGAGCAGATCGTATCGGCCCTCCAGGATCCGGTTGGCGCGCGACGAGGCGTCGGCCGACGCACGAGGCCATCGCAGAAGAATCTCGTGGCGGAGGCCCAGCGCCGCGTGCGGGTCGAGCACGAACAGACGGGGCTTCGCGCGGAGCGTCCGTGCCAGCGAGCGATGTGCCGCGCTCCAGTCCCGGCGTTCGAGGTGCGTCAGCAGCAGCGGGTCGAGCACGTCTGACGCGAGCATGTTCCGCAGCCGCGCCCGGTCCCATCGCGGCGACCTGAGGCGCGTGAGCGCGCGGTCGCGCTGGACGCGCAGAGCTGCGCCGGTGCGCCAGGCGATCTCGCGTCGCGACATCCGCCGGAGCTTATCGAGACGCTTCATTCACGAATCCATGCATACGGTCGGGTCAGCTCATGCCCGCGTCCCGCTGCGTGCAAAGCGTCTGCCCGCTGCCCAGGCAACCAGCTCATCGGCGGCGACGTAGCCGGCACATCGATTGCTCAGCTCGAGAGGTCGTGAAGATCCTCTGGGTGAAGGCCGGGAAGCTCCTGCCCGTGGACACGGGCGGCAAGATCCGATCGTTCAACCTGCTCCGTGAGCTCGACGCGCGAAGCGACGTGACGCTGCTCTCCTACTACGGTGGGGCCCGCGATCGCGAGTACGAGCAGGTCCTCGTCGCCGCGTTCCCACGCGCCGTTCCTTTCCATACCAGCATGCCCGATCGGTCCGCCGCCGGGCTGGCTGTCGATTACGCCGCGCGCTGCCTCTGGCGTGCGCCGTATGCGGTGAGCAAGTTCACGTCACGCGCCGTGCGCCGGCTCGTGGCCGAGTGGGACCAGGCGCGGCGCTTCGACGTCTCCGTGTGCGACTTTCTGTCCGCTTCGCTGAACTTTCCCGAGCGTCCGCGGACGCCCTCGGTGCTCTTCCAGCACAACGTGGAATCGATCCTCTGGCGGCGGCAGGCGACGACGGCGCGAGGCGCGATGAAGCGGCTGGTGTACAGGCTCGAGGCCCTCAAGATGGAGCGCTACGAACGAACCACCGTGCGGCGATTCGAGCACGTGCTGGCCGTGTCTGACTGGGACAAGGCGGCCATGGCCGCGATGACCGATTCGGCGCGCATCTCCGTGGTGCCCACCGGCGTGGATACGAGGACGTTCCGCCCCGCACTGCGCCACGAGCGGCCCGAGCCCATTGTGCTCTTCCTCGGCTCGATGGACTGGGAACCGAACATCGACGGCGTGGAGCATTTCGTGGAGGCCATCTGGCCCGCCGTCCGCTCGGCCGTGCCCGCCGCCCGATTCCAGGTCGTGGGCCGCAACCCGGGCGCAGCCGTGCGGCGGCTAGCGTCCGACAGCGTCGAGATCGTCGGCACCGTGCCGTCAGTCGTCGAGTATTTGCACCGCGCCGCCGTCGTGGTCGTGCCGCTGCGCGTCGGCGGCGGCACACGGCTGAAGATCTACGAGGCGATGGGCGCGGCGAAAGCCGTGGTGTCGACGACAATCGGCGCCGAGGGCCTCGACACGACCGATGGCCGCGACATCGTGCTTGCCGACACGCCGGGCCGGTTTGCCGACGCGGTGGTGCGAATCCTGAGCGACGCGTCCGAGCGTCGCCGGCTCGAGGAGGAAGCGCACACGACGGCATCGCGGTACGACTGGGCGGCCGTCGCGACGCAGCTCGAAGCAATCCTGGCGCGGGCCGTCGAAGGCTCGCCGGCCACGCGTCCGGCCGTGCTCACCAGGGCGGTCGCATGATCGTCCTCGTGCTCGACGGCAACGAGAATCAGGCTGTCGCGGCCGCTCGGTCGCTCGCCTCCGCCGGCCATCGGGTCGTCGTCGGCGCGGAGACGGGGTGGTCGAAGGCCGGGTGGTCGCGAAGCGCCGCCGGCACGTTCGCGTATCCGTCGCCTGAGCGCGACGCCGAAGGCTTCGTGGCCCGTGTCGCGAAGGAAACGCGCGACCGGGGCGGCGCGTTCGTGATGCCGATGACCGAGCGGACGCTGCTGCCGCTCTCGCGCGCGCGGACGCGGCTCGTCGGCGCAGGCGGCATGTTCGTGATGCCCGATCACGAGTGCGTCCTCGCGGCGTGCAGCAAGGAGCACACGACGCGGCTCGCACAATCCTTCGGCATCGTCGTCCCGCGCACGTGGACGCTCGGCACGGACGCGGGCCAGGCGAGGCGGCTTGCCGGCGATCTGCCGTATCCCGTCGTGCTCAAGCCGGCGATGTCGCACGAGCCCGGCGACGGGGCGATGCGGTCCACCGGCGCACCGGCATACGCGAGGAGTGCGGACGAGTTCGTGCACGCCTGGCAGCTTCTCGCGGCTCGGGCGCGGACGATCCTCGTCCAGGAGTTCGTGAGCGGCGCCGGAGCCGGCTACTTCGCACTGGTGCGCCACGGAGCGCCGGTCGTCGAGTTCGCGCACAAGCGCATTCGCGACGTTCGGCCGACTGGCTCGGGGAGCGCCTTACGGGAAAGCGTCGCCCTCGACCCCGCGCTGCGCGACCCTTCGCGCCGCCTGCTCGCCGCGCTTCGCTGGCACGGCGTGGCGATGGTCGAGTTCCGCGTGCGGCCGGACGGGACGCCTGTGTTCCTCGAGATCAACGGCCGCTTCTGGAACTCGCTGCCGCTCGCCGTGGCGGCGGGCGTCGATTTTCCGCGGCTGCTGGTGGAGCTCGGAACCTCCGGGCAGGTGCCGCCGCAGCCTCCGTATCGGGTCGGCGTGCGCTGCCGCTGGTGGCTTGGCGACGTGCGTCACCTGTTGCACGTCTGGCGAGGCGCGCCACGGGGATACCCCGCGCGGTATCCCGGACGACTGCCGGCCCTGGCCGCGTTTCTCGCGCCGCGCGCCGGCACGGTGCACGACAATTTTCGCTGGTCGGATCCGCTGCCCGAGCTCGGCGACTGGATGCACGCGGCGCGCCGCCTCTACCGTTCGTGGAGCCTGGAACTGCCCGATGCTGAAAGGCGCGCTGCACATTCATAGCCGGTACTCCGACGGCGAGCTGACGCTCGGCGAACTGCGCGGGGTTTATGCGGCCGCGGGATGCCGCTTTGCCTGCGTGACCGACCACGCCGACTGGTTCGACGAGGAGAGCGTGAACACGTACGTGGAGGAGTGCGCCGCGTTGTCCGACGATCGCTTCCAGCTCATCTCCGGCCTCGAGTTCCCCTGCTTCGAGCGTATGCACATCGTTGGCTATGGCGTGACACGCCTCGTGGACACGATGGATCCTGCGCAGGTAATCGAGCACATCGACGCCTGCGGCGGGGTGTCCGTCGTCGCCCACCCGAAGGATCGGCATTTCGAGTGGATTGAACGCTTCGACACGCTGCCGGACGGGCTGGAGGTCTGGAACTCGAAGTACGACGGCCGCTACGCGCCGCGGGCGGGCACGTTTGCGCTGCTCGGGCGCCTGCAGGCGCGCCGGCCCGGCCTGCGCGCCTTCTACGGCCAGGACCTGCACTGGCGAACGCAGTACCGCGGGTTGATGGTCCACGTCGAGGCCGAAGCGCCCGCGCGTGAAGTCGTCCTCGATGCGCTGAGAGCAGGCGCCTTTCACGGCGAGAAGGACGGGGTGCGCCTGCCGTCGGACGGGGTGCTCCCGGAAGCGGTGCTGCGCGGGATGGAACGGGCGCATCGCCGGTCCGATCGCCTGCGCACCGTGCTGAAGACACTGAAGGGCGCGGCGGATCGCCTCGGCCTTCGCGTACCGGCCCCCATCAAGGCGCAGGCGCGGAGGGTGATGTAGCGTGGCGACCCCTGCCCTGATGTACCACGAGCTGAAGCGTCCGGGGCGACCGCTCGCGGATGCCGATCCCGGCTACGTGCGCTACGCGATCGCCCAGTCCCGCTTCGAGGAGCACCTGGCCCGGATCGCCGCGGCCGGACGTCGAGGGGTCAGCCTCGGCCAGGCCTGCAAGACCGGGTTCGGCGCGTCCGGTCAGGTGATCATCACCTTCGATGACGGCTGCCAGAGCGATTGGGTGGTCGGCGCGCCCCGCCTGGCGGAGCACGGCTTCGGCGCGACCTTCTATGTCGTCTCCCGGTGGATCGGCCGGCGTGCGGGCTTTCTGAGAGGCGCAGAGCTCCGGGCGCTCTCGGAGGCGGGCTTCGAGATCGGGTCGCACTCGGCGACGCACGCCTTCCTCAGCGATCTCGACGATGCGGCGCTCCGTCGTGAGCTCGCCGACTCCAGGCGCGAGATCGAGGACATCCTCGGCCGGCCGGTAACGCATCTGTCGTGCCCTGGGGGACGCGCCGGCCGGCGGGTCGCCGATGCGGCCCGTGAGGCTGGCTATGAAAGCCTGGCCACGAGCCGCATCGGCGTGAACGGCCGCGCGACCGACCCGTACGCGCTGTCGCGATGTCCCCTGCGGCGCGACACGCCGCACGGCACCTTCGACGCCTTCTGCCGAGGCGAGCGCCTCGCGGCGCTGCAGGTCCGCGAGGCTGCCCTCGCGGCGGCCAAAGCGCTCCTCGGCAATCGCCTCTACACCTCGCTCCGAAGCGTCGCGCTGCGACGGGCGGAGAGCGGATAGGGGAAAGCCGCGCCCACTAAACGGCAAAGGTCTTCCTCGCTCGAGGCCGCGCGCGAACGGCAGACGTGGCACGTATCGTGGACACGGGAGTGCCAGCATGCCGACCGTTCTCGAGAATCGACGCAAATGGTCGGAGCATTCGTGGGAGCGGGAAGGGCACGAGTGGTCGCCCGGCGGCAGCCGTGCCGGGACGGACCTGCTCTGGTGGCGATCGATCCGGCCTCGCGTCCACGGGCTCGTGCCGGCGGCAACGATTCTCGAGATTGCACCAGGCTTCGGCCGGTGGACGTCGTACCTCCTGGGCGAGTGCGACCGGCTGATTGGCGTGGACGTGACGGAGCGCTGCGTCGAGGTGTGCCGCGAGCGGTTCGCCGGATCGCCGGCCGAGTTTCGGACAAACGACGGCGAATCGCTGCCGATGGTGGCGTCCGCGTCGATTGACCTCACGTTCAGCTTCGACTCGCTCGTGCACGTGGAGGCCCCGCAGATCCGCGCCTACCTGCGGGAGCTGGCCCGCACGCTGAAACCGGGGGCCTCGGGCTTCTTCCATCACTCGAACCTCGGTGCCTACGCTCGAGGAGCTGGCGGCATCCCGTCGTGCATCACGAAGCGCCACTGGCGGGCGGCCAGCATGTCGGCGCGAGTCTTTCGCGAGGCCTGCCGCGACGCGGGACTGGTCTGCGTCAGCCAGGAAGTGATCAACTGGATCGGCCGGGGCGCACAGGCGGATCGTCATCGTCTCGCCGGCGAGCGCATCCCCCTTACTGACTGTTTCTCGACGTTCATCCGGCCACCGGCCACGCGAGACGGACCGACGCGTGTGTACGTCAACCGGCGCTTCGTCGATGAGTGGCGGCAGCTCCTGGTGCTCTCGACGCTCTATGGCCGCTCCGGGGACGGCTCGGAGGCGGCGCCGCCTCGCGCGGACGACGCCGCGTCGGCTGTGCGGCGCGGCGGGCCGCGGCGCGTGCTGCGC
>JBOGIW010000447.1:0-8035 GCA_050748045.1 Vicinamibacterales bacterium | reverse complement strand
GCGGCGGTGTGGGTGCCGCGCCGGAACGCCGACCTCGAAACGACCGTGCCGGGCATCTACGCCGCCGGCGACGGCGCCGGCGTAGCCGGCGCTGTCGTGGCCGCCGACGAGGGGCGAATCGCCGGTCTCGCGGCGGCGTGCGCGCAAGCGCGCCTGACCCCGACGGAAGCCGCGTCGCGGATAGCGCCGATCCGCTCGAGGCTGCAATCGCTCGCGGCCTTCCGCGCGGCTATGGATGCGCTGTATGCGATCAGACCCGGGCTGCACGAGCTTGCCAGCCCGGCCACGATCATCTGCCGCTGCGAGGAGCGCACGGCCGGCGAGCTCCTGGATGCCGTGCGCGAAGGCGCGCGAACGATGGATCATCTCAAGGCGTGGACGCGGTGCGGAATGGGATCGTGCAACGCCCGGATGTGCGAGCTGCCGGCCGCGCACCTGCTCTCCCGCGAGATGAACGTCGCGGTCTCCACGCTCGGCTCATATCGGGCGAGACCCCCGGTGAAGCCGGTGCCCATCGAGGCGCTCGTCAACGACCGGTGAGCGGGGGGCCTTCGAGAACGGATTGACGGCGGCCGCTAGCCGCAGAGCGCGAGGCGGCGAAGCTCCTCGATGAAGTCATCGGCGAGCAGCGGATGCAGCAGGCGCAGCCTCGTGCGGCTCACCCGTTCCTTGAGGTGCTCCACCGCGGTGATGGTCGCCCAGACCTGACCCTTCCCGCTCGCCGCCGCCGGGTCATCGAGCCATTCAGCCGCGGAGACGACCGTGTAGCGCTGGATGGAGACTTCTGGATAGGCGCTCGCCAGAAAGACCCTGGTGGTCTCTGCGTTGTCGGGATCCCTCGTGACGAAGTAGCGGTGCTCACCGGATGGGATGGCCATCGAGCGGTCGAGGAGACTCACGTTGTACCGGACGTAGATCAACTGGCTGCCCAGCGCCTCGGCGATCTTCCGGGCCTCCTGGCGCATGTAGTAGCCCGACAGCACGTAGCGACAGCTTCGCGGCACCTGGACCTGCGGAGCGGTCGGCGACACGTGCACGAACCTGATGGGCAGCTTGTCGCCGAGGCACCGCGTCATGCACTCGCATGCGTCGCGGGTGGTCACCAGCGGGAAGGCCTTCACCTGACCCGTGCGCGAGGCCGAGTCCTGCGACAGCGCGCCCACAAGCTGCGCGAGACGCTGCGGATCGATCCCGAGCTGCTCGGCATGCGTGAGCGTCTGCGTCAGGAAGTCGTACACTTTGTGCGCCCACGGGGTCCCTGGAAGGCGTGACGCCTGCGGGGCGGCGACGAACGCGCCGCTGCGCGGCCGAATCTCCGCCAGCATCGCCTCGCAGAGGGTCTCGTTGATGCGCTCCGCTGTCGTACGTGAGATCTGAAGCTGGCGCGCGAGCTGTCGTACCGACGGCAGGCGCGCGCCGGGACTGAGGCGTCCCGCGACGAGCTGCGCTTCCGCCTGCCGCTGAATCTGTGCGGCGTACGTGAGCGTGCTCTTGCGGTCCAGGAGAAAGCTCATCGGCCAACCGTGATCATTTTATGCGCTGCCAGAGACGCCAAGCAATCGGGCGCGAACGGACGGGTTCGGCCTTGAGCGCCGGGCCATCCGGCGATACGATCCGGCCGAGAGTGCAGGCCGACACAACGACTCGGGAGGACTACGCTTATGAAGGTCTATGACGCCGGAAGCATCCGCAACGTGGCTGTAGTCGGGCATGGCGGATGCGGCAAGACCCAACTGGTTTCCGCCATGCTGTATGCGGCCGGGGCAGTCAATCGCCTCGGGAAGGTTGACGACGGATCGACGGTCACGGACTTCGACGACGAAGCGATCGCCCGCAAGCACACGCTCTCCTCCAGCCTCGCCTACGCCGAGTGGCAGAAGACAAAGATCAACCTCATCGACACGCCGGGATTCGCGAACTTCCTCACGGACGCGCGCGCCGCGCTGCGCGTCGCGGAAGGCGCCGTCGTCGTCGTCGACGCGGTGGCCGGCGTCGAAGTTCAAACGGAGAAGCTGTGGGCCGACGCGGCGGCCTTCGACCTGCCGCGCCTCGTCGTCGTGAACCGGCTCGAGCGCGAGCGCGCGAGCCTGGAGCGGACGCTGGAGTCGCTGCACCGCGGCTGCAGCCGGACGATCATCCCGATCCAGGTGCCGCTCGGCGAGGAGCGCGGGTTCAACGGCGTCGTCGACCTCGTGCGCATGAAGGCGCTCGCCTTCGCGCCGGACACGGGCAGGATGACCGAGGACGAGGTCCCGTCCGAGCTCGCCGGAGAGGCCGGCGCCGCGCGCGAGCGGCTGGTCGAGATGGTCGCCGAGGCGGACGAAGCGCTCCTGGAGCGGTTCTTCGAGGAGGGCACGCTGTCGCAAGCCGATCTCGTCGCCGGCCTGCGGGCGGCCACCATGGCGGGGACGATCTTCCCACTCGTCTGCACGTCGGGCCTGCACGTCATCGGCGCCCAGCCGCTGCTCGACGCCATCGTCTCCTACGTGCCGTCGCCGGCGGAGCGTGACTTCCCCGCCATCGACGCGGAGGGCAACGACACCAGGATCAAGGCGTCGGACACGGCGCCGTACGCGGCGTTCGTGTGGAAGACGATCGCCGACCCGTTCGCCGGGCGCATCACGATGCTGCGCGTCGTCAGCGGATCGCTGAAGTCCGACGCGAACGTGCACAACAATACGCGGGACAGCTCGGAGCGCTTCGGCCACCTGCTCGTGCTGCAGGGCAAGACGCAGACGCACGTGCCGGAACTGAAGGCCGGCGACCTCGGCGCCGTCGCGAAGCTGAAAGAGACGCACACAAGCGACGTCCTCGCCGAGAAGGCGTCCAAGGCCACGTTCCACCCGATCACGTTTCCCGAGCCGGTCCTCTCCTACGCGATCGAGCCGAAGAGCCGCGGCGACGAGGACAAGATCAGCACGGCGATGCAGCGGCTGAAAGAAGAGGACCCGAGCATCAGCTACACGCGCGATCCGCAAACGCACGAGCTCCTCCTCGCCGGGCAGGGCCAGCTCCACATCGAGGTGACCGTCGCGAAGCTGAAGCGGCGGTTCGGCGTCGAAGTGAACCTCAAGCCGCCACGGATTCCGTACCGCGAGACGATCACCGCCTCGACCGAGGCGCACGGGCGTCACAAGAAGCAGACCGGCGGGCACGGGCAGTTCGGCGACTGCAAGATCAAGGTCGAGCCGCTGCCGCGCGGCGCCGACTTCGAGTTCGTGGACGACATCTTCGGCGGCTCCATTCCCCGCCAGTTCGTCCCGGCGGTCGAGAAGGGGATCCAGGACGCGCGCATGCGCGGGTTCCTCGCCGGCTACCCGATGGTGGACTTCCGCGCGACGGTCTTCGACGGCTCGTACCACCCGGTCGATTCCAACGAGCTGTCCTTCAAGCTGGCGGGCTCGCTCGCGTTCAAGGACGCGATGACGCGCGCCCGACCGACGATCCTCGAGCCGGTGATGCAGGTCGAAGTGTACGCGCCGAGCGACTTCGCGGGCGACCTGATGGGGGATCTCAACGGCCGCCGCGGCCGCATCGGCGGCATGGACACCCGCGGGTCGATGACCGTGATCAAGGCCCAGGTGCCGATGGCCGAGATGCTCAGCTACGAGCAGCACCTCACGTCCGTGACGGGCGGGCGCGGCAGCTACCACATGGAGTACTCGCACTACGAGGAAGTGCCGCAACAGTTCCAGGCGAAGATCATCGCGGCGGCGAAGGCGGAGAAAGGCGCGGCGGTGGTGGAGGAAGTCTAAGGTTCCGGGTTCCGGGTTCCGGGTTCGGGTTCCGGGAACAGAACCGAGAACCGGAACACGAACCTGGAACCCGGAACCTGGAACGTCGGGAAAGCTACGGGATCGGCACGCCCTGCGGGATCGCCGCGCCGTCGTGCCTCGGGTCCGAGGCGCCCAGGTGGACGCCGCCGGGACGGCTCATCACCGCCTGGCCGAAGCCGAAGGTGCCCGTGCGCGGCCGGACGACCTCGACCTCGTGGCCGCGGGCCCTCAGTTCGTCGCGCACCGTCTCCGGCACCAGCGCTTCGACCGCCACGTCGCACCCGTCGAAGCTCCCCTTCGTGAAGCGGCCGGCCTCGAGCGCCTGCTGGATCGTCATGCCGTGGTCGGCGATGTTCGACACGAACTGCGCGTGCGCCTGCGCCTGGTTCCAGCCGCCCATGATCCCGAACCCGATCCGCTCCTCGCCCTTCTGCATGAACGAGGGAATGATCGTGTGCAGCGGCCGCTTGCGGGGCGCGAGCGTGTTCGGCTGACGCGGCTCGAGCGTGAACAGCGCGCCGCGGTTGTGCAGCATGAACCCCGCCCCCGGCGGCACGAGTCCCGACCCGAAGCCGCTGTAGTTGCTCTGGATCAGCGAGACGATACTGCCGTCCTTGTCGATGACGGACATGTAGATCGTGTCGCTCCCCTGCGAGTCGGTGACGCCGGACAGCCTGGCCGGCTCGACCTTGCACGCCGCCTTCCCGGCGTCGATCAGGCGGGCTCTTCCGCTTGCGCGCTCCTTGCTCAGGAGCGCATCCACCGGGACCCTGGAGAACCGCGGATCGCCGACGTAGCGGAGCATGTCGGCGTACGCCAGCTTCTTCGCCTCGATCATCGTGTGCAGCGTGTTCGTGGTGTGGAACCCCCATTCGCCGATCGGGGACGGCTCCATGAGGTTCAGCATCATCAACGCGGCGATACCCTGGGTGTTCGGGCCGATCTGGTGCACCGTCCAGCCGCGATAGGTCGTGCTGATCGTCTGCACCCATTCGGGCTGGAACTCGGCGAGGTCCTCGGCGGTCATCGTGCCGCCCTGCTCACGCGAGATCTGGAGAATCGCGTCAGCGGTCTTCCCCTTGTAGTACCCGTCGCGGCCGTGCCGCGCAATCAGCCGCAGCGACGCGGCAAGATCGGGATTGCGGAACACCTCGCCCGCCGCCGGCGCGCGCGTGCCGTCGACGAGGAACGTCTTGCGCGAATTCGGGTGCTGCGAGTGCATCTTCACGGAACGTCCCCAGCCTGCAGCGGTCACTTCCGAGACGGGGAATCCGTTCTCCGCGTAATAGATGGCGGGCGCGAGCAGCTCGGCGAACGGCCTCGTCCCGAACTTCGCGCGCATCGCGTCCCATCCGGCGACGACGCCCGGCACCGTCACCGAGTGGATGCCGCGCTGCGGCATCGTGGTGAGGCCCTTCGACGCGAGCACGTCCACGGTCAACCCGGCCGGCGCCCAGCCGCTCGAGTTCAGCCCGTGGACGGTGCGCGTCTTCGCCTCGTAGTAAATGACGAACAGGTCGCCGCCGATCCCGTTCCCGGTCGGCTCCATCAGGCCGATCGTCGCGTTGGCGGCGATGGCCGCGTCGATCGCGTTGCCGCCGCGCTCCAGGATCTGCACGCCGGCGCGCGCCGCCAGCGGCTGGCTCGCCGCGACGATCCCGAACGTCGTCGCGAGCATCGAGCGGCCGACGACGGGACCGCGCGGCTCCTGCGCGGTGCCGTTCGCGCCGATCGCGATGACTGCCACGACCGAGACGAGCACATACCGGTTCATACAGGTGCCTCCAGATCGCCGGATCTTAGCACCGCTCCGGCCTGGCCTGACTGCGGCACTCGAACCAGTGCCGGTGCCCGTGCCCGTGCCCGTGCCCGTGCCCGCAACTGCACGTGGCGACCGAACGATGGCTACGCGTCGAGATGTCGCGGCTCGAGCTCGGCTACGAGGTCGACGTCGAGGCTGGCGCGGGCGACCCCGTGGGCGGAGCTCGCCAGCGAGCCTCCGAGGAAATAACGAACTCCGAGTGTCTTTAACGCGTCGGCAACGGGACGCACAGCGGCCGCGAGATCCGATTCGGTCATTCCGGCGGCGAGTCGGGACGCTCGAGATACTGCCGCAGCGCGGCGGCCAGCTCGCGACCGTGGTGCGGCTCGATGAACCGCAGGTCCAGCTCCCGCGCCGAGGCCTCGGGGGAGCTCCGCGCAAGGGCCTGTCGCGCCGCGCCGATCACGGAAGCTGACAACGACAACGCGAGATGCGGCCGCCGGGAGACGGGCGCGGCGCGCAACAGGGCGATCTGCACACGCTGTGCGTCAGCGTCGTGTCGGCGGGACGGGCGGGAATAACGGCACGCATGGGCCCTCCGCATATCGGCCGTGGCCGAAGACGCCGGACGCCTCGACGAGAGAGCTTTACGATCCCCCCGCCTTCCGCGGCGTCGTCGACTTCTGCGCGCGCCCGCGTGTCTGGCCCCTGGCCTGCGCCTTCTGCGCGCCGTCGCCCTTCTTGCCTCGCATCCGCTGCGCGGTCTGCTTCAGCCGGTCGCCGAGCCCCTTCGCCTTCTTCGGGGCCTCCTTCGGCTCACCATCGGCGCCGGCCTGCGCCGCCTTCGGGTTGTACTCGCTCCCCACGAGCTCGATCTGTGCGACCTCCGCGGCGTCGCCGCGACGGAAGCCGATCCGGAGGATCCGCGTGTAGCCGCCGGCCCGTTCCGCGAAGCGCGGCGCCACCTCGTTGAACAGCTTCGACACGACAGCCCGGTCGGCAAGCTCCGCCGCCACGAGCCGCCGCGCGTGCAGCGCTTTGCCGTTCGCGTCGCCCGACGCCACGCCACGCTTGGCGATCGTGATCAGCCGCTCGACGAACGGCCGCAGCTCCTTCGCCTTCGGGACGGTCGTCTCGATCCGCTCGTGGCGGATGAGCGCCATGGCCTGGTTGCGGAGCATCGCCATCCGATGCTCCGTCACACGCCCCAGCTTCCGATGTCCTACGTTATGTCTCATTCGTCGTCTCTGGTCTCGGGTCTCGGGTCTCGGGGTCCTTGGGAGTTGAGCGTTGGACGTTGGGCGTTGGGTTGCTACTCCTGATGGGCGCCGGCCGGCTGGTCGAGCCGCATCCCGAGGCTCAATCCCATGCTGTGCAGAATCTCCTTAATCTCATTCAGCGACTTGCGGCCGAAGTTCTTCGTCTTCAGCATCTCGGCCTCGGTCTTCTGCACGAGCTCGCGAATGGTCCGGATGTTGGCGTTCTTCAGGCAGTTGTACGACCGCACCGACAGCTCCAGCTCCTCGACGCTCTTGTCGAGGTTCTCGTTGAGCGCGCCGACGCGCGGCTGGTCGGCCGCCGCCTCCGCCGCCTGATCCGCCGCGTCCTCGAGGTTGATGAAGATGTTCAGGTGGTCGCGCACGAGCTTGGCGGCCAGCGACACGGCATCGCGCGGCGTGACGGAGCCGTTCGTCCACACGTCGATCGTCAGCTTGTCGTAGTCCGTCGTCTGGCCGAGGCGCGCCGCCTCCACGAGGTAGTTCACCTTCTTCACCGGCGAGTGCACCGAGTCGATCGGGATCCAGCCGATGCCCAGGTCCTCGTCGAAGTTCTTGTCGGCGGAGACGTAGCCCCGGCCGCGCTTCATGCGCAGCTCCATGTGCAGCTTGCCGCCTTCGGACACGGTGGCGATGTGCGCCTCGGGCTCGAGGATCTCGAGGTCGGCGTCGCCTTCGATGTCCTTCGCGCGGACGACGCCGGGCTTCTCGACGCGGAGGTACAGCGTCTTCGTGTAGTCGACGTGCAGCTTGAGCGGGATCTGCTTCAGGTTGAGGATGATGTCGGTGGCATCCTCGACGACGCCGGGGATCGGCGAGAACTCGTGGAGCACGCCGTCAATCTTCACCGCCGTGATGGCGGCCCCTTCGATCGAGGAGAGCAGCACGCGGCGGAGCGCGTTGCCAATGGTCGTGCCGAATCCGCGCTCGAACGGCTGCGCATAGAACCGGCCGAATCGATCCGTGAGCGTCTCCCGCTCGAGCTCGAGCCGCTTGGGACGCTGAAAACCTTTCCAGAGCATCGATCGTTCCTTTCGCCAACGGGCCGGCAGCCCCGGCCTCCAGACCTGCCAGTTACGTCCGCCGGCCTCCCGCTGCAGGTCTGTCACGCTGCGGGCCGGCGGATGGCTTACGCCTCAACTCCAAACTCCCAACTCCCAATACCAACCGTCCAAGTCCCAACTTCCAATTCCCACCTTCCAAATTCCCAAGCCTGCGAC
>JBOGIW010000446.1:0-6431 GCA_050748045.1 Vicinamibacterales bacterium | reverse complement strand
TGCCAGGCCTGCCGCTCGCCACCGACAACGCCGCCATGATTGCGGCCGCCGGCCTGCGCCGCTACCGCGCCGGCGTCACCGCGGACTGGTCGCTGAACGCGGAGGCGTCACTCGCCCTATGAAAGTCCACACCGACTATCTCTGGTTCAACACGAAAGAGCGCCAGGCGTTTGTCCGGATCACCGACGACATCGCCGGGATCGTCGCGAAGAGCGGCGTCACGGAAGGGATGGTGCTCGTCTCCGCGATGCACATCACGGCCGCCGTCTACGTGAACGACTGGGAGGACGGCCTGATCCACGACTTCCAGGTCTGGCTCCAGAAGCTTGCGCCAGCCGGCCTCGATTATCGTCATCACCAGACGGGCGAGGACAACGCCGACGCGCACTTGAAGCGCACGCTGATGGGACACCAGGTGATCCTGCCCATCACCGCCGGCACGCTCGATCTCGGCCCGTGGGAGCAGGTCTTCTATGCCGAGTTCGATGGCCGGCGGAAGAAGCGCATCGTCGTCAAGGTGCTCGGTGAATAGAGCCCCGACGCGAGGTCGAGAGTACCCGGAGCGGCCGATCGTCGGCGTGGGAGCCGTGATCGTCCATGAGGGCCGCGTCGTCCTCATTCGCCGGCGGTACGAGCCGCTCGCCGGCCAGTGGAGCCTGCCCGGCGGGACGCTGGAGCTCGGCGAGACGCTCGAGGCGGGCACCGCGCGCGAGATGTTCGAGGAGACCGGGCTCGAGGTGGCGATCGGGCCGGTCATCGAAGTCTTCGATCGCATCATGCTCGACGATGCCCGGCGCGTCCGGTACCATTTCGTGCTGGTGGACTACCTGTGCTGGCCGATGGCAGGCCAGCTCCGCGCAGGGTCGGACGTTGACGACGCGGTCTTCGCAGAGCCGGGCGAGCTCGCGCGCTACGACCTGACGACGAAGACGGCCGCGGTCATTGAGCGGGGCTTCCAGCTCTCGCGCGCCGCCCCCCGGCCGGCGCGCTGAGCTAGAATGCAGAGCTCCGAATGCCGGATTCGAGGATGACACATGTGTTATCACGAGACGCCGCCTGGGCGCTGCTGACGGAGTGGACCGGGAGCGAGAGCCTGCGCAAGCACGCGATGGCCGTGGAGGCCGCCGTGCGCGGGTATGCGCGCAAGTTCGGCGAGGATGACGAGGCCTGGGGCGTCGTGGCCCTCCTTCACGACTTCGACTACGAGCGGTACCCGACCCTCGGCGAACACCCGGTGAAAGGGTGCGAGGAGCTCGTGCGGCGCGGCTATCCCGCGTGGGTCACGCGCGCCATCCTGTCGCACGCCGTGGAGGCCACGGGCGTCCAGCGGGAGAGCCTGCTCGAGCGGACGCTCTTTGCGTGCGACGAGATGGCCGGCTTCGTCACCGCCGCGGCGCTCGTCCGTCCGTCGAAGAGCGTGCTCGACCTCGAGGCCTCCTCCGTCATCAGGCGGATGAAGGACAAGGCGTTTGCGCGGGCCGTGCCGAGAGAGCACCTCAAGAAGGGCGCCGAGGAGCTCGGATTGCCGCTCGAAGAGCACGTGACGAACGTGATTGCGTTCATGCGCGAGCGCGCGGACGCGCTCGGGCTCAAGGGAAGCCTGTGAGTCTCCGGAACCCGCCGAACTTCCCGGAAGGTCCTCCCGTCTACCCCTTCGGATGCCGGACGCGCTGATCGCCGTGGCCACGCCGCTCCAGCCCGCCGCGTTGCCGGACATCACCGTGTCCCTCGATCGCGTCGGCGTGAAGTTCGGCAGGAACTGGGCGCTGCGCGAGGTCAGCGCCACGTTTCACCGGGGGGCCGTCGGCCTGCTCGGTCCGAACGGCGCGGGCAAGAGCACCCTGCTCAAGTCGCTGCTCGGCTTCGTCGCGCCGGATCGGGGCGAGATGCGGGTGCTCGGCATGAACGTGCGGACGTCCCCGCTCGCGATCCGCGGGCGCATCGGCTACATGCCGGAGACCGACGCACACATCCCCGGCATGACCGCCGTGGCCTTCGTGGCGTACTGCGGCGAGCTGGCCGGCCTGCCTCGCGCCGACGCGATGCAGCGCGCGCACGAGGTGCTCTACTACGTCGGCCTGGGCGAGGCGCGCTACCGCAACGTCGAGACCTACTCGACCGGCATGAAGCAGCGCATCAAGCTCGCGCAGGCGCTCGTGCACGACCCGGACCTGCTGTTCCTCGACGAGCCGACCAACGGCATGGACCCGAAGGGGCGCGACGAGATGCTCGAGCTCATCCGCGACATCGCGCACAACAAGGGCCTCAATCTCATCGTGTCGTCGCACCTCCTGCCCGACGTGGAGTACACCTGCGATCACGTCGTCGTGATGGACAAGGGGCAGGTGGCGGCGCAGGGACCGATCCAGGCGTTGAAAGGGCAGGGCGGCCGCGTGTTCGAGCTGCGGGTGAAGGGCGACCTCGAGGGCTTCCTCGACACGCTGCAGGGCGTCGGCCTCGAGTGCCACGCCACCGACGAGGACATCATGCGCGTCTTCGTGCCCGACGGGCGGACCGCGCAGTTCCTCTTCCAGCTCGCCGCGCGGCAGGGCGTGCAGGTGCGGCACCTGCGCCCGAGCGTGCCGACGCTCGAAGACGTGTTCGCGCGCGCGGTAGGAGAAAAATAGGCCAGCGGGAGCCGTCACGTCTGAAGGACCTCGATGCCGATTCACGATCAGGGGTATCGCCGGTACGGCGGCCGGCGCCAGCCGCACGGGCGCATCTGGTGGGTCATTGCCCGCAGCGGCATCATGACGGTGCTGCGCCAGCGCCGGTTCCTGGCGCTGCTCCTCTTCGCCTGGGCGCCCTTCATCGTCCGCGCCGTGCAGCTGTACGTCGCCGCGAACTTCCAGCAGGCCACCTTCCTGGCCGCACGCGCCGAGACCTTCGCCGAGTTCCTCGACCAGCAGGCGATCTTCGTCTTCTTCGTGACCATCTACGTGGGCGCCGGGCTCATCGCCAACGACCGCCGGGCCAACGCGCTCCAGATCTACCTCTCGAAGCCGCTGGCCCGGAGCGAGTACATCGCCGGGAAGCTCGTGACCCTGCTGGTGTTCCTGGTCGGCGTCACCTGGGTGCCCGCCATGCTGCTGCTGCTCCTGCAGATCATGTTCGCGGGGAGCCTGAGCTTCGTGCAGCGGAACCTGTTCCTGTTCCCGGCGATCACCCTGTTCTCGCTGCTCCAGGTCTTCACGTCGGCCTTTGCGATGCTGGCGCTCTCCTCCATGTCGAAGAGCAGCCGGTTCGTGGGCATCATGTACGCTGGCGCGATCTTCTTTACGGCGGCCTTCTACAACGCCGTGCGCGCGATCACCGGCAACTCCTCGTTCGCCTGGATCTCGCCGCAGGATTCGCTCGACGTCCTCCGGAACGCGATCTTCAGAGTGCAGACGGCCTACGAGGTGCCGCCGGCCGTCGCCCTCGTCGCCGTTCTCGTGGTCATTGGCGGCTCGATCCTGATTCTCGATCGGCGCGTCCGCGGCGTCGAGATTGTGACGTAGGTCAGGCAAAGGTCACACGTGAGCCTTCCCATCATTGCCGCCGAGCACTTGTCGAAGTGGTACGGTCAGGTCTCCGGCCTGAACGATGTGACCGTGTCGGTGCCGCCCGGGATCACGGGCCTGCTCGGGCCGAACGGCGCGGGGAAGAGCACGTTCATGAAGGTCGTCACCGGCCAGCTCAAGCCGAGCAAGGGGAGCATTCGAGTGCTCGGCGAGCCCATCTGGGGGAACCCGGCCCTCTTCTTCCGCATCGGCTTCTGCCCGGAGCAGGATGCGTTCTACGAGCGGATGACGGGCCTCGAATGGGTCACGGCGCTCGTGCGGCTGAACGGGCTCGCCGAGGACGAGGCCCTTGCCGCGGCCCGGCGCGCGCTCGAGCTGGTCGACCTCGTCGACGCCGCGGACAAGAAGATCGGCGCCTACAGCAAGGGGATGCGCCAGCGAGTCAAGCTGGCGCAGGCGATCGTGCACGACCCGGAGCTGCTCATCTTCGACGAGCCGCTCGCCGGCATGGACCCGATTGCGCGCCGCAAGACGATCCGCCTGATCAAGGACTGGGCGCGCGCGGGGAAGAGCATCCTCGTCTCGAGCCACATCCTGCACGAGATCGAGTCGATGACGGCGAACATCCTGCTCGTCAACAACGGCCGCATCCTGGCCGAAGGGAACGTTCACCAGATCCGCGATCTCATCGACGAGCATCCGCACACCGTGTTCATCCGCGCCGAGAACCCGCGCGCCCTCGCCCGCCGCTTCCTCGCCGAAGACGACGTGATCAGCCTGCGGTTCGAGACCGGCGCCGTCGTCATCGAGACGGCGAGGCCGGATGCGTTCTACGCGCGGCTGACCGACCTGGCCGCGTCCGGCGACGCCGGTCCGATCGACGAGGTCACGTCGCCCGACGACAACCTGCAGGCGGTCTTCAAATACCTGGTGAAAGCATGAGCGAGCGCAAGGCCCCGTCCTTCATGACCGCCTCATGGCGGGTCTTCGAGCTCTCGCTCGGCGAGATGCTCTGGTCGAAGCGCACCATCTTCATGGCGCTCGTCGTCGGCGGTCCGGTGATCCTGGCGATCGTCATCCGCGTGCTGCAGGCGAGCGGCATCCCCGCCCTCCGCGTGAACGGCATCCGTGTCGGCGGCGCCGCGATGTTCGGCATGCTCATCTGGCTGCTGTTCGTCCGGTTCATCGTGCCGGTGCTGGGCGTCTTCTATGGGACGGCGCTCGTCGCCGACGAAGTGGAAGACAAGACGATCACCTATCTCTTCACGCGCCCGATCCAGCGTGGCGCGGTGCTCGTCGGCAAGTACCTGGCCTATCTCGTGTGCACGGCCCTCGTCGTGCTGCCGTCCGTGATGATCGTCTACTTCATGCTGGTGCCGTTTGGCGAGATTCCCGCGTCCTTCGGGCTGCTCGTCAAGGACCTGGGCATCCTCGCCATCGGCCTGGCCGTCTACGGGGCGCTCTTTGCGCTGACCGGCGCCGTGCTGAAGCGGCCGCTCGTCGTCGGGTTGATCTTCGCGTTCGGCTGGGAGCAGGTGGCGCTGCTGATGCCCGGCTACCTGAAACGCTTCACGCTGGCCTACTACGTCCAGGCGCTGGTGCCCCATGCGATGCCGGCCGACGGCCCGGCCGGGCTCCTGCAGTCGGTCTTTCGCGAGGTCCCGTCCGCGGGAACGGCGCTCTTCTGGCTGTTCGTCGCGCTCGCCGCGTCTCTGGTCCTGGCGGCCCGCGCCGTGGAACGCCGGGAGTATGTCCTGGAGCAGTAGCGCCCGGCCGCCGAAGCAAGAGCGAAGGTGGGAACCTTGGTGAAACCAGCCCCGTATAATTCAGGCAGGAGCCACAAGAAGTGACGAAGCGAACACGCGTGTTCCTCATGGTTGCCGCCGGGGTCCTGGTCGTCGGGCTCGCCACCGGGCTGGTGGCGTCGTATCTCGGTCTACCCGCCCTGGCATTGGGCGGGGCGGACGGTCCGGATGAGCTGCGATACGTCCCAGCCGACGCGCGCGTAATCGCCTACGCCAACGTTCGTGACGTGATGAATTCGGAGCTCCGGCAGAAGGTCCGCCAGGTGCGTCCCGACGGCGAGCGTCACGACGAGTTCCGGGAGAGCACCGGCATCGACCTCGAGAATGATATCGACGAGGTCGTCGCGTCCGTCACCACACCCGGCGAAGATGCCGAGAACGCGCTCGTCATCGCCCGCGGCCGGTTCGACGAGGTTCGCATCGAAGGCTTCATCCGCGAACGTGGCGGCGTCGTCAGCGAGCACCACGGCGTCCGGCTCCTCACGCACACGCCGCCCAGGTCGCACAACCGGGGCGAGATGGCACTGGCCTTCGTCGAGCCCGGCCTGGTGGCGTTCGGCAGCGGTCCGGCCGTCCGCCAGGCGATCGAGCGCAAGAGCGGCGGCGAGAACATCACGACCAATGACGAGGTCATGGGCCTCGTACGGGAGATCGATGACGGCAACGCATGGGCCGTCGGTCGGTTCGACGCGATTGCGAGCCGGGCGCGCCTGCCCCGCGAGGTGGCCGACCAGTTGCCGCCGATCAACTGGTTCTCGGCGAGCGGCCACGTCAACGGCGGCCTGCGCGGCCTGCTGCGGGCCGAGGCGCGCGACGAGGTGGCCGCGCAGAACCTGCGCGACGTGATTCGCGGCTTCGTCGCGCTGGCGAGGCTGCAGGCCGGCACGAAACCGGAGCTGAACGCGATCATGGACTCGCTGCAGCTCGGAGGCGAAGGCAGGACGGTGTCGCTGGCGTTCTCGCTGCCGTCCGAGGTGATTGACATGCTGGGCGCCTTCGGCGCCCCACATGGCGACCGCGACGACGAGCCGCCGCAGCCGCCCGAGCCCCCGCGGCCCCCCGCGCCGCCACTCCCACCGAACTAGCCGACCGGGGTCAGACCGGGGTCAGACCGGGGTCAGAC
>JBOGIW010000445.1:0-3546 GCA_050748045.1 Vicinamibacterales bacterium | reverse complement strand
GGTCTGACCCGGTCGGACCCGAATCGATCGTCTGACGAAAGTCATGCGATTGCTCAAGATTCAGCTCAATCTCAAGCCCCGGCGTGTGGTAATATCGCCACACTCTGATCAGAAGCAACTGTGGCTTACCTGCAACACTCTCTGTAGCCGAAGCGACGCCCGGCAGCGGAATCCAAGCACAACTCGCAATGGATCAAACATTTAGTAAAACCATTCCAGGAGCCGCCAGCTCGGCACTGCCATTGCTTCTTGACTGACGCCCCCACGTTGGCCAGAGAGCCTGAATGACAGTACAGCGGACACTTAGGCGGGCGATCTCGTGTACCGGAATCGGCCTGCACTCGGGCAACAAAGTCACCCTCTCGCTCAAGCCGGCGGCGGCTGATTCCGGTGTCCGGTTCCGGCGGACAGACCTCGATGGAATTGAGATCCCCGCGACGGTGCGGCACCTGGCGGGCATCAACCATGCGACGGGGCTTTCCCGCGAGACGGGATCGGTCGACACCGTCGAGCACCTGCTGGCGACGCTCTCGAGCCTCGGCGTGGACAACGTCGTCGTGGAGCTGAATCACCCGGAGGTGCCGATCATGGACGGCAGCGCCGCGCCATGGGTGTACCTCATCCACGAGGCCGGCGTGAAGCAGCTGGCTGCGCCGCGCCGCTACCTGAAGGTGCTTCGTCCGATGTCGCTCTCGCGCGGCGACAAGCGGATTGCGATCTACCCCTCGGATCACTTCAAGGTGACCTACAGCATCGCGTTCGACCACCCGCTGCTGCGGCACCAGTCGCGGACGATGCGCATCACGGAAGAGGCGTTCGTGGAGGACATCGCGCCGGCGCGCACGTTCGGCTTCCTCAAGGAAGTGGAGATGCTCCGGCAGCAGGGCCTGGCGCTCGGCGGGTCGCTGGAGAACGCCATCGTGATCGGCGATACCGGCGTGCTGAACAACGCGCTGCGGTTCGAGGACGAGTTCGTCCGGCACAAGATCCTGGATGTGATTGGCGACCTGGCGCTCGTCGGGCACCCCGTGATCGGCCACGTCGTGGCCCACCGCGGCGGGCACGCCCTGCACACGGCATTCGCGGCGCACGTGCTCCAGGAAGCCGATGCCTGGCGTCTCGTGGAAGGCGCCGCGGCGCCGGCGGAACCGGCCGTCGCGGCCGTCCCGGGTCGTCAACCGGTGGCACGCGCCGCGCACGTGAACTGATCGATCTCGACCACGGCCCCTGTCCTCCTGGGCTGCGAGCGACATGCTCGCAGCCTTTCTTTTTTCCGGGGATCGGCGTGAACCCTACTTCGAGATCTTGCGCATGTACGCCTCGAGCTTGTCGTTCTCGTACTTCACGGTGTTGAGGAAGAGGCTCTCGACGAGGTAGGCGCGCCGCTCCGATTCGTCCATCTGGTCGATGAGGTGGTTGATCTCACGCAGCATGTCCTCGAAGGATCGCTCGAGCTCGCGCTTCGCCGTCACCTCCTTGTAGAGCGTCTCCATGATGGCCAGCAGGTCGCCGTCGAGCGCGATCTCGGCCCCGGTCGTGGTCTTGATTGTCCGCATGGCTATGCCCCGAAGCTCTTGAGGGCCGACGGCTCGTCGGGATGGATCTCGAGGAAGTTCTGCGCCCCGGTCATGGTCAGCATCGTCTCCACGCGCTTCTGGACGCCAGACAGCTTGAGCATCGCGCCGGCGGCCGAGGCCTGGCGGTACAGGTCCATGAAGCACCCGATCGTGGCGCTGTCCACGTAGGTGACGTGCGACAGGTCCAGCAGGAGCTTCCGCTCGCCGCCGCCGATGAGCGAGGTCACGGTGCTGGAGAACTCGGACAGCAGCGGGTACATCAGTCGGGGCTCGCCGACGCGGACGACGGCGACGCCCTGGTGACGATCGGTAGTGAGGTTCATCCTGTGACTCCTCTGACCGCCTCCTGCTGCGCGCGCAGGATCTGGATCTGGCGCGCGAGCTCCGTGCGGCCGCGGTTGATCCGGGACTTCACCGTGCCCTCGGGGAGCGAGAGGCTGTCGGCGATCTCCTGGTAGCTCAGTTCCTGGATGTCGCGCATCATCACCGCGGTCCGAAGCGTCGGCGCAAGCTTGTCGAGCGCCATGCGGAGCAGGGCGACGCGGTCGCGCAGCTCGATCTGGGCGTACGGGCTCGTCGTCGTGGACGCCGGGGAGAGGTCGCCGGGATCGATGTCGCGGTTGATCGTCTCGCGCTCCTTGCGGACGCTGCGGTAGTGATCGATGCAGAGATTGCGGCTGACGCTGATGAGCCACGTCTGGAAGTTCGCGCGGCGATCGAAGGTGCTCAGCGACTTGAAGATCTTCAGGAACACGTCCTGTGTCAGGTCTTCCGCTTCGTCGTGCTTGCCGACGAACTTGTACGCGATGTTGAACACCTTGCGCCAGTGCTGGCGGACGATGCTCTCCCACGCGCCCTGGTCGCCGCTCAGGCACCGTTGGATGATTTCGTCGATCGGCTGCGGCTGCGGAGGCGCGTCAGCGGACATGCACGGTGGAAGCTGAAGGCGTGGCGGGAATGCGCGCATGATACCATGCGGAAGACTCGTGCTCCAACCGTTCCAGGCCACCGCCGCCGGTCTCGCGTGCGACGGCGCCAGCGTTGCGGCGATCGCCGCCGAGACCGGCACGCCGGCCTACATCTACAGCGCGGAGGCCATCGGCGAGGCGTATCGCGCCATCGATGAGGCGTTCGCGCCGATCCCGCACGCCATCCACTACGCCCTGAAGGCCAACTCGACGCTGGCGATTGCGCGTCTGCTGCGCTCGCTGGGCAGCCGCGCCGACGCGAACTCGGGCGGCGAGATTCAGGTCGCCCTGCGCGCGGGCTTCGAGGCCGAGGCGATCGTCTTCACCGGCGTCGGCAAGACGCGGGACGAGCTGGCGCAGGCGATAGGCGCCGGCGTCGGGACGATCAACGCGGAGTCGGCCGGAGAGATCGACCGCATCGCCGCGATCGCGCGCGCGATCGGCCGCGAAGCGCGCATCGCGCTCCGCGTCAACCCCGACATCGACGCGAAGAGCCACCCGAACATCTCCACGGGCCTCAAGTCGGACAAGTTCGGCGTGCCGCTCGAGGATGCGCGCGGCATCTATCGCGAGCGCCGCGGCGTGCCGGGCATCCGATTCACCGGCGTACACGTGCACGTCGGCTCGCAGATCACGACCGCCGATCCGCTGCGCCGCGCGGCCGAGGCGCTGGCGGGCGTGGCGCGCGAGCTCGCCGGCGACGGGCTCCGGCTCGAGCATTTGGACCTCGGCGGGGGGCTCGGCATCGCGTACGAAGGGCGGCCGATCCTCACGGCGCGCGAGTACGCGGCGGCGGTGATCCCTGTCCTGCGGACCGCCGGCCTGCCGGTGCTCCTCGAGCCCGGTCGATCCGTCGTCGGACACGCCGGCGCCCTCGTCGCGCGCGTCATCGACACGAAGTGCGCCGCCGGCCCCTCGGCTTCGCTCGGGGCCGGCGGGCGGCGGTTCGCGGTGCTCGACGCCGGCATGACCGAGCTGCTGCGGCCGGCGCTCTACGGCGC
>JBOGIW010000444.1:0-4631 GCA_050748045.1 Vicinamibacterales bacterium | reverse complement strand
GTGTTCTACCCGATGGGCTGGGACGACAACGGCCTGCCGACCGAGCGCCGGGTGCAGCAGCACTTCGGGGTCCGCTGCGATCCGTCGCTGCCCTACAAGCCGGCCTTCGAGCCGCCCGAGTGGCCGTCCCGGCTGCCGATCGCCGTCTCGCGCCCCAACTTCGTCGAGCTCTGCAGCCAGCTCACCATGGAGGACGAGCAGGCCTTCGAGGCCACCTTCCGCCGCCTGGGGCTGTCGGTCGACTGGTCGCTGACCTACGCCACCATCGGCGAGCAGGCCCGGCGGGCCTCCCAGCGGGCGTTCCTGCGGCTGCTGGCCAAGGGCCTGGCCTACCAGGCCGACGCCCCCACCCTGTGGGAGGTCGACTTCCACACCGCGGTGGCCCAGGCCGAGCTCGAGGACCGCGAGCAGCCGGGTGCCTACCATCGGATTCGGTTCGCTCTTTCGACGTCGCTCGGGGCACCTGGCTTCGTCGAGATTGACACCACGCGACCCGAGCTTATCCCTGCCTGCGTCGCGCTCGTGGCGCATCCAGACGATGAACGGTACCGGCCGCTCTTCGGGAGCGACGCCGTCACGCCGCTGTTTGGCGCGCGGGTGCCCGTGACGCCGCATCACCTCGCCGACCCGGACAAGGGCACCGGCATCGCGATGATCTGCACGTTCGGCGACATCACCGACGTGACCTGGTGGCGCGAGCTCTCGCTGCCGGTGCGCGCCGTGATTCAGCCGAACGGCACGCTTTGCCCGGTCACCTGGGGCGCTCCGGGCTGGGAGTCGACGGATCCGGAGCGGGCGCAGCAGGCCTACGACGAGATCGCGGGCCTCTCGGCCTCGAAGGCCCGCGCGAAGATCGTCGGGATGCTGCGGGAGACGGGCGACCTCGTCGGCGAGCCGCGGCCCATCACGCACGCGGTGAAGTTCTACGAGAAGGGCGACCGCCCGCTCGAGATCGTCACCAGCCGCCAGTGGTTCATCCGGACGATGGAGGTGCGCGAGGCGCTCCTGGCACGCGGGCGCGAGCTGCGGTGGCACCCCGAGTACATGCTGACGCGGTACGAGAACTGGGTGAACGGTCTCGTCGGGGACTGGTGCATCAGCCGGCAGCGCTTCTTCGGCGTGCCCTTCCCAGTGTGGTATCCCGTGCGGGAGGACGGTTCGCTCGACTACGACCACGCGCTCCTTCCCGACGAGTCGCGCCTGCCGATCGATCCGTCGACGGACGTTCCCGACGGCTACGCACCCGGCGACCGCGGCAGGCCGAACGGCTTTGCCGGCGACCCGGACGTGATGGACACCTGGGCAACGTCGTCGCTCTCGCCGCAGATCGCCGGGTGGTGGCTGGAGGACGAGGACCTGTTCGCGCGCGTGTTCCCGATGGACCTGCGCCCGCAGGCGCACGACATCATCCGGACGTGGCTGTTCTCGACGGTGCTGCGCTCGCACGACCTCCACGATTCGCTGCCGTGGGCGCACGCGGCCATCTCCGGCTTCGTCGTCGATCCCGACCGCAAGAAGATGTCGAAGTCGAGGGGCAACGTCGTCACGCCCAGGGCGCTGCTCGACGAGCACGGATCGGATGGCGTCCGCTACTGGGCGGCCAGCGCGCGGCCGGGGACCGACACGGTGTTCGATCCCGGCCAGATGAAAGTGGGACGCCGCCTGGCGACGAAGATCCTCAACGCGTCGCGGTTCGCGCTGCTCCAGGCGGAGCCGCGGGGGCCGACCGCGCACCCGCTCGATCGCGCCATGCTCAGGGGCCTGGGCAGCCTGGTGCAGTTCGCCACGGCGAAGCTCGAGGCGTACGACTACGCGGTCGTGCTGGACCAGGTCGAGCGATCGTTCTGGGGCTTCTGCGACGATTACATCGAGCTCGTGAAGAGCCGCAGGTACGGCGATTTCGGCCCGGAGGCGGCGGGCTCGGCGAATAGCGCCCTCCTGACGGCATTGTCCGTGTACCTCCGGCTCTTCGCGCCGTTCATGCCGTTCGTCACCGAAGAGGTGTGGTCGTGGTGGCGCGAGGGATCCGTCCATCGGGCGGCGTGGCCGGCGGTGGAGGAGATCGAAGGCGCCTGTGACGGCCCGGGCGAGATCAGGGTGTATGCCGACACGCAACTCGTGCTCGCCGAAGTCCGCAGGCACAAGTCTCTCAACCGCTGGAAGACCAAGACGCCGGTGAACGTCGTCGTCAAGGCGGAGGCGGAGACGCTCGCCATGATTCGCCTCGCGCAGCAGGATCTCTCCGCCGCCGTGAGCGCCTCCAGGTTCGAGCTGCGCGAGGCCGGCGGGAGTGGCCGGATCGAGGTGGTCGTCGAGGCCGGTGAGCTCGTCGAGGGGACGGAGCCGCGCGCGTGAGGTCCGTGCCGTTCGAGCCGCTCGACCCCGGCGTGTACCGGGAACTGGTGCGGCGGGCGCTCGCCGAAGACCTCGGCTGGGGCGACGTGACGACCGAGGCGACGATCGAGCGCGACCAGAAAGGGCGCGGCGTCATTGTGTGCAAGTCTGCGTGCGTGATCGCGGGACTCGACGTGGCCTTTGAGACCTTCCGTCAGCTCGATCCCGTGGCCAGCACCAAGGTGTACCACGCAGACGGCAGCCCGTGCGGTCCTGGCGACCACGTGGCGGAAATCGCCGGCGCCGCCGCGGCTCTGCTGACGGCGGAGCGGACCGCGCTGAACTTCATGCAGCGGCTGTCCGGTATCGCCACGCTGACACGACGCTTCGTCGACGCGTCCGGTGGGCGCATCACGGTGCTCGACACCCGGAAGACGACCCCGCTCCTGCGGGCGCTCGAGAAGTACGCCGTGCGCGCCGGCGGCGGCATCAACCACCGCAGCGGGTTGGACGATGGGATCCTGATCAAGGAGAACCACGTACGGCTGGCCGGAGGCGTGGCGAATGCCGTCACGCGGATGCGGAAGGCGAACCGCGAGATGCCCACCGAAGTGGAGGCGCAGAGCCTGGACCAGGTGGACGAGGCGCTTCACGCGGGCGCCGACATCGTGCTGCTCGACAACCTCTCGACGCCCGACATCGTCGCCGCCGTGCGGCGCTGCCGCGGCCGCGCGAAGACGGAGATTTCGGGCGGCGTGACGCTCGCCCGTCTACCCGAGCTCGTCGCCACGGGCGCTGATTACGTCTCGGTCGGCGCGCTGACGCATTCGGCGCCCGCTGCCGATCTCAGCTTCGAGCTTGAATCCGCCTGACGCATTTCCCCGCGCGGAGCCGCTGCCCGCCGAGCTCGCCGATGCGCTCGCGCAGGCCGCGGACCGGCTCGGCCTGTTCGGGCCGCCGGTGCAGTGGTACGCGGAGGTCCCGTCGACCAGCGATCTCGCGGCCGCCTGCGCCGAGCGCGGCGCGCGCGAGGGGTCGATCGTGATGGCCGACGCGCAGACCGCGGGACGTGGACGACAGCGCCGGAGCTGGTCGTCGCCGCCGGGCGCCGGGTTGTACGTGTCGGTCGTCCTCCGGCCGGACCCGCGCGCCGTGCCGCTCCTGACGATGGCCGCCGGCGTCGCGATCGCCGACGGGATAGGCGCGGCGACGGGGTTTCTGACCGCGCTCAAGTGGCCGAACGATGTCGTCGTGGGTCCGCGCAAGGTTGCGGGGATTCTGGCGGAGACCGGCGCGTCGCCGGACGGCGTGCCGCACGTGGTGCTGGGGTTCGGCGTCAACGTGCGCGTGGCGGCGTACCCTCCGGAGGTGGCCGCCAGGGCCACGTCGCTCGAGCGCGAGCTCGGCCGCGTCGTGGATCGTGGCGTCGTGCTCGCCGAGTGCATGGCGGCGCTCGCGGCGCGGTACGATGATCTGCGCCGCGATCGGTCGCGCGCAATCGTCGACGCGTGGCGCGCCTATGCGCGGCCCCTCCTGTCGAGGCCGGTCGAGTGGGATGGGCGTGACGGCGTGCACCGGGGTGTGGCAGAGAACGTTGACGACTCGGGCGCGCTCATCGTGCGCACGAGCGAGGGGACAGTCCGGGTGATCTCAGGAGAAGTCCGGTGGCGCTAGACAACTCCCAAGGTCCAACCCCCACCTCCCAAGGTCCAACCCCCACCTCCCAAGGGAAGGCACCCGAAGAATACTGCCGGGCGGTCGAAGCGTATCTCTGCCGCAAGAACGACGGTCACCTCATTCGCATCGTTGGTCCCTCGTTCGACAAGGTATGCGGCTGGGCGGTGCGGGGCGTTCCTCTGGCGGTGGCCGAGCGTGGCATCGATCGTTACTTCGAGCGGTACTACGCGAAGGGGCCACGCCGCCGGCCCGTGCGCGTGGACTTCTGCGAAGCGGACGTGCTCGACGTGTTCGATGAGTGGCGTCGCGCCGTCGGCGTCCCCGCCTGTGCGGGAGACCCGGCGGGCGAGCCCGGCGCCGCCCGATCGGAGGGCGAATCCGGCGCCTCCGGCTCGGCGGGGGAGTCTGGTGCGGCGGGCGCCTCGCCACGCAGGGCGGAGTCGCTGCCGGCTCACCTCGAGCGGGCAGTGGCGCGGCTCACGGCCCTGCGTACGGGTGACGATCGGGGGATGGACGCCATCGTCGACGCGATCGCCGGCGAGCTCGACGCGGCGCGGGCGCGGGCCAAGGGTCTGCGCGGCCGTGCCCGCGCGGAGCTCCTGGCGCGGCTGGCGGAGCTC
>JBOGIW010000443.1:0-10189 GCA_050748045.1 Vicinamibacterales bacterium | reverse complement strand
ATCCACGGTCGTGGAAGTGCAGCCGCTCGTCGAATCGGAGACCGACGAGGTCTTCGTGACCTACGACGGGCAGGCGGGCTACGAGCTGCGCCGGGGCGACGTGGTCCGCGTGCAGCGGGCCGGGCAGCCGTTGCGTCTCGTGAAGGCGCCTGCACGAAGCTACTTCGAGGTGCTGCGGGAAAAGCTCAAATGGGGAGAGCGGTAGGCGGAGCGCTTCCCGCCCTCCGCCCGTTCACTTGCCCAGCCGGCTGGCCGCGCGCTCCTTCTGCTCGCGCAGCCGTTTCTCACGGAAGAAGAGCACCTGGAACTGGCGCACGTTGCGGTTGTGCTCGGCAAGCGTGCTCGCGAAGACGTGCGAGCCGTCGTTCCGGCTGACGAAGTAAATGTACGGCACGTCGGCCGGCGTCAGCGCCGCCTCGAGCGAGGCCTTGCGCGGCGCGGCAATGGGGCCTGGCGGCAGGCCGGCATACTTGTACGTGTTGTACGGCGAGTCGAAGTCGAGATCCACGCGCCGGATGTTGCCGTCGTAGCGGCCCGCCTTCTGCAGCGCGTAGATGACCGTCGGGTCGGCCTGCATGACCATTCCGATCCGCATGCGGTTGCGATAGACGGCCGCCACGAGCCGCCGCTCGTGCTCCTGCGCCGTTTCCTTCTCGATGAGCGACGCCACCGTGACCACCTCGCGCGTCGTGAGGCCCTGCGCGTCGGCCCGTCCACGGAACTCCTCCGAGTACGCGGCGCGGAACCGCTCGACCATCAGGGCAATCAGCCGCGCGGCCGGCGTGCCCCGCGGAATCGCATACGTCTCGGGATACAGGTAGCCTTCGAGATCCGGCGCGTGCGGATCGAGATCCTGCACCGACGACGCATCGCCGGCCGCCGTCACGAATGCGTCGGCGGGACCGAAGCCGCGCGCCTCGTAAATCTTCGCCATGTCCAGGACGGTGAGTCCCTCGGGAAACGTGATGCGCCGCGCGTGGACGTCGCCGCGAGCGAGCTTGTCGACGACGCCGGCGGCGCTCATCGCGCCGGCAAAGCGGTACTCACCCGCTTTCAACGTGCGCGACCGCGCGGTCAACCGCATCGCGGCGCGGAAGACGAACAGGTCGCGCACGACGCCTGCCTCGACCAGCCGCCGGCCGATCTCGTTGGCCCGGGCGCCGGCCGGAATCTCGATGAACTGCTCGGCGGAGCCGTAGCCCTTGAACGGCTCGTGCAGCCGCCCCCAGACGATGCTGCCGACGGCGGCGGCGCCGACCGCAAGCACGAGCAGGGCGAGGCCGGCGAACGTGAAGAGCTTCCTCATCATCGCGAATCGAGGTAGTCCTGAAGGATTATCGCCGCGGCGGCCGCGTCGAGCTTCTTCTTGCGTGCGCGCCAGTCCTTCTCCCGGAGCGCAAGACGGCTCTCCGCCTCCCGGCTCGACAGCCGCTCGTCCTGGAACATGACAGGCAAACCGCTTGCCGCCGCGATCTGCCGGGCCAGCGCGTGCACTCGTGGCGTCATGGCGCTCGGGGTGCCATCCAGGCGTGACGGGAGACCGACGACAATCGACTCGACGCCATCCTCTTCTCGGGCCAGTCGCGCAATTTCGTCAGCAACCAGCCTGAGCGTGTCGGCCTCCGACCGCGGCCGTGTGAGGACGCCGACGGGGCGCGCAAGCGTCCGCGTGGCGTCGCTGATGGCCACGCCAATCCTCCGCTCCCCGAAGTCCAGCCCGACGATGCGCACGGTCTCGTCCCTCGCCCTTGCCCCTTATAATTCTCGCACTCTCATCGAGCGAACACATGTGACCCGACTGTTCATGGCGGCGACGCTGGCATGCCTGGCACTCGCGCCCGGCTGCGGCGCCTCCGCGCCGCAGGGCCGGTACACGCAGAAACTCGTCATCCTCGGCTTCGACGGGATGGATCCGGGCCTCCTCCGGCGATACGCCGCCCAGGGCAAGCTGCCCAACATCTCCAGGCTCATCGCGCAGGGCGGGATGCACCCGCTCGAAACGACGCACTCCCCGGAGTCGCCCACCGCGTGGGCGTCCTTCGCCACCGGCGTCAACGCCGGCAAGCACAACATCTACGACTTCCTCGTGCGGGACACGCAAACCTACCTGCCCGACCTCGGCATGGTGAAGCGTGAGCCGCCCACGTTCCTGCTCGACTACATTCCCCTCTCCTCGCCAAAGGTGACGTCCCTTCGCGGCGGCACCTCGTTCTGGGTCACCGCCGGTCGGGCGGGCGTGCGCAGCAGCGTCCTCACCGTGCCCGTCACGTTTCCGCCGGAGGCGGTGCCGAACGGAGAGCTGCTTTCGGGGCTGCCGCTGCCCGACATCCGCGGCACGATGGGGACCTTCTCCTACTTTGCGACCGATTTGAGCCGCTACGAGGAGGGGAACACCGAGTTCGGCGGCATCCTGCGCCGGCTCGTGTTCGAAGACACCGTGGCCGCCGGGGAGCTGGTGGGCCCGCCGAACCCGATCGTGCGCCAGCAGATCCGGCGGGTGCGGCAGAAGGGGGCCGTCTCCGACGGCGATCGCGCGCGGCTCGCCGAGCTGGAAGCGGCCGAGGACGTGCGCGTGCCGTTCACCGTCCGCTGGAATCGCGGCGAGCGCACCGCGAACGTGAGCATCCAGGGCACGGACGTCCACCTGGCCGAAGGCCAGTGGAGCCAGTGGATCAACCTCGAGTTCCGGATCAACCTCCTCGTGCGCCTGCACGGGATGGCACAGATGCACCTGGTCAAGGCGACGAACGACCTTCAGCTCTATGTCTCTCCCGTGAACTGGCGGCCGGAGAATCCTCCCGCGCCGATGTCGTCGCCGGCCTCGTTCGCGGAGGACCTGTACGACCGGCTCGGGCCGTACCGGACGCTCGGGTGGGCCGAGGCCACATGGCCGCTCAACGAGGAGCGGCTCGATGAACACACGTTCATGCAGGACCTGTATCGCGCGTTCGACGACCGGGCGCAGGTCATCCTGCAGCGCATCGACTCGAAGCGGTGGGACCTGCTCGTGGGGGTCATCGAGTCCACCGACCGCGTGCAGCACATGATGTGGCGGCTCATCGATCCCGCCCACCCGATGTTCGACGCCGGGCTGGCGGCCCGGTTCGGCGACTCGATCGAGAGCGTCTACCGCCGCTGCGACGAGTTCGTCGGCCAGGTGCTCGAGCGCCTCGAGCTCGGAACGCCGGTGCTGATCGTCTCGGATCATGGCTTCCATTCGTTCCGCTACTCGGTGAACCTGAACACGTGGCTCGTCGAGAAGGGCTACATGGTGCTCGAGGGGCAGCGCCCGGGCGAGAAGACGCTCGACGACCTCTTCGGCGGCGGCGAGTTCTGGGAGAACGTCGACTGGTCGCGCACGCGCGCCTACGCGATGGGGCTCGGACAGATCTACTTCAACTTGAAAGGGCGCGAGTCACAGGGGATCGTCGGCGAGGGATCCGAGTACCAGGCGCTCACGGCCCGGCTCACGAACGATCTCCTCGAGATGCGCGACCCGTCGAGCGGCGCCCGGATCGTGAGGGCCGTCTACCCGCGATCGGTGTACAGCGGGCCGTACCTGCACAACGCCTCCGACCTGCAGGTCGGGATGGAGGAGGGGTACCGCGTCTCCTGGCAGACCGCGCTCGGCGGGGCGCCCCCGGGAATCGTCTATCCCAACCTGAAGAAGTGGAGCGGCGATCACGGCGCATACGACTACCGGACGACTGCCGGCGTGCTCGTCTCGAGCCGAAAGATCGAGCGTGACGCCGCGCGCCTTATCGACATCGCCCCGACGGTCCTCCGATACTTCGGCATCGCCATTCCGAGCGACATCGATGGCACGCCGCTCTTTTGAGGCGGGAGGCCGGACGCGGTGGACGGGACGCGGCCGGCGGTGGGCTGCGGCGGCGGGCTGCTGGGGGCTCGCCCTCGTCGTGGCGGGGACGTGCGCCGTGGCGGCGCAGGCGCCGGCCTCCGATCGGGCGGCTGCCGAGGCGATGGCCAGGCGGGTGTCCGAGCGTGTCCGGGCCCTGCAGCGCGAGGGCGAGCGGCTGGCGGGACAGGCCCGGACGCTCGTCGGCGACCTCCGGCGGCTCGAGGTCGAGCGGAACCTGGCGATCGAGCGTCTGAAGCAGGCGACGGCGGGCGTGGCGGCCGCGGAGCTCGAGCTGACGGCGCTGCTGGGACGGCTCACGGCGCTGGAGCGGACGCGCGTCGAGAGCCTGCCCGACTTGCGCGCGCGGTTCGTCGAGCTGTACAAGCAGGGGCGGGGCAGCTACGCGCGCATGCTCGCCGGCGTGCGCGACCTGCGCGAGCTTGGGCGCGCCACGCGCGCCGTAGCGTCGTTGGCCCACATCAACCAGCAGCGGATCGCGGATCACCGCCGCACGCTGGCGGCGTTGCGGCGGGAACGCGACGCGATCGAGCAGAAGACCCATGGCCTGTTGGCCGCGCGCGCCGAGGCCCAGCGGATGCGCGGGGCGGCGGATCGCGCCTTCCGCGCGCGCACGGCGCTCCTCGCCGACATCGACGCCCGCCGCGATTTGAACGCGCAACTGGCCGGCGAGCTCGTCGTCGCGCAGCAGAAGCTCCAGGCCGCGATGACCGCGATGCGGTCGGGCGAGGCGGTCGAGCCGGTGTCGGTCCCGCTGACCCCCTTCCGCGGGGCGCTCGACTGGCCCGTCCTCGGGCCCGTCACTGCCGCGTTCGGCCGGTCCAACCGCCTGACCGAAGGGAGCGTCAGAAACGGTATCGAGATCTCGGCGCCCGACGGCACGCCCGTGCACACCGTCCATCCCGGCACCATCGGCTTCGCGGACTCGTTCACGGGGTACGGCACGCTCGTGATTGTGGACCACGGCTCGGATCACTACTCGCTCTACGGCTACCTGTCGTCGGTCACCGTCGAGCGCGGCCAGCGCGTGGAGGCCGGCCAGGAGCTCGGGCGCGTCGGGCTGGCGCCGGCCGGCGATGCCGCCCTCTATTTCGAGGTGCGCATCGACGGCCGTTCGGTCGATCCCGTACAATGGCTGAAACGACGGTAGGTCACAGATGACGTCACGCACTCGCCTTCTCGTGCTCGCCCTCTCGACGCCGGTCATTCTCTTTGCCGTCGTCGGCGGCTACCTCGGCCAGGCGATGACGCGCGACACCACCTATCAGCACCTGCGGGTCTTCGAGGACGTCGTCTCGCTGGTCCTGAACAACTACGTCGAGGAAGTCGACGTGCGCGACGCGATGCGAGGGGCGATGATCGGCCTGGCCGACGGCCTCGATGCCGACAGCTCGTATCTCACCCCGGCACTGGTCAAGGCGCTCGAGGCGAACGAGGTACCCGGCCCGGCCGACGTCGGCCTCGAGGTGACGCGGCAGTACTACCTGCGCGTGATCTCGGCTCGCGACGGTTCCCCGTCGGCCAGGGCGGGGCTCCGCACCGGCGACTACGTGCGGGCGATCGACGGCCGCGCCACGCGCGACATGTCGGCGTACGAGGGGAACCGGCTCCTGCACGGGTCGCCCGGCTCCACGGTGTCGCTGCTCGTGATCCGCGGCAACGCGGCCGATCCGCACGAGATCGAGCTCGTGCGCGAGCGCCGGGGGGGCGCCGAGATCACCTCGCGCATGGCCGACGCGTCGACGGGGTACGTGCGCATCGTCGATTTCTCGAAACAGACGCCGGTGCAGCTGAAGCAGACCCTGGACGCGCTGGCCAGAACCGGCGCCCGGCGCTACGTCATCGATCTGCGCAGCTCGGCCCGCGGCGATCTGGACGAGGGCATCGCCGCCGCGCGGCTGTTCGTGAAGACCGGCACGCTGGCCGTGAGGCAGTCGAAAGGCAACGAGCGCGAAACGATCGTCGCGCAGCCCGCCGACGGCGCGGTCACGGCACCCGTTGCGCTCCTCACCGACACCGGGACGTCCGGGGCGGCGGAGGTCTTCGCGGCGGCGCTCGACGGCAACGATCGCGCGACGCTCGTGGGCGGCGCCACCATCGGCCGCGCGGCGCGCCAGCGCCTCGTCAAGCTTCCGGACGGCAGCGGCCTCTGGCTCTCGCACATCCGCTACCTCACGCCCGCGGGCGATCAGCTTCACGAGAAGGGGCTTGAACCGGACATCGACGTGGATCAGCCCGACGTGGAGTTCGGAAGCGAGGCGCCGACGGTGGACGCGACGCTCCAGAAAGCGCTCGAGCTGTTCGGGGAGAAGAAGGCCGCATAGCAGACGCCCGCAAAGCCCCGAAAAATCGTCGTTTCCGCTTGACACCTCCGCGGGGCTCGCCTATCGTTGCACGCGATCACTCTCCGCGTTGCGCGCACGCGGCCCTCGCATCGCAGCGCCTCACCCAGGAGATCTCAATGAACAAACAGGATCTGATCGCGAAGATCGCCAAGGACACCGGCTCGTCCAAGTCGGGCGCGGCGGCGGCCGTCGATTCGCTCATCGACGGCATCACCAAGTCGCTCAGGAAGGGCGATTCGATCACCTTCGTCGGCTTCGGCACCTTCAAGACGTCGCAGCGGAAGGCGCGCACCGCGCGCAACCCGCAGACGGGTGCCTCCGTCAAGATTCCGAAGCGGCGCGTCGTCCGCTTCACCGCAGGCAAGGCGCTCAAGCAGGCGGTGCGATAGCCCTTCCACGTTCCGGGTTCCGGGTTCCAGGTTCCGGGTTCGTGTTCCGGGTTCTGTTCTGGGTTCCGGGTTCTGCATTCCGGTTCTACGTTCCTGGTTCTACGTTCGTGTTCCGAGTTTCAGGCTCCGGGTTCGTGTTCCGGGTTCAGATGAACCCAGAACCGAGAACATAGAACACAGAACCCAGAACTCAAAACCGAAAACTCAGAACCCTGAACTGAACCCGGAACACGAACCAGGAACACGAACCAGGAACACGAACCAGGAACACGGAACCTGGAAGCCGGAACCCTCCAAGCCAGCCTCCCGAATTGCTCCGCCAGCCTTTTTCGTCTTATACTGTCCGTTCGGTTAACGCCTGAATTTGCTACAGATAGGCGCGTAGCTCAGTTGGTTAGAGCGCCTCCCTGACACGGAGGAGGTCAGTGGTTCGAGTCCGCTCGCGCCTACCATTCGACCCGGCCGCCCTGAGCGAGCCGTGTATGCGGCGAATCGAAGGGCCGTGAATAGAGTCCGCACGCACGTCCACGATCGTTGATGTCCCAGGTCACCATCACCCTGCCCGACGGATCCAGCCGAAGTGTGCCCGCCGGAACGCCGGTGCGGGACCTCGCGGCCGGCATCTCTCCGCGGCTGGCCAAGGCTGCGCTCGCGGCGGTCGTGAACGACCGCCTGGTGGATCTCTCCTATCCGCTGGAACAGCACGCGAGTGTTCGCATCGTGACGCCGGAGAGCCCCGAGGCGCTGTCGCTCTATCGGCACAGCACGGCGCACCTGCTGGCGGCGGCGGTGACCCGGCTCTTCCCGGGCGTGCAGTGCGGGATCGGCCCGGCCACCGACGAGGGCTTCTTCTACGACTTCGTGGTCTCGCGGCCGTTCGTGCCGGACGACCTCGAGGCGGTCGAGACGCAGATGCGCCAGCTCGCGCAGCAGGACCTCCCGTACGAGCGGCAGATGTGGCCGCGCGAGGAAGCCAGGCGCTTCTTCGGCGCGCGGGGCGAGCCGCTGAAAGTCCAGCTCATCGACGAGAAGACCGCAGGGCAGCCCGAGGTGTCGTGCTACACGATCAAGGACCGTGACACGTTCGTCGACTTCTGCGTCGGGCCGCACGTCCCGTCCACCGGCAAGCTGAAAGCGTTCAAGCTGCTCACCACGTCGAACGCGTACTGGAAAGGCGACGCGGGCAATCAGCCGATGCAGCGCATCTACGGCACGGCGTTCCTGTCGGAGAAAGACCTGCAGGCCCACCTCCGCCGGCTCGAGGAAGCGAAGAAGCGCGACCACCGGAAGATCGGTCGCGAGCAGCGGCTGTTCATGTTCCACCCCTGGTCGCCGGGAGCGGCGTTCTGGCTGCCGAAGGGCACCCTGCTCTACAACACGCTCGCCGACTACATGCGCGGCGTCCTGGTGCCGGCCGGCTACGCCGAGGTCAAGGCGCCGCTCGTGTTCAACAAGGCGCTCTGGGAGACGTCCGGCCATTGGCAGCACTATCGCCAGAACATGTTCCTGGTGGACAGCGAAGGCGAGCAGATGGGCCTCAAGGCGATGAACTGCCCGGGCCACTTCCTGCTGTACGCCAGCGAGGTGCGCAGCTACCGGGATCTGCCGATCCGCTACCACGAGCAGACGCCGCTGCACCGGAACGAAGCGTCAGGCGTGCTCTCGGGGCTCACACGGGTGCGCCAGTTCAGCCAGGATGACGGCCACTGCTTCGTGATGGAGTCGCAGATTGGGGAGGAAGTGGAGCGGCTGCTCCGCCTCGTGCAGCGGGTGTACCGCGACTTCGGCATGAAGCCCGAGATGAAGCTCTCGACCCGCCCTCCCGAGTTCATGGGCACGGTCGAGACGTGGAACCACGCCGAGGCGGAGCTGAAGCGCGCGCTCGACGCGGCGGGCGTGCCGTACACGATCAACGAGGGAGACGGCGCGTTCTACGGGCCGAAGATCGACTTCGACGTGACCGACGCCATCGGCCGCCAGTGGCAGTGCGCCACGATTCAGCTCGACTACGCCCAGCCGGAGAACTTCGACCTCAAGTACGTGGGCGCCGACAACAAGGAGCATCGCCCGATCGTCATTCACCGGGCGATCTATGGGAGCTTCGAGCGCTTCATCGCGCTCGTGACCGAGCACTTCGCCGGCGCCTGGCCGCTGTGGCTCGCGCCGGTGCAGGCGGTCGTGCTGCCGATCGCCGACCGTCACCTCGAGTACGCGCGGCGCGTGACCGGCCAGCTCGCCGCGGCGGGGCTCCGCGTCGAGCTGGACGAGCGGCAGGAGAAGATCGGCTATAAGATCCGGGAGGCCCAGTTGCAGAGGGTTCCCTACATGCTGGTGACCGGCGACCGTGAGGAGGCCGAGAACACCGTGTCTGTGCGGAGCCGTTCCGCGGGCGATCTCGGCGCGCGCGCGATCGACCAGTTCGTCGCCGATGCGCTGGACGAGATCCGGCGCAAGGTGCTCGGCACCCCCGCGCCCGCGGCGGAGCAACAACCGGCTTAGGAGGCATTATCGCTTACGATCGTTCGCCCCGACGTGATGACCGCGTTCGCATCAACGAACGCATCCGGGTTCGCGAAGTCCGCGTCATCGACGACACCGGCCAGCAGCTCGGAATCATGCCGCCGCCGCAGGCGCTGGCCATCGCCCGCCAGAAGGGGCTCGACCTCGTCGAGATCTCCCCGACGGCGGTACCGCCGGTCTGCCGGATCATGGACTTCGGCAAGTACCAGTACCAGGAGCAGAAGCGCAGCCGCGAGGCGAAAAAGCACCAGAAGGTCATCGAAGTCAAGGAGATCAAGTTCCGGCCCAAGGTCGACGAGCACGACTACCAGTTCAAGAAGAAGCACATCGAGCGCTTCCTCGCCGACGGGGACAAGGTCAAGGCGACGATCTTCTTCCGTGGGCGCGAGATGGCGCACCCGGAGATCGGCCGGCGCATCCTGGAGCGGTTGATCGGGGAGCTGGCCGACGTGGCGATCGCCGAGAACGCGCCGCGGCAGGAAGGCAACCAGATGCACACGATCCTGAGCCAGAAGGTCGGGAGAAAAACAGCGCCGAAGCAGAGGCCTCAGGAGGCAGCGGCGGCGGCAACGGAAGATTGATAGCCTTTGTGAATTTCGTTTCGTGGTTGAGAACAATGCCGAAACTCAAGACGCACCGTGGCGCCGCCAAGCGCTTCAAGCGGACGGCCACGGGCCAGTTCATGCGGGCCGACGCCTTCAAGCGTCACATCCTGACCAGCAAGTCGACGAAGTCGAAGCGGCACAAGCGCGGCACCGAGGTCGTGTCCGACGCGGACATGCCGAAGGTGCGGCGGATGCTGCCCTACAAGTGACGCTTGAAATTCAAAAGTCACAAGTCAGAAGTCAAGCGTCAGAATCCTGACCGTCTTGCATTTTGACCTTTGCATTTTGCATTACAAGGATCCATCAACATGCCACGAGTGAAGCGTGGGACGGTTCGGCGGGCGAAACGGAAGAAGCTCCTCTCCCGTGCGAAGGCCTATTACCAGACGAAGAGCAAGCTGTATCGCCCGGCCAAGGAGTCGGTGGATACGGCGGCGAAGTACGCGTACGTCG
>JBOGIW010000442.1:0-7818 GCA_050748045.1 Vicinamibacterales bacterium | reverse complement strand
CCTGAAACGTGGGCAGGCCGCCCGGCGCCCGTCCGCCCGTCGTGTTGTCGCTGTTCCACTCGAGCGGCTGATAGGAGTACGCGCCCGAACCCTTGAACACGTTGCCTCCGCGCGGCGTGACGACGTTCAGCACCACGCCCGTGCTGGCCGGCGTGGATGCATCGACGTCACCCAGCTTGATCTCGACGTCGGCGATGACGTCGCCGCCCATCCCCATCGAGTGGGCCGCGGCGTCGATGTAGGCCGAGGCCGGCGCCCCTTCGAGCTGGAACGCGTGCGCGTAGATGTGCGAGCCATGGAAGTAGTACGCGCGGCGCCCGACGCCGTCGTCCACGTTGCGCGACCCGATGCCTGGAGCGATGTCGAGCACGTCGCTGAAGAGACGCCGCGACGTGACCGGCGCGGCGCGCAGCAGCTCGCCGTCGATGTTCATCACGCTCGTCGGGCGGCCCACTTCGAGCATTGGCGATTCGCCGGAAACCGTGATCGTTTCGGCCAGCGTCCCGACCGTCATCTCGATGTCGACGCTGAAGGTGAGCCCGGCGCGCATGACGACGCCTTCGCGGCGATAGCCGGCGAAGCCGGAAAGCTCAGCCGTGATGGCATAGGTGCCGGGCGGCAGGTTCAGCAGCCGGTAGTAGCCGCCCGAGTCCGTGATCGATGTCACCGGCGCCAGGAGCGCCGGGCTCGTGGCTGTGACCGTCACGCCCGGCAACACACCACCCTGCTGGTCCTTGACGTAACCCCGCAGGCTGCCGTCGCCGGTCTGGGCGTGAAGGGAGGGGGGAAGGAGCAGAAACACCGCGACGAGGGACCCAAGGAGTGACCTGGTCATCGTGTCCTCCTGTGTAATAGGCCCGCAGCGGAACGAAGCCGACACACTACGCCCAATGGCGGGAGCGGGTCAATGGCCGGAGTAGAATTCGCGCGAAACGAGGTGTCATGCGCGCATACGCACGGTCGGCTGCTCTGTGGCTCCTGGTCCTCCTCGTCGCCGCTCCCGCCGGCGCTCAGCTCGACGAACACACGCTGAGCCGGCTGCCCTGGCGGGCCATCGGGCCCGCCGTCATGGGCGGCCGTATCGACGACGTCGCGGTCGACGAGCGCAACCCGTCGGTCATCTACGTCGGCGCCGCCTCCGGCGGCCTGTGGAAGAGCACCAACGCCGGCACGACGTGGGTGTCGCTGTTCGACGGGCAGCGCGTCTCGTCGATCGGCGATGTGGCGCTGGCGCCGTCCAACCCGGAGATCGTCTGGGTCGGCACGGGGGAGCCGAACAACCGCCAGAGCTCTTCGTTCGGCGACGGCGTCTACAAGTCGGCCGACGGCGGGCACAACTGGACGCACACGGGCCTGCGCGACACGCAGCACATCGGTCGCGTCATCGTCGATCCCTCGGATCCCGACATCGTCTACGTCGCCGCCCTCGGGCGGCTCTGGGGGCCGCACCAGGAGCGCGGCGTGTTCAAGACGACCGACGGCGGGCGCACCTGGACGAGCAGCCTGTTCATCGACGAAGACACCGGGGTCGTCGACCTCGTCATGGACCCCCAGGATCGCCAGGTGCTGTACGCCGCGGCCTATCAGCGCCGCCGCGTGGCGTGGGGCTTCAACGGCGGCGGGCCCGGCGGCGGCATTCACAAAACGACCGACGGCGGCCGCACCTGGACGAAGCTCACGAACGGACTGCCGCAGGGCGTCGTCGGCCGCATCGGCCTCGCGATCTGGCGGAACAACCCGCAGGTGCTCTACGCGCTCGTCGAGCACCGTGAGGCCGGCGGCACCTTCCGCTCCGACGACGGCGGCGCGACGTGGCGGAGGGTGAACGCGCTGAATCCGCGGCCGATGTACTACAGCAAGATTCACATCGATCCGACAGACGATCAGCGCATCTACGTCCTCGGGGCTTCGATGTACGTCTCCGCCGACGGCGGCACCACCTTCGCCGACCCGGCAACGGGCCGCCCGGGCGCGAACCAGAGCATGAGCCCGACTTACGACGTGGGCGTGCACGGGGATCATCACGCGCTCTGGATCAACCCCGCGAACCCGAAGCACCTGATCCTGGGCAACGACGGAGGGCTCTACTACTCCTTCGACGGGAGCGTCACGTGGGACAAGGTGAACAACATCCCGCTCGGCCAGTTCTACGCCATCGGTGTGGACATGCAGAAGCCGTATACGATCTACGGCGGCCTCCAGGATACGCACTCCTGGGGGGGACCGAGCGCGACACGCCACCAGATCGGCATCACGAACGCCGACTGGTTCCAGATCAATTTCGGTGACGGGATGTACGCGCAGGTGGATCCGTCGGATCCCGACATCATCTACACCGAGTCGCAGGGCGGCAACCTCGTCCGCTTTCATCGCGCGACCGGCGACCGCAAGTCGATCAAACCGCACCCGGCCGCGGGCGAGCCGCCGTACCGCTTCAACTGGACGTCGCCCGTCGTCATCTCGCCGCACGACCTGACGCGGATCTACCTCGGAGGAAACCGCGTCTTCACGTCTCGCGATCGCGGAGACACGTGGACGGCGAGCAACGACCTGACACGCGCGGAGAACCGGGACAGTTTGCCGATCATGGGCGTGCTGCCCTCGGCCGAGATGCTGTCGCGGCACGACGGCGTCGGCGCCTGGGGCACGATCACGACGCTGGCGGAATCGTCGGTCACCGCGGGACTGCTGTGGGCGGGCACCGACGACGGAAGCGTCGCCGTGTCGCGGGACGCGGGAAGGAGCTGGACGCTCCTTCAGGACCGGATTCCACCGCTGACGGGGCGCGGCCGCATCAGCCGCGTCGAGCCGTCGCACACGGACGCCGGCACCGCATACGTCGCCGTCGACCGGCACGAATACGACGATTTTTCCCCACACCTCTACGTGACGCGGGATTTCGGGCAGACCTGGACGAGCCTCGGCGCGGGTCTCCCACCAATCGGGTGGATCAACGTCGTTCGCGAGCATCCGCAGAACCCGAGCGTGCTGTTCGTTGGCACCGAGACGGGACTGTTCGTGTCGATCGACGGCGGCCGGCGCTGGACGCGCTTCACGGGCACGTTCCCGACCGTGCCCGTCGACGACCTGGTGATCCACCCGCGTGACAACGATCTGATCGTTGGCACACATGGCCGGTCGATCTACGTGCTCGACGAGATCTCCTGGTTGAGCGCACTGCCCCCCGAGATGATGACGGCGGACATCCAGCTCTTCCCGCCGCGGCCGGCGACCGTGGTGCTGCGCTGGAAGAACGAGAGCTACGGCGCGCAGCGGCAGTTCATCGGTCCCAATCCGCCGGAGGGAGCGATTGTGCACTACTGGCTGGGCAGCCCGAGCCAGGAATCGAAGATGATCGTTCGCGACGCACAGGGGGCGCTCGTGCGTGAGCTCACGGCCACGGGCGACCGCGGGCTCAACCGCGTGGTGTGGGACCTGCGCGCCAACGGCCCCGAGGGCCTGCCGAACGGGCGCGGCCCGCTGGTGGTGCCCGGCACCTACCGGGTGTACCTTTCTGCGGCCGGCGGATCCGTCTCGGCGCCCGTACACGTCGAATGGGATCCGGAGCTTCCGATGACCGACGAGGAGCGCTCGTCGCGCTTCCGTTTCCTGACCGGCGCCGGCCGCCTGCAGGGGCGCGTCCACGCCGCGGCCGTCGCGCTCTCGGCCGTGCGCACGCAGGTGGCCTCGACGCAGGATCAGCTGACGCGCGCGCGCGTCTCCGCGCAAGTGGCCGAGACCATCGCGCGCTTCGCGTCAACTGTCGAGCAGCTCCAGCGGCGCATGGTCGGCGGTGGAGCCGGCGCCGGGGGCGGCGGCGTGCGATCGCGCGTCAACGGGCTCATCGGCGAGATCGACGGCAGTGGCGTCCAGCAGGGGACGTTGAGCGGACCCACCACCGCGCAGACAGCCCGCCTGGCCGTCGCGCAGGGAGAGGTGGACGAGCTCATGGACGACGTGGACCGTGCGCTGGGGTCGGAGCTCCGGCAGCTCAATGATCAGATCACCCGGCTGAAGCTCCCGAGGATCACCGTGTCGTGGCCGTCCACCCGAACCACGGCATCGCCTCAGCCATGACTGGTGGCCGTGTACGCCGGGTCCTTTCGTTTGAACGCGCTCGTGATCGCGACATTCAAGCCGCCGTGCCCGTGTCGCGTCCCAAACGGGCGGAGCTTCTTCCCGCGGAATCCATCGAACGCCGGATCTACGTCATGCGCGGGCACAAAGTCATGTGGACGCCGATCTCGCGGCACTGTACGGTGTGCCGACCAGAGTTCTCCTGCAGGCCGTGAAGCGCAATTCCGCCCGGTTTCCGGCTGATTTCATGCTTCAGCTCAACCCGAAGGAGCTCGCGAGTTTGAGATCACAAAATGTGATCTCAAAGAAGCGAGGAGGGCGGCGCTACGCTCCGTTCGCATTTACCGGGCAGGGCGTCGCCATGCTCTCGAGCGTGCTCAGGAGCCGGCGTGCGATTCACGTCAACATCGAGATCATGCGTGCCTTCGTACGCGTGCGAGAGTTACTGGCCACTCATCGGAGCTTCGCAGCCAGACTCGGGACCCTGGAACGCAAGTACAACGCACGCTTCAAGATCGTCTTCGATGCGATCCGGAAGCTCATGACGCCCCAGTCCCCGCCATCGCGCCGACGGATCGGGTTTCGGCATGACGGCGACGGCAAGCCGTAGCCGATCGCCGACCTGGAGCCGGAACAGGGGTTCGAGGCTTGATCACTCGCGATGCAGCGCGGCGATCGGATCGAGGCGCACGGCGCGTCGTGCGGGAATCCAGATCGACAGCACGGCCACGATCGCGAGCACGCCGAGCACGGCAACGTAGGTGGCGGCGTGGGTGGGCGGCACGCCGTACAACAGTCCTGACAGGATCCGGCCCGAGGCCAGCGCGAGGCACACGCCGATGGCCGCACCGCCCGCCGCAAGACGCGCGCCCTGGCCGGCGACGAGCATCAGCACGCGCCGGGGGTGCGCGCCGAGCGCGACGCGGATCCCGATCTCGCGCGATCGCTGCGCCACGGTGTAGCTGAGGACGCCGTGGATGCCGATGGCGGCCAGGACGACTGCAAGCGCCGCGAACAGCCCCAGCAGCAGCATCGTGAAGCGCTCGGCCGCGATCGATTGCGACAGTGTGTGCGCAAGCGGCTCGACGCCGAACACCGCGAGACCTGGATCGATCGCGCGTACGGCACCGGTCACCCCGGAGGCGAGGGAGGCAGGGTCGCCGGACGCGCGCACGATGAGCGCTTCCGCGCCGTTGGCGGAGGGAGCCTGCGCGAGCGGCACGTAGGCCGCAACCGGGGCTGCCGCCGTCAAGCCGTGGATCTTCTCGTTGGCGAGCACGCCGACGATCGTGCGCCGCGTGCCCCAGAACGCGATCTGATGGCCGAGGGGATCGCCGGAGGGAAAGAAGCGCCCGGCAGACGCCTCGTTGATCGCGATGACAGGCGCCGCGCCGGTCGTATCCGACTCCTCGATCAGGCGTCCACGCACGAGACGCACGCGCAGCGTGCGGAAGTAGCCCGGCGTCACCCGCCTGATCGAGAGCTCGGGGAAGCTCTGCGACTCCGCTTCACGCCCCACGACGACGAACGAGTTCGTGAACCCGGCGTCGAGCGGATGATTGCCCGCGATCGCCGCGGATTCAACGCCCGGGAGCGCCGACACGCGTTCCAGGAGCGCGGCGTTGAACCGATGCATGTCCTTGAAGTCGGGCCACAGCCTGAAGTCCACCGGATACCGCGTGGACGGGAGCTGGAACTCCGCCTTCAACACTCCCGTGGGGTCGAACCCGGGATCGATCTGCCGGAGGTTCCAGAAGCTCTTGACGAGCAACGCGGCGCCGATCGCGAGGACCACTGCGAGCGCCATCTCCGCGACGACCAGGCCTGAGCGCGTGACGCTCCGATCCGGCCCGGTGCCGCCGCGCTGGTCCCCGGTCTTCAGCGTGCCGAGGATGTCCGAGCGTGTCGCCTGCCAGATCGGAAGCATGCCGAAGGCGAAGCCCACCGCCACCGAGATCAGGATGGCGACGGCGAGAACCCGCCCGTCAATGCCGATCGATGCGAGCCGCGGGATCTCCGGCGGCGCGAGGAGGATCAGGACGCGGAGGCCCGCCGCGGCGAGCGCCACGCCGAGCGCCGCCGACGCCAGCGTCAGCACCGTGTTTTCGACCACGAACTGCCGCGCGAGCCGGCGTGTCTCGGCCCCGAGCGCCGCTCGGACCGCGACCTCCCGGACACGCGAGGTGCCGCGCGCCAGGAGGAGATTCGCCACGTTCACGCAGGCGACGAGGAGCACGAGGGCGGCAGCGGCGAGCAGCACCCTCAACGGCGGCTCCACCGGACCGAAGACGACGCGGCGCAGCGGCTCGATGAAGACGCCCCGCGCGTTGTTCGCCGGATACGCCCGCTCGAGATCCGCGGCGATACCCGCCAGTTCCTCCTGCGCGGCGTCAACCGATGCCCCCGGCGCGAGACGGCCCACGAGCAGCAAGGGATGCGTGTCGCGTGGGAAGTCCCGCTCCGTGGCCTGGAGCGGCACCCAGAGATCGACCTCGGTGCGTGCATCCCGGTCGGCGAATCCCCGCCCGTAGTCGGCGGCGCCGAGGATCTGGAGCAGGCCGAAGTCCGCGCCCGATGGCAGCACGCCGGCGATCGTCTGCGGGCGATCGTCGATGTGAATCGTGCGCCCGATGGCTCCAGGGTCGCGCTGGAACAGGCGGGCCCAGAGGCGTTCGCTGATCCAGACCACCGGCGGGCCGCCGGCGCGGTCGTCATCGGGGCCGAGCGGGCGGCCCGCGAGCGGCGAGAGGCCGAGGAGGGGCGCGAAGGCGTGGGTCATGTGGACGGTCGCGACGCGCGACGGCTCGCCGGCGCCGAGCGTGAGGATCGCTTCGTCGGCGAGGAACGCGCCGAAGCGATCGATGCGCCTGCTGCGCTGCTGGAAGTCGACGAGGTCCGGCCACGCCCCCGGCTCGCGGAAGGTCCCGCTGTCGCGGTCCGTCTCCCACACCATCACCAGACGCCCGGGCTCGGGCAGCGGGACGGGCCGGAGGAGTACCGCGTCGACGACGCTGAAGATGGCCGTCGTGGCGCCGATGCCGAGCGCGAGCGTGAGCACGGCCGCGGCGGCGAAGCCGGGGCTGCGGACGAGCAGCCTGCACGCGAACCGGATGTCGGCGACGAGATCAGCCAGCATGCGGACAGAGACGGGACCGGGCCTCAAAAGGTTGGACGCGTCCAGGTGACGACCAGCACGTCGCGATATGCGGGCCCCGCCGGATCGAGCGGCTCGATCGGCGTCACGCCGTGCGAGACGCGTGCGTCGTCGAGCAGCACCGCGTCGAAGGGAGCGGTCAGCGTGAAGCTGCCGAAGTGCCGCCGCCGGGTGTCGTGGATCGTCGTCGTGCCGCTGATGACGTTCTGCCGCGCCACCAGCAGCACGAGCACGTAGTCGACCCCATCCCGGTGAACCCCTTCCGGCGTCGGACGTCCGGCTTCGCCGGGCCGTGCTTCGATGCGAAACTGGTGCGCCTCGGCCGTCCAGCGGCTGGCGGCCACGAGGCTGCCGAACAGAGTCAGGCCGAATCGCAGGATGGCCGTCATCGTCGGGCCCGCGCCGAGCGCGTGATCGATCGGCTCGAACCATCGCGCGATCCCGCCGTTCAGCGCGTTGTACTCGCGGCTCTGGTAGTGCGGCTGGTGCGGCGCGCGCACGATCGTCCCGTCGCGCAGGACGTCGTAGACGCCATGCCGCCGTCTCCGGTAACGGCCGCCATCCGCCATGTAGGTGTCGAGAGCCAG
>JBOGIW010000441.1:0-14034 GCA_050748045.1 Vicinamibacterales bacterium | reverse complement strand
CGTTCTGACCCCGGTCTGACCCCGGTCTGACCCCGGTCTGACCCCGCGTGCTAGGCTGAGATTTCATGCTTCGCGCGGCACTCGTCGGCTTTCCCGGCAGCGGCAAGACGACGTTGTTTCAGCTCATGACCGCGGCCAGGGACGCTCCGCGGGGGAAGGGCGATGTGGCCGTCGGCATCTCGAAGGTCCCCGACACCCGGCTCGACATGCTCACGGCGCTCTTCAACCCGCGCAAGCGAGTCCCGGCGACCGTGGAATTCACCGACATCGTCGTTCCGCCCCGCACGGGCGCCGGCGCGCAAGCGCTCCTCGACGTGGCCGCCTACAGGAACGCCGACGCCCTCGTTCACGTCGTGCGGGCGTTTCGCGAAGCGTCGATCCCGCACCCGTCGGGCGCCGTCGATCCCGCGCGCGACGCGCAGGCCATGGAAGACGAGCTCATGCTCGCAGACCTCGGTGTCGTCGAACGGCGCCTCGAGCGGATTGAAAAGGACCTGCGGAAAGCCCGCTCCGCCGACCTCGAACGCGAACGCGACCTCCTCGAGCGCTGCAAGACCGCCCTCGAGGAAGGGAGGCCGCTTCGCGCGCTGGAGCTCACCGCCGACGATCGGAAACGGCTCCGCGGCTTCCAGCTTCTCTCCGCCAGGCCGCTTCTGCTCGCCATCAACCTCGACGAAGCCGACCTTACGGAGGTCGGCGCGAGCGTCCAGAAGGCCGCGCAGAACACCGGCCTCACGGCGTTCCTCGCCCACGCGGCCACGGGAGCGGTCGCGGTCTGCGGAAAGATCGAGCTCGAGATCGCGCGGCTCGAAGGACCTGACGCGGCGGCGTTTCTCTCGGATCTCGGCCTGACCGAGTCGGGCCTCGACCGCGTCATCCGCGCCACGTACGACCTGCTCGGCTACCTCTCCTTTTTCACGGTCGGCGAGGACGAGTGCCGCGCCTGGTCAATCGCGCGCCACACGCCGGCGCACCTGGCGGCGGGCGAGATCCACAGCGACATTCAACGGGGCTTCATCCGGGCCGAGGTCGTATCCTACGCGACGCTGGCCACGTACGGGTCGATGCAGGCCTGCCGGGAACACGGTGAGGTCCGTCTCGAAGGCCAGGAGTACATCGTCCAGGACGGGGATATCATCAACTTCCGCCACGCGACGTGAGTGTCCGCAGAGTCCTCGTCCTCGAAGCCCAGACGCCGTTCGTGCACGGCGGCGCCGAGATTCTCGTGCGCCAGCTCGCGGACGCGCTGCGCGAACGCGGTTACGAGGCGGACATCGTGTCGATTCCCTTCCGGGACGAGCCGCGCGAGGAACTGATGGCCCATGCCGCGGCGTGGCGCCTGGTCGACGTGAGCCAGTCGATCGGCCGGCCGGTGGACCTCGCCATCGCGACCAAGTTCCCGACCTACTTCGTGCGGCACCCGGTGAAAGTGGCATGGCTCGTCCACCAGCACCGCGCGGCGTACGAGCTGTGCGGCACGTCCTTCAGCACCTTCGAGCACATCGAGCCGGACGTTGGCCTGCGTAAGCGGCTCATCGAGCTCGACACGCGGATGCTCGGCGAGTGTGCGGGCCTCTTCAGCATCGCGCGCACGGTCTCGGCCCGCCTGGAAAAGTTCAACGGCCTCCGCGCGGAGCCGCTCTATCATCCGCCGAAGCTCGCCGGACGCCTGGCGAGCGGTCCGTACGGCGACTACATGCTGACGGTCGCCCGGCTCGAGCACGTGAAGCGCGTCGACCTCGCGGTCGAAGCGTTTCGGAGCGTCGACCGCCCGATGCGGCTCGTCATCGCGGGCGACGGCAGCGTCCGTCAACGGCTCGAGGATCGCATCGACGAGCTCGGCCTGCGGCCGCGCGTGTCGCTCCTCGGCCGCGTCTCGGACGAGCAGCTGATCGATCTCTACGCCGGCGCGCGCGGCGTCCTCTTCGCGCCGTACGACGAAGACTACGGATACGTGACCCTCGAAGCGTTCCTCGCGCGCAAGCCCGTGGTCACCGCGTCGGATTCGGGTGGAACCCTGGAGTTCGTCGACGACGGCACGAACGGCCTCGTAACTGCGCCCACCGTGGACGCCATTGCGGCAGCGGTGAACCGGCTGGCCGGCAACGCGCGGCTGGCCGCCAGCCTCGGCGACAACGGGTACGATCGCGCGCGCGCGGTGACGTGGGACGGGGTCGTCGAACGCCTCGTCGGGGCGGCCGAGCGCCGTGGCGCGGCCGCGCAGGCAGGCTCCTGACGTGGCGGCGCCCTCGTCGGTCTCGATCGTCATCCCCGCGATGAACGAAGCCGACGCGATTGGCGGCGTGGTGTCGCAGCTCCGTGCCGGCGCTGCGTGGCACGAGATCATCGTCGTCGACGATGGGTCGGAGGATGACACGGCGGCGGCGGCCGCAGCCGCGGGCGCGAGCGTCGTACGACACCCCTACAACAAGGGGAATGGCGCGGCGGTGAAGACCGGCATCCGGACGGCCACCGGCGAGTTCATCCTGATTGTCGACGCCGATGGCCAGCATCGGGCCGAGGACGCCCGGCGCCTGGTGGAGCGGCTCGGCGAGTACGACCTCGTGATCGGGGCGCGGTCGCCGGGCACGCAGGCCAATCGCCAGCGTCGCCTCGGCAACGCGCTGCTGAATCGGCTGGCCGGCCATCTGACCGGGCGCGCCATCCCTGACCTGACCTCCGGCCTCAGGGCCGCACGGCGGGAGCACCTGCGTGAGTTCCTCCACCTGCTGCCGAACGGATTCTCGACGCCGACGACCACGACGCTCGCGTTCCTGCGAGCGGGGTACAACGTCCGCTTCGAGCCGATCGACGCCAGGCCCCGGCTCGGCCGATCGAAGATCAGGCTGGCGCGCGACGGCGCGAAGTTCTTCCTGATTCTCCTAAAAGTGATCACGCTCTTCAGCCCGCTGCGGATCTTCGTTCCGATCAGCGCCACGGCGATGCTCGTGGGCTTCGCCTACGGCGCCTGGAACGTCGCGGTGCACTCGCGGATCCCCAACGGATCGGTCCTGCTGATCCTGTTCGCGGTCGTCGTGTTCCTGGTGGGCCTCGTGTCGGATCAGATCGCGTCGCTGCGCATCGAGAGGCAGTAACCGTTCGTGCGCGCCCTGGTCATCGTCCCGACCTACAACGAGCGGGAGACTCTGCCGGTTATCGTGCGGGAGCTCCTTGCGATCCCGGGCGTGCACCTGATGGTCGTCGACGACGGATCGCCCGACGGCACCGGGTCGATCGCCGAAGGCCTGGCGATGACGCACGCGGACCGCGTCGCCGTGCTGCGTCGCACGGGGGCACGCGGCCTCGGCCGCTCGTACATCGAGGGGATGCGGCGCGCGCTGGCGACGACCGGCGCCCCCTTGATCTGCCAGATGGACGCCGACCTGTCCCATCTGCCGTCGGATCTGCCTGCGCTCGTCGGCGCCGCGACGCACGCGGACCTCGTCATCGGCTCCAGGTACGTGGCGGGCGGCCGCGTCGTGAACTGGCCGAGACGACGCGTGCTCCTGAGCACCCTGGCGAATCACTACGTGCGCGGGCTGACGGGCGTGGCGGTCCGCGACGTGACAAGCGGCTTCCGCTGCTGGCGGCGCGAGACGCTGGCGCGCATCCCCCTGGCGGATCTCCGATCCGACGGGTATGCCTTTCAGGTGGAGATGACGTGGCACGCGCGCCGCACCGGGGCCCGCATCGTCGAAGTGCCGATCACATTCGTGGAGCGCCGCCAGGGCCGGTCCAAGCTGTCGGGCAGGGTGGTCCTTGAGTCGATCGTGCTGCCCTGGCGCCTGGCTCGCCGGGCCGGCTGACGCCGGCTCGATCGGAGCGTTGCCCGGGAGCCGCGGCCGGTGTACGATCCGGCTCGCTTCCATGTCACAATCGAGTCCCGGCAAGCCTCCCGGCCTGTCGTTCTTCTTCCCCGCGTACAACGACGGGGGAACGATCGCGAGCCTCGTCATCCGCGCCGTGCGCGTGGCAGGCCGGCTGACGCCGGACTTCGAGGTCACCGTCGTCGACGACGGCAGCACGGACGCGACGGGCGAGATCGTCGACGAGCTCGCGCGCACCTATCCACAGGTCCGGGCCGTTCACCACACCGCCAACCGTGGGTACGGGGGCGCGCTCAGAACCGGCTTCGCCACCGCGACGAAGGATCTCATCGCGTACACGGACGGCGACGCGCAGTACGATCCGGCGGAAGTGGAGCTGCTGTGGAGGCACCTCACGCCTGACGCCGACATGGTGAACGGCTACAAGATCAGCCGTGCGGATCCGCTGCACCGGATCGTCATCGGGCGCCTCTACCATCACGCGGTGAAGCTCCTGTTCCGCCTGCAGGTGCGCGACGTCGACTGCGACTTCAGGCTCATGCGACGCGAGATCTTCGACCGCGTCCGCCTCGATCGCGACACGGGCGTGATCTGCCTCGAGATGATGCGCAAGGTGCAGGACGCCGGCTTCCGGATCGTCGAGGTCCCGGTGCACCACTACCATCGCACCCACGGCCGCTCGCAGTTCTTCAACGTCCGGCGCGTCTTCTGGACCGGCATCGACGTGTTGAAGCTGTGGGTGCAGCTCGTGGTCCTCGGACACCAGAGCGCGGGCGTGCTGTTCCGCAACCCGACCGCCGGCGCGCTCCCACCCGAGCCTCCCCCTTCGACGAGCGCTGGGGGCGCCCTGCGCGGAGTCGAGGGGCGCCGCTAGTGGCCGTGGATCCTCGCGCCTTCTACAACCGCCGCCGCGTGATGATCACCGGCGGTCTCGGGTTCATCGGCAGCAACCTCGCGCATCAGCTCGTGGCGTGCGGCGCCCACGTCCTCATCGTCGACTCGCTCATCCCGGAGTCCGGGGGGAACCTGTTCAACATCTCGGGGATCGAGGAGGCCGTGCACGTCAACATCGCGGACGTGCGCCAGCAGAGCACGATGAACTACCTGGTCCGCGACCAGGACGTCATCTTCAACCTCGCGGGCCAGGTGAGCCACACCGACAGCATGCAGGACCCGTACACCGACCTCGAGATCAACTGTCGCGCGCAGCTGTCGCTGCTCGAGGCGTGCCGGCGCTTCAACCCCGGCGTGAAGGTCGTGTTCGCGGGGACGCGCCAGGTGTACGGCCACCCCGACACGCTGCCGGTCACCGAAGATCACCTCGTGCGTCCGACCGACGTCAACGGCATCAACAAGGCCGCCGGCGAGTACTACCATCTCGTCTACAACAACGTGTTCCACGTGCGGACCTGCTCGCTCCGGCTGACGAACACGTACGGGCCGCGCCAGCTCCTCAAGCACAACCGCCAGGGCTTCATCGGCTGGTTCATCCGGCTCGCGATCGAAGACCGCGAGATCGACGTCTACGGCGACGGGGCGCAGGTGCGCGACTTCGTGTTCGTCGACGATGCGGTGGACGCGTTCCTCCGAGCCGGGGCGTCCGATGCGTGCAACGGGCAGGTGCTGAACGTGGGAGGCCTGGAGCCGACGACCCACCGGGAGCTCGTCGCGATGTTGATCCGCACCGCGGGCGCGGGGCGCTACCGCTTCGTCGAGTGGCCGCCCGACAAGAAGGCAATCGACATCGGCAGCTTCTACGCCGACTCGAGCCGTATCCGGCAGGTCCTCGGCTGGCGGCCCATCACCCCGCTCGCCGACGGCCTCGAGCGCACCATCGCGTACTATCGGGCGCACTGGCACCAGTACGTCCCCTCCGGCGACCAGCCGCAGGTCGCGGTGTCGTGAGCCCGGCGCGGCTTCCCTTCATCGATCTCACGCCTGGCGAGGACGACGCCGCCCTTCGCGCGGCGATCGACCGCGTGCTCCGCCGCGGCTGGTTCGTGCTCGGCCCGGAGCTGGAGTCCTTCGAGGCGGCGTTCGCGGACGCGTCGGGCGCCGCGTACGCGATCGGCGTCGCGAGTGGAACCGACGCGCTCGCACTGACCCTCCGCGCGCTCGGCATTGGGGCCTCCGACGAGGTGATCGTGCCGGCGATCACCGCCGCGTACACCGGCCTCGCCGTGCTGATGGCCGGCGCGCGGCCGGTATTCGCCGACGTCGACCCGGAGCGCCTGACGATCGATCCGGCCTCCTGCGAGGCGCGCATCGGCGCGCGGACCGCGGCGATCGTCCCCGTGCACCTCTTCGGGCAGCCGGCGGACCTCACGCCCCTTCGCGCCGTCGCCGCGCGGCACGCGCTCGCGATCGTCGAGGACTGCTGCCAGGCGCATCTCGCGACGTGCGAGGGCGTGCCGGTCGGCACCGCGGGCATCGCAGGCGCGTTCAGCTTCTATCCGACGAAGAACCTTGGAGCGCTCGGAGACGGCGGCGCGGTCGTCACCGGCGATCCGGCGCTGGCCGGCCGCCTGCGGCGTCTCCGCAATGGGGGGCAGACGGATCGATACCGTCATGTCGAGGCCGGCGTCAACAGCCGGCTCGACGAGCTGCAGGCCGCCGTCCTGCACGCGCGGCTCGGCTTCCTTCCGGGGTGGACCCGCCGGCGGCGCGCGATTGCCGCGCGTTACCGGGCGGCGCTCCCGCCGGCGTCAGCGGTGCCGGAATGTGACCGCGGCCACGTGTATCATCTGTTCCCGATACGGTCGGCCGATCGTGACGGGTTGCAGGCGCACCTGCATGCGAGGGGGATCGAGACGCTGATTCACTATCCGGTGACGCTGCCGCGCCAGCAGGCCTTCGCCGCGTGCGATCCCGCGGAGGCGCCGGCGGCCGACCGCGCCGTGCGGGAGCTGCTGTCGCTGCCGCTCCATCCCCGGCTCGGCGACGACGACGTGATGCGAGTCGCCGAGGCCGTCGGCGAGTACCGGCAGGGACGGGCCCTGGCGTGAGAGCGCTCATCACGGGCGGCGCCGGGTTCATCGGGTCGCACCTCGCCGAACATCTGCTCGGCCAGGGGCACCAGGTGCTCGTCCTCGACAACCTGTCCACCGGCTCGATCGAGAACATCGCCCATCTCAAGGGGCGGACGGGCTTCGACTACACCATCGACTCGGTGTCGAACGGACCGCTCGTCGCGGAGATGATCGACCGCAGCGACGTGGTGTTCCACCTCGCCGCCGCCGTCGGCGTGAAGCTCATCGTCGAGCAGCCCGTCCATACGATCGAGACCAACGTGCACGGCACGGAGGTGGTGCTGAAGCACGCGAGCAAGAAGAAGAAGCTCGTCTTCATCGCCTCGACCTCCGAGGTCTACGGCAAGAGCGCCGACGTGCCGTTCCGTGAAGACGCCGACGTCGTGCTCGGCGCCACGGTCAAGCACCGCTGGGCCTACGCGTGCAGCAAGCTCCTCGACGAGTTCCTCGCGCTCGCCTACTGGAAGGAGCGCAGGCTGCCGGTCGTGATCGTGCGTCTATTCAATACGGTGGGGCCGCGCCAGACCGGCCAGTACGGGATGGTGCTGCCGACCCTTGTCCGCCAGGCGCTGACAGGCGAGCCGATCACGGTGTTCGGCGACGGGACGCAGTCGCGGAGCTTCACGTACGTGGGCGACGTCGTCGACGCCCTCGCGGCACTGGCGAGCGACGGGCGCGCCGTCGGGCAGGTGTTCAACATCGGCAGCACCGAGGAGATCACGATCGGCGACCTAGCGGCGCGCGTGCGGCGGCTCACGGGCACGCGGTCCGCCATCCGGTTCATCCCGTACGACGAGGCCTACGAGGCGGGCTTCGAGGACATGCCGCGACGGGTGCCGGACATCGCCAGGATCAAGGCGCTCATCGGCTTCGAGCCCCGCGTGCCGCTCGACGACATCATCCGGCGGGTGGTCGAATACATGAGCCTCGAGCTTGGCATCCGCGGCTGAGCCGCTTGGACCGGGTGACGGCGAGTCGTACAATGAGCTTTCCTGAGGACAGCCATGAAGACCCCAGCTTTTGTCGCCTTCGCGGTCCTGTTGGTCGCCCCCGTCTCCGCCGGTGCGCAGCAGATGACGCTGCAGATCGAGAACGGGCTGGTGACGCTCGACGCCCACGAGGTCTCCGTGAGGCAGATCCTCGCGGAGTGGGCCCGCATCGGCGGCGCGCGCATCGTGAACGGCGAGAAGGTCGCGGGAGGCCCCGTCACGCTGCAGCTCCGGGGCATTCCCGAGCGCCAGGCGCTCGACACGATCCTGCGCGGCGTCAGCGGCTACATGCTCGCGTCGCGCCAGGCAGGGACGACCGGCGTCTCCGGCTTCGATCGCATCCTCATCCTGCCCACGAGCACGGCGCCACGCGGAAACCCGGCGCCCGGCAACGCCGCCTTCCCCGGCATGCGTCCGATGCCCGTGCAGCCGGTGCAACCGGTGGAGGCTGAGGAACTGTTCGCCGACGACGATCGCGACGAACCCGACGGCGACATCGACGGGGACGGCGAGGAGGTCGTGCAGCCGCAGCCCGGGATGAATCCGCGCTTCCAGCGCCGCCCGACCGCGCAGGGACAGCCCTTCGTGCCTGGAGCCTTTCCCGCCCCGCCGCAGGTCGACGAGGACGCGGCCCCGGCGCCCGCGCCGACCAACCCGTTCGGCGCGCCCGGGGGCGGGTCGGCCACTCCGGGCGTGATCAGCCCCGTGCCGCAGGATCCGCAGCAACCGCCGACGCGTCGTCCGCCGGCCTGAGCGGTACAATAGAAGCGATTGTCAGAGATCGATCGCTTCAGGCCAGAGGACCGTCGCGGCGTCGAGACGCTGTACCGGCGCACACACGGTCCTGACGCCGCCGAGGCGAACCGTCTCCGCTGGGACTGGCAGCACGTTCGCAACCCGAACAACCCCACCCGGCAGCCGGGCATCTGGGTCGCCCGCGAGGGACCAACCGTCGTCGGGCACTACCCGACCCTGCCCGTGCGCGTCTCGCTGCGGGGTATCGAGGTCGAGGGGGCCTGGGGCACGGACGCCCTCGTGGCGCCCGAACGCGACCGGCAGGGTCTCGGCGAGGCGCTCGTGCGCACGTGGGACCGCAACGCCGGCGCCGCCATGGCGCTCGGCGTCTCACGCGAATCGCGCAGGCTCCTCGACAAGCTGCACTGGCCGCACGCCCACATGGTGCCGTGCCTCGTGAAGCCGCTGACGCGGCGCGCCATACGCCTGCCCAACTGGCCCCAGAGCCTCAATCGACTCGTCTCCGCCCTCACGCTGCCGGTGATCCGCGTCATCGCCCGCTCGCGGCCGCTGCGCGCCGAGTGCGAGCCGATCCGGCGGTTCGACGCCGCCTACACGGCGCTCTGGGACCGGCTCGCGCCGAAGTTCGACCTTGCCGTGCGGCGCGACGCCGCGTACCTGAACTGGCGCTACATCGAGCCGCCTCACGTTCGCTACTCCATCGTGGCGCTCAAGCGGCAGGGCGAACTGCACGGCTACGCGGTGTACCGGCATCGGTACGAGCCGCTCGGACGCGTCACGCTGCTCGTCGATTTCCTGGTCGATCCGGAGGACGTGTCGGGGCTCAAGACGCTGCTGCGATGGGTCGACCGCGAAGCCAACGCGGAAGACTCCGACAAGGTGCGCTGCTATGCGATGCACAACGCGTTTCGGCGCATCCTGCGACGAAACGGGTACTTTCACGTGAAGTCGACGCTCGAGGTGAGCGTGAAGGTCAACGCCGTCCAGGTGCCCAAGGGCTTCTACGAGGACACCGACGGCTGGCACCTCACCTACGGCGACTCGGATCAGGACCACTGATGTGACAGGTCGTGAAGGCCGGCTCTACACTTGACTGACTTATGAAGCTCTCGGACCGTGTGAACCGCGACATCGCCGCGGCGATCAAGGCGCAGGACCGGAAGCGCCTGTCCCCGCTGCGCATGCTCAAGGCGGCCATCATGAACAAGGGCGTCGAGAAAGGGCGCGACCTCGACGACGCCGACGTGCTGCAGGTCGTGGCCTCGCTCGTCAAGCAGCGCCGCGACTCGATCGAGCAGTTCGCGAAAGCGGGCCGCACCGACCTCGTCGCGCAGGAGACGGGAGAGATTGCGGTGCTTGAGGAATATCAGCCGCCGGCCGCCACGGCGGATGAGATCGAGGCGGCCGTGGCGGCCGCGATCGCCGAGACCGGTGCGGCCACCCAGAGGGACATGGGCAAGGTCATGAAAGCCGTCATGGCCAGGCTTGCCGGCAAAACGGCAGACGGCAGGACCGTGAACGAGGTCGTGCGGCGGAAGCTGGGATAGTGTTCAGGATCGGACGCTGTTCGCTTTCTGATTTACATCTTTTGCATATTCTTGACAAATCCCGGCAAACATTTCGGCAGGGGCGACCGTCTATATCCGGTGAAAGGCCTAGTCAGCCTCTCACCATCCTCCTTCGGGCCCTTGCTGAGCGAGGGCCCGTTTTTTTTTGAGCGAAACCCCCACCTCCTCGTCCCGGCTGGCGCGAGCGGCCGGGGTAGCCGGCGCCGCGACGATGGCCAGCCGCGTGCTCGGCGTCGTCCGCGAGCAGGTTCTGGCGGCGTATTTCGGCGCCGGCAACGCGATGGACGCGTACAACGTCGCGTTCCGCATCCCCAATCTCGTGCGCGACCTCTTCGCGGAAGGCGCCATGAGCGCCGCGTTCGTCCCGACGTTCACGCGCCGGCTGGCCGCCGAGGGCAAGGACAGCGCGTGGCGTCTCAGCAACACCGTCATCACGGTCCTGGTGATCATCACCGGGACGCTCGTCATCGCCGGAATCGCGTTCGCCGGACCGCTCGTCACCGCCCTGGCGGGCGACTACGCGGCCGTTCCCGGGAAGCTCGAGCTCACGGCCCTCCTCACCCGCGTCATGCTGCCGTTCCTCCCGCTGGTGGCGCTCGCCGCGGTGTTCATGGGCATGCTCAACTCGCTGCACCGGTTCTTCATCCCGGCGCTGTCGCCCGCGATGTTCAACGTGGGCACCATCGTGTGCGTGCTCGCGCTCGTCCCGCTGATGCCGCGTATCGGATGGCCGCCGATCCTGGCCATCGCCATCGGCACGCTCGTCGGCGGATTCGGGCAGCTCGCGGTGCAGTGGCCGGCGCTCCGCCGGGAGGGCTTCCGCTTCCGCCCCGTCGTCGATCTCGAGGACGAGGGTCTCCGGCGCGTGCTCGTGCTGATGGGTCCCGGGACGATCGGGCTGGCGGCGACGCAGGTCAATGTGTTCGTCAACACCGTGCTGGCCGCTGGCGAGGGGACCGGAGCGGTGTCGTGGTTGAACTACGCCTTCCGACTGATGTACCTGCCGATCGGGTTGTTCGGCGTGTCGGTGGCGACGGCGGCGATGCCTGCCGTCTCGAGGCACGCCGCGCAGGACGACCAGGCCGCCATCCGCCGCACGGTGGCCGACAGCCTTTCGCTGATGATGATGCTGAACGTGCCGGCGACCGTGGGCCTGGTGGTGCTGGCCACGCCGATCGTGCAGGTGATTTTCGAGCGGCGCGCGTTCACGCACGCCGACACGCTCGCCACCGCGGCGGCTCTCCAGTTCTACGCCCTTGGCCTGGTCGGGTATTCGGTCGTGCGCATCGTGTCGCCGACCTTCTACGCGATCAACGAGAGCCGAACGCCGGTGAAGGTGAGCGTCATCAGCGTGCTTGTGAACGTCGCCTTGAACATCGCGCTGGTGCGCGTGTTCGGGTACCGGGGCCTTGCGCTCGGCACGTCGCTCGCGGCGCTCCTGAACGCGGGGCTGCTGCTCGTCCTGCTGCGGCGAAGGCTCGACGGCATCGAGGACCGGCGCATGCTCGTGTCGCTCGGAAAAATCGCCGCCGCTTCAACGCTCATGGGGGCCACCGCGGGGGGGGTCGACCTGGTGCTCCTGCGATGGCTGCCGGGTCCGGGGCTCGCGGCGCTGGTGCTCCGGCTCCTGGCGTCCATCGGCGTGGCGATCGGCGTGCTCGCTGCCACGGCCCATCTCCTGAACATCGACGAGCTCAGGCGTGCCGCACGCCTCGTGTCGTCGAAGCTCGGTCGTCGTCCATGAAATCACGCGTCTTCGGCCTTCATCCCACGGTCGTCTCCCTCGCCAGCACGCACTTTGTCGTGGACGGGTACGGCAATATCTACGCGCCGCTGCTGCCGCTCCTGATTCCGCAGCTCGGTCTGTCGCTCGCCGCCGCGGGCGCGCTGCAGATGTGCTTTCAGATCTCGAGCTCGGTGGCCCAGCTCGCGTTCGGCCGGCTCGCCGACCGGTGGCGCCCGCGCGTGCTGGTCGTCGTCGGGCCGTTCGTGTCGGTGACGATTCTCTCGCTCATCGGCCTGGCGCCGAGCGTGTGGGCGCTTGCGGCGGTGCTCGTCGTCGGTGGGCTCGGCGGCGCCGCCTTTCATCCGCCGGCCGCCGCGCTGGTGCACGGCTTCGGCGGCGACCGAAAGGGGCTCGCGATGTCGGTGCACATCTCGGGCGGCTCGGTCGGCTTCGCCCTCGGCCCGCTGCTCTTCGCGCCGTTCGTGCAACGCTTCGGGCTCCCCTGGACGCCCGTGCTGATCCTGCTCGGCGTGCCGGCGCTGGCGCTTCTGCTGCGCCAGGTGCCGCGCTTCGAGCGTTTGCAGGAGTCTCACGACACTGCCGGCATCGCCGCCTTGCGTCCCTACGCCAGGCCGCTGTCCCTGCTCTACGGGATTGTGGTGCTCCGCACGCTCGCCTCTCTCAGCTTCGCGACCTTCATGCCCGTCATGCTCACGAGGCGGGGCCTCTCGGTGGCGGCGGCCGGGAGCGCCGTCGCGGCTTACCTGCTCGCAAGCGGGGTGGGCGGCTTCCTCGGCGGGCCCGCCGCGGATCGCTTCGGCGCACGCCGCGTCATCATCGTCTCGCTCGTGTCGTCCGTGCCGTTCCTGGCGCTCGCGCCGACACTCGACGGCTGGGCCTTCCTCGTCGTCCTCGCCATCGGCGGCTTCCTCCTGCAGTCGACGCTGCCTGTCAACGTGACCTTCGGCCAGACGCTGGCGCCGGTCAGCGCCGCGACGGTGTCCTCGCTGATGATGGGCTTCGCCTGGGGCACCGGGGGGCTCAGCGTGCCATTCGTAGGCATGCTCGCGGACCGCATCGGTATCGAACGGTCGCTCGTCGCGATGTCGTGCATGCCGCTCCTGGCGGCCGCGCTCGCCGTGCCACTTCCCTCGGGAAAACGCACGGGTGCGCCGGCTCAAGCGTCGCAGCTCGTGCCGGAAACCACAGGTACGGATGTTGCTGATTGATGGGCAGTTAGGACAGACTGGTTCGATGCGTTCCCGCTATCCCGCCGCAGGCACCTTCGCGTATTCCTTCGGTCCCGGACCGCTGACGCCGGCGATCAAGGCGCTGATCATTGCGAACGTCGCCATGTACCTGCTGGCGTTCATCGCGCCGGCCGTGACGATGCGGCTCGGTCTCCAACCGGCCAGCGTGTTCGGTGAGCTGGCCATCTGGCGGCCGCTCACGTACATGTTCCTGCACGGCGGCATCTTCCACCTCCTCTTCAACATGCTCGCGCTCTGGATGTTCGGCGTCGATCTCGAACGGCGCTGGGGAACGCAGGCGTTCACGCGGTACTACTTTCTGACGGGCATCGGCGCCGGCCTGTCCAGCGTCATCATCTCGCTGATGCCACTCGCCTCGGTCAGGTCGCTCTACGACGTGCCCACCGTCGGCGCATCCGGGGCGATTTACGGCTTGATCCTGGCGTGGGCCATCGTGTTCCCCCACCGGACGATTCTGTTCATGATGCTGTTCCCGATCCCGGCGAAGGTCTTCGCCATCATCATGGGCGCGATCGCGTTTCTCTCGGCTGTGAGCGCGGGCGGCGGCGGCGCGGTCAACCAGATCGCGCACCTCGGCGGCATGGTCGTGGGCTGGGTGTATCTCAAGGGCCCGGCGAATTTCCGGCTCGATCTCAAATACCGGCTGACCAAGTGGCGGATGGATCGCATGCGGCGGCGGTTCGACGTCCACCGCGGCGGCCGGGACGACAACTGGAAGAACCACATCCATTGATGGCCGGACGGTCGGGCGGTCTCGGGCCGTTCTCGCGTCCGCCCAGCGCAAACTCGGCAGATTCTGCAGCGCCTGGGCCCCGAGCTCGACGGCCGCGAGCCGGATCGGCCCTCGTCCTCGCCGGCTTCGTGCTCG
>JBOGIW010000440.1:0-12149 GCA_050748045.1 Vicinamibacterales bacterium | reverse complement strand
CGGCGCACGCCGGGAGCGGTTGCGGTGGCCTGCGAGGAGCGCCGTCTCACCTATCGCGAGCTCGAGGAGCGGAGCTCGGAGATCGCACGCGGTCTTCGCGCGCTGGGCCTCGGCCGAGGCTCGCTCGTCGGCGTCTGTCTCGAGCGATCGCTCGACATGGTCGTGGGCCTCCTGGCGATCCTGAAAACGGGCGCCGCCTACGTGCCGCTCGACCCGGATTATCCCGAGCATCGCCTGGCCTGCATGATTCGCGACAGCGGCGCGGCCTGTGTCCTTGCCGGCGAGGACATGGCCGGCAGGCTCGCGAGGCTCTCGCCGGCCGCCGTGCGGATCGGCTCGCTTGCGGACGTGCGGGGCGAGGCCGCCCGTGCCACGTACTCGCAGCCGCAGGCTCAGCCCTCCAGCCCGCTGCAGGTGGCGTACGTGATCTACACGTCGGGCAGCACGGGAGAGCCGAAGGGCGTGATGGTGTCGCATCGGGCGCTCGTGAACTGCCTCGCGAGCATGAGCAGGGTTCCCGGCCTGCACGCGCACGACCGGCTGCTGGCCGTGACGACGTGCGCCTTCGACATCGCGGCGCTGGAGCTGTTCCTCCCGCTCGTCGTTGGCGCGCAGACGATTGTGTGTCCGGCATCCGTGGCGAGAGACGGCCACGCGCTCGCACGGGAGATCGAACGGTGCAGGCCGTCGGTGATGCAGGCGACGCCCGCCACCTGGACGATGCTCGTCCAGGCGGGCTGGGAGAATCGCGAGCGCGTCAGGATCCTGTGCGGCGGAGAGGCGCTTCCGGAAGCGCTGAAGGACCACTTCGTGCGCACGTCGAGCGAGGCGTGGAACGTGTTCGGGCCGACGGAGACCACGATCTGGTCCACCGTCAGCCGCCTCGCCGCCGGAACGCCCACCACCATCGGCCGGCCCATCGCCAACACCGAGATCTACGTCCTCGACGACCGCCTGCAGCCGGCGCCCATCGGCGTCCCCGGCGAGCTCTACATCGCGGGCACCGGCCTCGCCGACGGCTACAGGGGTAAGCCGGCGCTGACCGCCGAGCGGTTCGTGGCGCATCCGTTTCGCGCCGGCGCGGTGTTGTACAGGACGGGGGATCTCGCGCGCTGGCGAGTCACGGGAGAAGTCGAGTACCTGGGTCGCACCGACCAGCAGGTCAAGATTCGCGGCTTCCGCGTGGAGCCCGGCGAGATCGAGGCACGGCTCAGGGCGCACCCCGCCATCGCGGACGCCGTCGTCATCACGCGAACCGCGAACGCCGCCACGCAGCTCGTCGCGTACTGCGAGGCGCGCGAGGACCGGTTCGACGCTCGCGAGGTGCGGGAGGTGCTCGCGCGTGACCTGCCCGGCTACATGGTCCCGGCGGCGTTCGTGCGCGTGGAACGGATTCCTCGAACGGCCAACAGCAAGGTCGACCGGGCCGCGCTCCTCCGGCTGCCGGTTGAAGCGCCGCGGCGCACCGCGCCGGCTGGCGCGGAATCCGACGCCGAGGGGGACATGCTCGCGATCTGGGAGCAAGTACTGAACCGCCACGACATCGGCGTCGAAGACGGCTTCTTCGACGCCGGCGGCGATTCGATCCTCGCCACGGCGCTCGTGGACCGTATCTCCCGGGAGCTGCGGATCCCGGTGGACGCCACGGCGGTGTTCCGATACCCCACCGTCCGAGCGATGGCACGGTTCGTTGTTGGGAAGCGCGACGAGGGCGCGCTCGATGCGCGCGCGAGCGGCCCCAGCCCGGCGCCTGCGTTGCGCCGTGGCGATTACGCGGCGCCCGACTACTACGACGAGAGCCTCGCGATCGTCGGCATGTCGTGCCACGTCCCGGGCGCGACGAACCCGCAGGAATTCTGGGAGGCGCTGAGGTCCGGACGCGAGAGCCTCCGCGCCGGTTCGGCCGAGGATCTGCGTGCCGCGGGCCTCCCCTGCGACCTGGGCGATGCGCCCGGGTACGTCGCGATCCACTCGTCGATCGACGAAAAGGACGGCTTCGATCCGGAGTTCTTCGGCATGACGGCCAGGGACGCCGCGTGGATGGACTTCCAGTTCAGGCTCCTGCTGATGCACTCCTGGAAGGCCTGCGAGGATGCCGGGTACCGGCCGGGGCAGCTTGCCGGCTGCGCCGTGTTCATGTCGGCGAGCAACAGCTTCTACCACGCGGCGGCCGCGCGGTTCCCAGCCGACGGTCACGGCGTGCTGCGCGATGCCGGCGAGTACGTCGCCTGGGTCCTCGCACAAGGCGGATCCATTTCGACGATGATCTCGCACAAGCTCGGGCTGAGCGGCGCGAGCGCCTTCGTGCACTCCAACTGCTCTTCGTCGCTCGTGGCGCTGCAGTTGGCGCACCAGGCGATCCGCGTTGGCGACAGCGAGTCGGCCCTCGTCGGCGCGGCGACGATCTTCCCGTCCCGCAATCTCGGGTACTGCCATCGGCCCGGACTCAACTTCTCGAGCGACGGGCACGTGCGGACCTTCGACCACCGCGCCGATGGAACAGTGCCGGCGGAAGGCGTGGCCGTGATCCTCGTCAAGAGGGCGTCGGCCGCGGTGAGGGATGGCGATCACATCTACTGCCTGGTTCGCGGCGTCGCCGTCAACAACGACGGCGGCGCCACGGTGGGGTTCTATGCGCCGAGCGTGAGCGGCCAGTCGGCCGTCATCCGCCGCGCGCTCCAGCAAACCGGTGTCGATCCCGAGTCGATCCAGTACGTGGAAGCCCATGGAACGGGCACGGCGCTCGGCGACCCTGTCGAGCTCGCGGCGCTCTCGGAGGCCTACCGCGAGCACACGAGCCGCCGCGAGTTCTGTGGCATCGGCTCGGTGAAGTCGAACATCGGGCACCTGGACACCGCGGCCGGTCTGGCCGGCGTGATCAAGGTGGCGCTCAGCCTGAAGCACGGCGAGATCCCACCCACGATCAATTACACGCACGCGAGCCCGCACCTCGATCTTCAAACCTCCCCCTTCTTCGTCGTCGATCGGCTGCTCCCGTGGCCGACGACGAGCGGCATGGCGCGTGCCGCGGTGAGCGCCTTCGGACTTGGCGGGACGAACGCGCACGCCATTCTCGAGAAAGCCTGCGCGCGGCCCGATCCGGCGCCGGGCACCGGCGTCGACCGTGAAGACGACCGGACGATCGCGCGCAACCTGTCGCGGCTCGTTCCACTCTCGGCGCGCACACGCGAGGCGCTGACCGCCCGGGCGCGCGCGCTGCGAGCGGCGTTGTCGCACGGGGCCACCGAAGGGATCCGTCTCGAGGATCTCGCTTACACGTTGCAGGCAGGCCGTGTGCCCATGGCCGAGCGACTGATGTTCGTCGTCGAGTCGGTCTCGGATCTCGTCGAGCGCCTCACGGCATACCTCGCGCCGGCAGCATCTCCTGAGGCCGTCCGCCAGCCGGCCGCCGGCGGAACGGCCGCGACCTGTGACAGAAGCAGCTCGCAGGTTCGCGACGCCTTGCGCCGCGGCGATCTGGACGTCGTGGTGCACGCGTGGCTCGCTGGAGCCGTCGTCGACTGGGAGGCGTTCTACACCGCGCCGCGACCCCGGCGCGTCAGCCTGCCGACCTACGCCTTCGCCATGGAACGGTACCGGCTGCTGCCCGCCACTCCAGAGCCGGCGCCGGATACGCGAGCCGGCGAACCTGCCGCCGCGCAGCCAGCCGTGGCCCTCTTCACCCCCGGCTGGGAGGTCTGGCCCGGTGCAATCGGCGCAGGCAACGCTCCAGACGCACGGCGCACGCTCGTCCTCTGCGCCGCGCCAGCGCTGTCGTCGTCAATTGAGCGCGCGCTCGCGGAGCGGGCGGTTGCGTGCGTCAACCTGCGCTCCAGTCATGATCGAATCGACGGTCGCTTCGTGGACTACGCCAGCGGTGTGTTCCGGCACGTCCGGGAGATTCTGCGGGCAAGCCCGGAGGCGCCGGTCACCTACCAGGTCGTTGTGCCGGTTCAGCACGAGGAAGTCGCGCTTGCGGGGCTGGCGGCGCTCCTGCGGTCCGCGGCGCGCGAGAACCCACGGCTCGTCGGCCAGTTGTTGCGGCTTTCCGATACGACCACCGCCGCCGACGTGGTGCGCACGCTCGACGCGATGCACCGCTCAGGCGAGTGCCTCGACTTGTGGCACGCCGGTGGACGCGTCATGCAGTTGGCGTGGACGGAACTGATTTCCGGGTCGCACGCCGCGGTGCCGTGGCAGGACGATGCCGTGTACCTGGTGACCGGCGGCGCAGGCGCGCTTGGAACGCTCGTCGTCGGCGAGATCGGACGGCACGTGCGCCGCGCCACGGCCATCCTCGTCGGGCGCTCTCCGCTCGCGCACGTGCCGGCATCGGTGCGCCAGGAATGGCAGCGCAGCCGCGTGCACGTGCGATACGTCAGCGCGGACGTAACGCAGAGCGAGCACATGACAGCGCTCGTCGCGAACCTGCTCGACGAGCTCGGCAGGATCGACGGCGTCCTCCACGTGGCAGGTGTGGTCCACGACAACTACGTGATCAACAAGAGCGTCGCCGAGCTCGAGCGCGTGCTGGCGCCGAAGGTGGCCGGTCTCGTCAACCTGGATCTCGCGACGCGAAGCCTGCCGCTGGACCTCTTCGCGATGTTCTCGTCCCTCGCCGGCGTCGTCGGCACTGCAGGCCAGTCCGACTACGCGGCGGCGAACCGCTTCATGGACGGCTACGCGGAGCACCGCGCGCGCCTCGTGGCATCGGGTGAACGCCATGGCGTCACCCTGTCGGTTCAGTGGCCCTTCTGGGTGGACGGCGGCATGGCGGTCCATCCCGTCGAACAGGACGTGCTGGAACGACGTACGGGCCTCGTGCCGTTGACGACGGAGCGTGCGTTCGAGGCGCTGTACCGATCGATTGAGAGCCGGGCGTCACAGGTGCTCGTCATGTCGGGAGACATCGAGCGCGTGCGCGACCTGATCTCCGCTGCCGCGCTGCCGGAAGGCATCGCCGCGCCTGGGCCGGTCGCTGCCGGCGACGTGCGCGACGCGGCCGCGGGGCCGCCGGCCGACCCCGATGCGCTCCAGGAGGACGTCGAGGTCAAGCTCAGACAGCTCTTCAGCGCCGTCAGCCAATACGACGCCGATCGGATCGACGGCGCCGCATCTCTGGATCGATACGGCCTCGACTCGATTCGGATCACGGAGCTCAATCAGCGTCTCGAGGCGCACTTCCCTGGCCTGCCTGCGACCCTCTTTTTCGAGCGGCGGACGCTGCGGGACGTGGGGAAGTACCTGCTCGCGGCTTACGCGGCTGAGAGCGCCCGCTGGCTCGGCCGCGATGTGCCGAAACGGCCGCCGCCGCGCACGGTACGCGCCGGGATCCTTCCCGGAGACGATGCACGCGTCAGGCCCGGCCCTTCACCAGCGCACGCCGGAGCCGACGAACCGATTGCCATCATCGGTCTCGCCGGCCGGTATCCCATGGCGCGCACCATCGAGGAGCTCTGGGATCACCTGAAGCACGGCCGCGACTGCGTCACAGAGATCCCTGAAGACCGGTGGCCGCTCGACGGGTTCTTCCTCGCCGACAAGCACGCCGCCGTCTCGGCCGGCATGAGCTACAGCAAGTGGGGCGGGTTCATCCCCGGCTTCGCGGAGTTCGATCCGCTCTTCTTCAACATCTCGCCGCGTGACGCCGTGACGATGGACCCGCAGGAGCGGCTGTTCATCCAGTGCTGCTGGGAGGTCGTCGAGGACGCGGGGTACACGCGCGAGCGCCTCGCGCGCACGTGCGACAGCAACGTCGGCGTGTTCGTGGGCATCACGAAGACCGGCTACGAGCTGTACGGTCCCGACCTGTGGCGGCAGGGCGTGGCGCTGCATCCGTACACCTCCTTCGGTTCCGTCGCGAACCGGGTGTCGTTCCTGCTCGACCTGAACGGCCCGAGCATGCCGATCGACACGATGTGCTCCGCATCCCTGGCCGCGATCTACGTCGCATGCGAGCACCTCCATCGCGGCGCGTGCGCGATGGCGATTGCCGGAGGCGTCAACCTCTACGTGCATCCCGCGACCTACGTGACGCTCTGCGGGCAGCAGATGCTCGCGGCCGACGGCCGCTGCCGGAGCTTCGGCGACGGCGGCGACGGTTTCGTGCCCGGGGAGGGCGTCGGCGCGGTGCTGCTGAAGCCGCTGTCACGCGCGCTGGCCGATGGCGATCACATCTACGCGCTCATCCGGGCCGCGAGCATGAATCATGGCGGGAGGACCCACGGCTACACCGTGCCGAACCCGTCGGCGCAGGCGGCGCTCGTGCGGCGGGCGCTCGACCTGGCGGGGACGAGCGCCCGCGCCGTCAGCTACGTCGAGGCGCACGGCACCGGGACCGCGCTCGGCGACCCGATCGAGATTGCCGGCCTGACGCAGGCATTCCGTCACGACACTGACGAGGTCGGATTCTGCCGCATCGGCTCGGTGAAGTCGGCGATTGGCCACCTGGAAGCGGCGGCCGGCATCGCCGGTCTGACGAAGGTCGTCCTGCAACTGAAGCACAGGCAACTCGTTCCAAGCCTGCACGCGGAGCCGCTGAACCCGAAGATCGATTTTTCGACGACGCCGTTCCTCGTTCAGCGGGAGATCACGGAGTGGGCGCGCCCCCACGTGACGGTCAACGGCATCCGCACCGAGGCGCCGCGCATCGCGGGAGTCTCCTCGTTCGGCGCCGGCGGCGCCAACGCACACGTCATCCTGGAGGAGTTCGATCCGGACGCATACGGCATCTCCCGCCGGCCCGCGGCCGCTCCGGCCACGGCGCTGATTCCGCTGTCGGCGCGCGATCGCGGCCGTCTCCTCGAGGTTGCCCGCAACCTCCATCGCCACCTCACATCCTCGGCTGACGCCCGCGAGGCGGATCTGGCGTCGATGGCCTGCACGCTGCAGACCGGGCGCGAGCCGATGAGCGCGCGCATGGCGCTGGCGGTGTCCTCGGTTGCGATGCTCGTCGAGAGGCTCCAGGCGTTCCTCTCCGGTGAGAAGCCCGAGGACATGTACGTTGGCGAGGCCGGACGCGATCGGCATCCGCTTGCCGACGCGCTGGCGGATGACGGCGCGCGCCGCGCCCTCATGGCGCAGTGGGTCGCGGGGAAGAAGCACCGGCAGATCCTCACCGCGTGGGTCAACGGCGTGGACGTCGACTGGGACGAGCTCTACGCAGGTGATACGCCCGCGCCACGCCGGATCAGTCTGCCGGCGTATCCCTTCGAGCGCACGTCGTACTGGATCCCGCAACCGCGCGCGGCGGAGGGGACGTCAACGGCTGCGCCGGAGGTCTGCGGCGCCGGCGCACTCGAGGGCGCGGCGCCCGCAATCGCCTGGCGCGATGAGCGGATCGCCGGGGACATTCGATGGAACGAGCGGCTTGCCAGGCGCGCACACGGCCGCGTCCTTGTCGTACATGACGACGAGGAGGACGCTGAGGCGCTTGTCCGGCTGCTGAGCGAGGTGAGCGGCTCCGGCGGTCTGGCCGCGGCACCGGTCGTGACGGCCGTGCGTGCGGCGGATCTCCTGGCGCCTGGTGTCGAGTCCGCCGATCGCGACGCCTCGGCCGCGACGGTGTTCTGGCTGGTAAAGGAGGCTACGACCGGTACGCGCGAGCGCCTCGTGTCCACCGCAGGCCGGTTCGCGGACGCGTGGCGCGAGGTCTCGCGGCCGGCGAGCGTGTATTGCGTTTCCGCCGGCTCCCCGGCCGCCGCGCACGAGTACTACGAGGCACTCACCTCCGTTCTGCAGGCGAATGCCGGCGCCGGACAGGCGTGGCGCTGCATTCACGCGGGCGCGTGCCAGACGGACCGGAGCGCGCATCAGATTCTCCTGCACGAGTGGCTTGCCGACACGGGTCCGGGTGGCGTGGCGCTCGTCCGGTACGACGGCGAGCGGCGCTCGGTTGCGACCATCGCCGCGCCGGCCGCGCGGGCCGTGTCGCTTCTCGAGAAGCGGTGGGCCTCGCGATCGATCGCTGCGAGCGGCCGTCCTGCGCCGCAGTCGGTCGTGATACTGGTCAACGACGAATCCGCCCGCTTCGCGACGGAGCTCGCGCGTCGCGGAGGTCCTGCTGTCCTCGTGTGGCTCGCCGATCCCAGCGCGCCCACGATGACGCCCGACATCCTCCTGGACCACCGGTCGCCGGCGAGCGGGCGGGACGCGGCCGACGCCCTGCTGAAGCGGCTCCCCTCGATTGACGCCATCGTCGACCTCGCCGATTTCCATCCGCAGCCGAGGGCGTTCGACGAGGACAAGCTCGGGCGGATCGCCTTCTATCAGCGGCTGATCCGGGAATTCAAGCCGCTCTCGATCCTTCACGTCACGTCGGGACTCCACCGCTTCGACTGCGAGGCCATGAGCCTGGCCGGCGCGAAGCTCACCGGGCTCATCAAGATGCTCGATGTGGAGTACCCGCACGTCAACGCTCGAACGATCGACGTGGTGGGTCCGCTCGCGGGCGACCCGGCGCGCTTCGCGGAGATGGCGTGGGAGGAGATTGACAGCGATCGCGCGGAGTCCGAGGTCTGCTACCGAGCAGGCGGCCGCTTCGTCCCGTATCTCGAAGACATTCCGTTGAGCGACGTGGCCGGCGCGTGGTGGCCTGGCGTCGTGAAGGCGCAGCCCGAGCACGTGTACGTGATTACGGGCGGCGTCAGCGGCATCGGCCTCGAGATCGCGGATCATCTCGTCGCCTGCGGCGCGCGGAACCTCGTGCTCATGGGCATCACGCCGCTGCCGCCGCGCGACGCCTGGTCGCGGCTCCTCGAGGCGCCGGACACGCCCGATGCGCTGCGCGAGAAGTTGCGCAGGCTGGCCGCCATCGACCGGCGGGTCGAGAGTCTGCGGATCTACATCGGCGCCCTCGACGACGAGCCGGCGCTTACGGCATTTTTCGACCGTGTGCGCGGCGAGATAGGGCCGATTCGAGGTGTGATTCACAGCGCCGGTGCCTACTCGGACCCCACGACGCCGGCGTTTGTGAACAAGGCGATCGCCGACATCGACCGGGTGCTGCAGCCGAAGGTCGCGGGCGTCGAGTCGCTCCACCGCCTGTTCGCGGCCGACGACCTGCTCTTCTTCGTCGCGTTCTCGTCGCTGACCGGCGTGATCCCGTCGCTCGCGCGTGGCCTGAGCGACTACGCCATGGCGAACGCCTACCTCGATGCCTTTGCGGCGTACCAGAGGCACGCGCGGGGACGAACGCACTACCGCACGATCACGTGGGTCGATTGGAACGAGGCGGGCGCCGGCGCACGGCTGGTGGCGGCCGATCGCGCGCGGCTGGATCGCACGCTCGGCGACATCGGCCTGCGCACGTGCGACAACCGCGAGGGAAGGCGTCTCTTCGATCGCGCGATGTCGATCGTCGATCGCTCCTGGGTGTTCGTGAGCGCGCTCGACCGGGAGCTCTTCGCGAAGGCTCGCGGCCGTCTGCTGCAGGCTGCCGCCACACGGGCCGCTGGCGAGACGCGCCCGAGCGAGCCGCCGCGCGTCCCGGCGGCCCGCGCCGTGCCGTCGGAGCACGTCATCGCCCACGTCAGGGACACCGTCGTCGAGGTGCTCCAGTTGCCGCAGGCAGACGATTCGACGCCGATGCAGGAGTACGGGCTCGATTCGATCTCCGCCGTTCACCTCGCGGTGCGCCTCGAGAAGAAGCTGCAGATCGAGATTCAGCCGGCCTGGTTCGTCGAGTACCCGACGATCGACGCGCTCTCGAGACACCTCGCGGCGCGGGTGCCGCAGCCCCGGGGACGCGTCACCGCCCAGGCGCCCCTCGTGTGCGAGCCGGCGCCGCGGACACGCTCGCCCCGACGTGCGCACGACCTCGAACCGATCGCGATTGTGGGCCTCGCGGGGTTTTTCCCGCGGTGCCGGTCGGTCCAGGCGTTTTGGAAGGCGCTCGACGACGGTGTTTCGCTCATCGAGGAGATTCCCGCCAGCCGGTTCGAGTGGAGGGACGTCTACGATCCGGCCGGCCGGGACCGATCGAAGAGCGCGACGAAGTGGGGGGGATTCATTCCAGACGTCGCCCACTTCGACGCGGGCTTCTTCAACATCCTGCCGATCGAGGCAGAGCGGATGGACCCGCGCCAGCGATTGCTGCTGATGTCGGTGTACCACTGCCTCGAGGACGCCGGCGTGTCGCCGGAGAGCCTTCGCGGGACCCGGACGGGCCTCTTCGTGGGAGCGGAAGAGAACGAGTATCTCCTGAATTGCCTCGACCAGGGGCTGGACGACTCCGACGGATTCGGCCGTGCCGCCAGCATGCTCGCCAACCGCGTGTCCTACGCGTTCGACTTCCACGGCCCGAGCGAAGTCGTGAACACGATGTGCTCCAGCGCGGCGGTGGCGCTGCACCGGGCCGTGGCGGCGCTGCGTTCCGGCGAGATCGATCGGGCGATCGTCGGAGCCGCCAACGTCATCCTCCGGCCCGACGGGTTCATCACGCTGTCGCGGCTTCAGCAGATGAGCCCTGTGGATACCGTGTGCTCGTTCGGCGTCACGCCACGCGGGCACCTGAGGGCCGAAAGCGTCGCCAGCGTGCTCCTCGAGCCGCTCTCGCGAGCAGAAGAGGCGGGGCACGCCGTTCACGCCCTCATCCGCAACACGGCGGTGAGCTACAACGGCCGGGGCGGCATGTCGATCGCGGCGCCGAACGCCTCGAGCCACGCCCGGTTGATCGAGGCCTGCTGGGCCGGAGCCGGGATCGATCCGCGCGAGCTGACGTACGTCGAAGCGCAGGGGATGGGGAATGAGATAGCCGACCTGACCGAATGGACCGCGATCAATCGCGCGCTCGTCGAGCTCGGCCAGGAGCGCGGCGCCGCGATCGCGCCGGGACGCTGCCGGATCAGCACGCTCAAGCCGATGACCGGCCACATGGAGTCGGCGTCCGCCCTCGGAGCGCTCGCCAAGATCGTTTACAGCCTGCGGGCCGGCAGGATCTTCCCGATTCTCGGCCATACCGGCGAATCGTTCCTGGAGACCGAGGGTCAGCCGGCTCGCTTCGCCACGCACACCGAGGTCTGGGCGCCGGGCGACGCGCCTCGGCTCGCCGGGCTGCATTCCTTCAGCGCGGGTGGCAACAACGCCCACGTCCTCATCGAGGAGTACAGCCCGCCGCCGACGCGGAATGCCCGCCGCACTGACGATCCCACGACCGCCGTCGCTCCCATATCGGCCAGGAGCCCGGAAGCGTGCCGGACGATCGCGGCGAACCTTCTCGACCACCTGCGCGCACAGCCGGAGATCGATCTCCACTCCGCCGCGCGTACGCTGCAGGTCGGCCGGGATGCGATGCCACACCGCGTGGCGATCGTTGCACAGAGTCGCGCCGACCTCGTGCGCTTCCTCGAAACGTACGTGAGCGGGGCAGCCGCCGACCGGATTGTGGAGGGCACTGCCCCGGCGCGAGGGACTGCCGTTGACCCTCCGGTGCAGTGGCACGGTTCGGCGGGCGTGGCGGAATCGATCGAGGTCGCGCGACGCTGGTGCCGCGGCTCGCGCCTCGAGTGGGAATCCGCAGGCGAACCCGTCGCGTCCATCGTGCACGTGCCCGGTTATCCGTTCAGCACGGCGCCGTACTGGATCCAACCGGCGTCGGCGGCCGCGAGGGTCCCAGGCAGCGACTCCGCAAACGTGCGCGCCGGCAGGGCCGGGGAGGACGACGAGGCTGTGAGGTCACTCGCTGCCGAATCCGTCGTCCGGAACACGCTCGGGCCGTACCTCCACGTGCAGCCGCACGAAGTCGTCCTGGATGCGGAGTTCCGGGACCTCGGATTCGACTCGATCCTGGTCATGCAGCTCGCGGCGGCGCTGGAGCGCGATCATGGGATCAGGGTCGAGCCGGCAGCCTTCTTCGAGATCACGACGCCGCAGCAGCTCGCCGAGGTCGTGGCTTCATCGCTGGCGCAACGGGCCGAGTCCTCGGACGGCCCGTTGCTCGCGCGCGGGGATAGTGACGTTCCGGCGCGCGCGCTGGTTGCGTCAGCCCGACAGGCACCCCCCCGACCCGCGCAGCCTCGACCTGCGGAGCCCGTGATCACGCGCGAGCCGGTCGCCATCATCGGCCTCGCAGGCGTCTACCCCGAGGCGCCGGACCTGGAGGCGTTCTGGACCAACCTCGAGAAGGGCGCCGACTGCATCCGGGAAGTGCC
>JBOGIW010000439.1:0-3745 GCA_050748045.1 Vicinamibacterales bacterium | reverse complement strand
GCCTGGAGGTGGCGCACGAGCTCACGCGCCACGTGGCCAACCTGGCGCTCCCGCGGGAGGTCCGCGAGCCCCTCCGTCGCGTGCGCGAGGCCGTGCTCGCCCGGGTGGAGGAGGCGCACGAGCCCGGCGACCGCGCCGCCTACTACAGGCGCCGCCTCATCCGCGATCCCGTGCGGATCGACTTCCGCCCCGAGATCCGCGAGGCGATCGAGCGCGCGGGCGCGGAGGTGGGCATCGAGCGCGGCGCCAGGATCGTGGCGGTGCACGCGCGCGAAGCCGGCTGGAAGCGCGGCCGCGAGGTGCACGAGCTGAAGTCGGGCCGCCGCGACGACTCCGCGCGGAACGCGCGCATCGAGACCTACTTCGACGCCATCGACGAGCTCGTTGCCGGCGGCTATCGCGTCGTGCGCATCGGCGACCCGAGCATGGCGCCGCTCACTCGAGCGGGCGTCATCGATCTGGCCACGCACGCACGGCGAACCCCGGCGCTCGAGGTGCTGGCGCTCCTGCGCAGCGAGCTCGTCATCTCCGGCGACGCCGGCCCTCACGCCGTCAGCTATCTCACCAATACGCCCTGCCTCGTCGTCAACGTGTCGGACCCCATCTGCTCGTTCCCGGTGCGGCCATCGGGACTGTTCATCTTCAAGAAGGTGATCGACCTCGACACCGGACGCCTCCTCACGCTTCCCGAGATGATGGGCGAATCGCACTATCGAAATCTCCGGAACACCAGCGTCTTCGGCTATCGCGACAACACCTCGGAGGAGATTGCGCTCGCCGTGCGCGAGATGCGCGACAGCCTGGCCCACGGATGGCGCGAGACCGATGTCCAGCGCCGCTACCGCGAGGCGGCCACCGAGGCCGGGCTCCACCTGCGAACCCGCGTGCGGTACGTCCAGAAGTGGGGGCCCGACGAGGGGTTCCTCGGCGATGGGCGCGTCGCTGATTTCTACGCGCGGCAGTATGTGTGAGCCCGCGGGACGAACCGGCCGCGCGGCACAGCGATCCGGACGCTTTCGGAAGCCTCCGCAGGCGTGGACCTCAGTTGCCCGCTTTCGAGCGCGCCGGCTTCGTCTTTCCGGCGAAACGCATCGGATTCCTTGGACGTTGCCGGGGCCCGACGAGGGTACCCGAATTGCTCGGGCTGAGTGCGAGGCGTTGCGTCGCACGCGACGCTCTCATACACTTGAGGTGTCACGTGGGAGTGACTCGATTGACGAAGCAGGAACTCATCGCGAAGATCGCCAAGGACACGGGCTCGTCGAGAGCGAAGGCAGCGGCCGCGATTGATTCGCTGCTCGACGGCATCACCCGATCGCTCAAAGAGGGCGATTCCATCACCCTGGTCGGGTTTGGCACGTTCAAGACCGCGAAAGGGAAGGCCCGCGTTGGGCGCAACCCCCAGACAGGCGCGACCATCAGGATCCCTGGACGGCGCGTCGTCCGGTTCCGCGCCCGCAAGGCCCTCAAGGGGGGCACCCGGCGCCGACGCGCGGGAAGCGAACGCCCCGATCCGGCCCTCCGCGTAATCGCCGATCTGTACTCCAAGCTCTGAGTGCCGCACGCGCCGATCGTTCCGTTCTTCCGATCGTACCTGCGGGACCTCTCGGAATCGCTGTTCGTCCGGTCCGCGATCGATTCAGCGAAGTGCGATCGGATTCGAGCGTTCACGCGAAAGGCCGAGTGCGCGCGGTACGCCGAAGAGCTTCGCCGGCACCACTCCATCACGATTCCGCAGCTCAATCTCAGCCTGCGGCTGAAACACCTTCGGGAGATTACAGGTCGCGAGTTCTACCACATCGAGATCATCGTCAATCGACATCGCCGGCGAAGGCGTCGCGTCTGCTTCGTCGGCCATCGATTCACCCCCTCCATCGGGAGGACCCTCCGATGGAACCTGCGCCAGGTACTCGAACCGTACAACATCGAGCTGGATTGGTCAGGTGCCGACGCGCGGAGTGTGCAGATCTTCGAGGACATCGTCCGGCGGATCAAACGGGCGGACTTCTGCGTGTTCGAGACTCGTGCCACACGGGGCAGGCCGAACGTCTATATCGAGGCCGGGATTGCCTACGCCGTCGATACGCCGTTTGTCCTCTTCGACTACGTGTCTCCGGGCGCCGGTGGTCCCGGCGCCTCGCTGCCATCCGATCTCGCCCACGCGATGAGCCTGCGGTATTCGTCGTACCAACAGCTCTTTCGTGAGTTCTACGTCGCGCTTCCCGTATTCGCCGCGAGGAACCTCTAGCTGGGATTTCCCGGCGGGCGGGATCGACGGACGGACGCCGGTGTGAAAATCCTCTTCGTCATGCTCCACGCGGGGTTCGTCCGCAACTACGAGGGAGTGCTGCGCGAGCTCGCCGCGCGCGGGCACCGGGTGCACATCGCGTGCGAGACGGGCCGGACGAAGCTCGATGACGCGCCGCTCCTCGACGCGGTCGTCGCCGCGGGGGGCGTGACGGCGGGTCCGGCGCCGGTGCGCGCCGAAGGCGTGCGGACCTTCCTCGCGCGATCGGACCGGGGCGCGCTGCGGGCGGGCGACGAGACAGCCGCGGCGACGCCCGAGCGCTGGGACGCGCTGGCCGCGACGGTGCGCCTCGCTCTCGACTACCTCCGCTACTTCGAGCCCGAGTACGCGCATGCGCCCAGGCTGAAGGCGCGCGCCGAGAAGCGGCTGCCGCACGTCTTCCGCGCCGCGGCCGACGCCGTCGCCTGGTGTGGGCCGCGCGCGCGGCGCGCGGCGACGATGGGGCTCGAGGCCCTGGAGTCGGCGATCCCCGTGCCCCGCGCCATCGAGCGTTTCGTTCGCGGCGAGCGTCCGGACCTGCTGCTCGTGACGCCGCTCGTCGAGTTCGGATCCGAGCAGGTCGACTACGTGAAGTGCGCGCGCCGCCTCGGGATCCCGAGCGCGCTTGCCGTCGCGAGCTGGGACAACCTCACGAACAAGGGCGTGATGCGCGTCGCGCCCGATCGCGTCATCGTGTGGAACGAGGCGCAGCGCGAGGAGGCATCGGCGCTTCACGGTGTGCCCGCCGAAGACGTCGTCGTGACCGGCGCGCAGATCTTCGACCAGTGGTTCGACGCCCGCCCCACGCGCTCGCGCGACGACTTCTGCCGCACCGTGGGCCTCCCGCCCGATCGGCCGTTCATCCTCTACGCCGGCTCCTCGTCCTTCATCGCGCCGAACGAGCACCAGTTCGCGGCCGGCTGGATCGAGGCGATCCGCCGCTCGACCGACCCGGCGCTGGCGTCGGCGGGCATTCTGATCCGGCCGCACCCGGCGAATACGCGTCGCTGGTGGGTGCTCGATCGCGACCGGCTCACCGGCGTCTCCGTCTGGCCGCCGCTCGGGATCGAACAAGGCCCGGCGGAGCACAAGGCCGACTACTACGAGTCGCTCTATTACTGCGCGGCGGTCGTCGGCGTGAACACGAGCGCGCAGATCGAGGCGGCCATCCTCGGACGTCCCGTGTGCACCGTGCGCGCGCCCGACTTCGCGCACGCGCAGGACGGCATGCCGCACTTCCGCCACCTGCTCGAGGCCGGCGGAGGGCTGCTCGTCGTGGCAGGCACGCTGGCCGAGCACGTGCAGCAACTGTCGGCCGCGCTGGCCGGCGATTCGCATGGCGTGGCCCGGAGCCGGCGGTTCGTGCAGGCGTTCGTTCGGCCGCACGGCCTGGAACGCCCGGCGACGCCGGGTGTCGTCGAGGCCGTGGAGCAGATCGGCGCCCGGCCTGTGCCGGCG
>JBOGIW010000438.1:0-5706 GCA_050748045.1 Vicinamibacterales bacterium | reverse complement strand
CGCCGCCGGCAGGCACGGCCCCGCGTCGCGCGGCGCCGATGGACGAAGCCCCGCAGACTGAAGCCCCGCAGACCGAAGCGCCGATGTTCGGCACGTTTAATCGGCGGCGGCGATTCACGTTTTTCTGAAGGCTGCACATGGTGAACTTCCGCTCGATCCGCTCGTTGTTGGCGCTCGCCGTGCTCGTGGCGACGAGCGCGCCCGCGGCCGCCCAGGCGTCCCGCCCGGCTCCGACCGCTCGAACGCCCGCGACCTCGTCCGCCTCGACGGCGGCGGCCGCGGTCCCGGCCGATTACATCATCGGCGCCGAGGACGTGCTGGGCGTGCTGTTCTGGCGCGAACAGGAGATGAGCGGCGACGTCGCCGTGCGGCCCGACGGGATGATCACGCTCCCGCTCGTCGGCGACATAAAAGCGGCGGGCCTGCGGCCCGAAACGCTGCGTGCCGCCATCGAGACCGCGGCCTCGAAGTATCTGACCGACCCCAACGTCACGATCGTGGTGCGCCAGCTCAACAGCCAGAAGGTGTTCATCACGGGGCAGGTGGCCACGCCGGGCGCCTTCCCCCTGACGGGGCCCCGGACGGTGATGCAGCTGATCGCGCTCGCCGGCGGACTGAACGAGTACGCGGACAGCTCGAAGATCACGATCATGCGCGAGGAGGGCGGGAAGACCCGCTCGTTCAAGTTCAACTACAAGGACGTGTCGAAGGGCAAGAAGCTGGAACAGAACATTCAGCTCAAGCCGGGCGACACGGTCGTGGTCCCGTAACGGGCAGGCCGATGCGAAGGCACGTTGCCGTTTCCGTCGTGCTCGTCGTCGTGCTCGCGGGCGCCACGACGGCCGCCGCGCAGGTGCTGCAGCTGCCGCCGCGGTCCACGCGCGGGCTGTTCGGCGCGCCGCGCCACGCCGATCCCAACCGCGCGGCGCACGAGCTGGCGTTGACCTTCAATCTGCTGGGCGGCTACGAGGACAACCTGACCCCCGGAGGGGAAGGCGTGACGACCGATCCGCTGGCGCCCCGCCAGAGCGGGTCGACGGGGCTCTTCGCGGGGGACGTGCAGTATTCCTACGGCACGCAGACCCGCTTCATCGGCGTCAACGGACGCGGGTACATGAACTCGTTCAGGAACCTGGATCTCCGTCCGATGTACGGCGGCGAGGTCAACGTCAACGGAGCCACGCAGCTTGGCGACAAGGCGGGCATCACGGCGAGCGCCGGCGGCCGGTACCAGCCGACCTTCACGCTGGGCGCCGTCGGGCTCGGATCCCCGGAAGTGCAAAGCGGCGCCGTCGCGCCGACCGACCCGACAATCGGCGTCTCCGAGATGCGCTCGGTGGGCGGCGATACGTCCTCGACCTTGACGTACAACTGGAGCCTGCGTCATCGCACGAACGCCGGATACGGGTACTCACGGCAGCGCGTGACGTCGCTGACCGAGGTGAACTCCACGAGCCACGTCGCGTCGCTCGGCCACGGCTGGGACGTGAGGCGCGCCCTCGGCCTGCTCTTCTCGTACCAGTACTCGAGCCACTCCTCGGAGATCGGGGCCGGGGTGACGAGGCCGGTGGATTCCCAGCAGGGGCAGCTCGGCGTCGAGTACCGGAAGTCGGTCTCGCCGACGCGGCGGATCGTGTTCACGGGCGGTGCCGGCGCGATGCACGTGAAGACGCTGGCGTCGTCCGACAACCGTCCCTTCGAGTACGTGGCGCCGTCCGGTTTCGGGGGCGCGCGGATCGATCTCGGACGCACCTGGGCGGTGTCCGTGGATCTCCGCCGCGACGTGACCGTGCTCGAGGGGCTCACGCAGCAGTCGTTCCTGACCGACGTGGCGGCGCTCTGGATCGGCGGCAACATCGGGCAGTCGTGGATCGTCGCGGTGAACGGATCGTTCTCGGAGGGGCGGCCGCACGAAGGCGAGATCGGGTCCTACGAGAGCATGAACGGCACGGCGCAGGTCCAGTATGCGCTGACCCGGTGCTGCACCGTCCTGGGCAGCTACTCGTACTACGCGCACCGGCTGCGCGACCTCTCGTCGATTCCCGCGGGGTTCCCGAACCGCTTCGACCGGAGCGCGGTGAGCGTGGGCTTCACGATCTGGCTGCCGCTGTACGGCGCCTTTCCCGCGGGGCGCCCCGCGCCGGCAGGACGGAACTGACATGCTGCCCGGCAAGAAGTACACGATCGCGGACGCCCTGCAGATCCTGCGGCGCCGGGTCTGGCTGCTCGCGGCGCCGCCCTTCATCGGGCTGTTCGTGGCGCTGCTGGTGTCGGCGTCGCTGCCGAATCTCTATCAGTCCGACACGCTCATCGCGATCGTGCCGCAACGCGTCCCCGACACGTTCGTCCGCTCGACCGTGACCCTCAGGACCGAGGAGCGTCTCGACGCGATCGCGACGCAGGTGACGAGCCGCACGCTCATCGAGCAGATGGTCCAGCAGTTCGACCTGTATCCGAAAGAGCGCCGCGAGCTTCCGATGGAGGACGTCGTCGAGCTGATGCGGCGGAACATCGAGGTGCAGCCCGAGGCGCCGAGGCGGGGGCCGCGAGGGCCGGAGCCGCTGCACGCCTTCCACGTGCGCTTCACCTATCCGGATGCGCAGATCGCCGCGCACGTGACCCAGCGGCTCGGGTCGCTCTTCGTGGACCAGAACGCCCGCGACCGTGGCGCGCTGGCGGAAGCGACGAATCAGTTCCTCGAGTCGCAGCTCACGCAGGCCCGCGAGCGCCTGGAGGACACGGAGGGGCGCCTCGAGGCGTTCCGTGAACGGCACGGGAACGAGTTGCCGACGCAGCTTCAGTCGAACATGACGGCGATTCAGAGCACGCAGCTGCAGATCCAGGCGATGGTGGAGTCCACGGCTCGCGACCGCGATCGCAAGCTGATGCTCGAGCGGCTGTACAACGACGCCGTCGCGGAGCCTCCGATCGTGGCGCCCCCCCCACCGCAGGCGCCGCAACAGCAGGCCGATCCCGCGGCGGGGACCGCCGTCGGCTCACCGGAGCAGCAGCTCGCCGCCGCACGCGCGACGCTGGCGCGCCTGGAGCTCAGGCTGAAGCCCCAGCACCCGGACATCATCCGGACCAAGCGGATGATCGTGGATCTCGAGCAGCAGGTGCAGGCGAGCGCGTCGGCCGAAGCGCCCGAGCCGCCAGTCCCCGTGGCGGTCACGCCGCAGGAGCTGCAGCGGCGGGAGCAACTGCGGCAGCAGCGCGCCGAGATCGAAAGTCTCGATCGCCAGATCAAGTTCAAGGAGTCGGAGGAGCTCCGCCTGCGCGGCGTCATGGCCGAGTACCAGCGGCGGATTGAAGCGGTGCCGGGGGTCGAGTCGGAGTGGGTGGCGCTCACCCGCGACTACGACACGCAGCAGGCCGCCTACAAGGAGCTCCTCGGCAAGAGCGAGCAGTCCAAGGTGGCCGTGGACCTCGAGCGCCGTCAGATCGGCGAGCAGTTCCGGATCCTCGATCCGGCGGGCGTGCCCGTCCGGCCGATCAGCCCCGTGCGCATCCAGATCAATGCGATCGGCTTCGCCATCGGGCTGATGCTGGGCCTTGGCATCGCGGCGCTGCTCGAGCTGAAGGACGCCAGCTTCCGATCCGAGGCCGACGTCGTGAACGTTCTCTCGCTGCCGGTGCTCGCGATGGTGCCGTACGTCGAGACGGCCGTCGAGCGCGCGCGCCGCGTGCGCAGGGCGGCGCTCGTGGCGACGAGCGCCGTGGCGGCCGTCGGCGTCGCGGGCTATGTCTTCTGGTCGATGCAGCTCTGGAACTATCTGGTCTGAGGCAAGGCACGTGAGTCGAATCGACGAGGCATTGCGGCGAAAGGGCCAGAACGGCTCTCAGGCGGCGTCACCCGACGCGGAGGGCGTGTTCGTGTCGGCTTGGGGCGCCGACGAGCCGGAGGTGCCGGGCGGGTCGGCGACCGAGTCGCTTCTCCCCTCCGAGCCGGCGCGCCCCGGGGAACACGTGCTGATCCCGGAGGCCCCACGGACGACGGAACGGTCGCCGGTCACGCTGAGCCACGCCTGGCGCGAGCGCCTGGCAATCGCGCCGGAGGCGAACGCGGTGCTCGTGGAGCAGTACCGCAGGCTGGCCGCGACGCTCCACCACGCGCAGAGCGGCAGCGGCATCCGCGTCATCATGCTGACGAGCGCCTGCGCCGACGACGGCAAGACGCTGACCGCGGTCAACCTGGCGCTCGTGCTGAGCGAGTCGTACCGCCGGCGCGTCCTGCTGATCGATGCCGACTTGCGGCGCCCGTCGCTCGGCAACGTCGCCGACGTGACCAACGCGCCCGGGCTGAGCGAGGCGCTGAAGTCGCCCACGGAGCAGAAGCTCGGCATTCTCCAGGTCACGCCGACCCTCATGCTCCTCCCGGCGGGGCGGCCCAATCCCGATCCGATGGGAGGGCTGACCTCCGCGCGGATGCGCCACATCCTCGAAGAGGCGGCGGGCCGCTTCGACTGGGTGATTCTCGACGCCCCGCCGATGGGCCCCATGGCCGACGCGAGCCTCCTGTCGCAGATGGTCGACGGCGCCGTCTTCGTGGTGCGCGCCGGCCGCACGCAGCATCCGGCCGTGCAGCGGGCGATCGACGCGCTTGGGCGCGAGCGCATTCTCGGCGTCGTGCTGAACGCCGTGGATCACATGCCGGTGGAGCAATACGAGTACGCGTACCCCACGGCGGCAGAGCGGCAAGCCTAGCACGCCATCATGCCACAGCCGATCTTCCGCAACTTCAACCCGCGTCCGGCGCTCCTCATCGGCGTCGAGCACTCGCTCATCGTGCTCTCGGTGCTGATTGCGACGGTGCTGCGCCTCGGCTATCCGGACGAGGTGCCGGACGCCACCGGGATCCTCTGGCGCGCCAGCCTGATCGCGTCGGTGCTCCAGATCTGTCTGCACTACGGCGACCTGTACGAGCTGCGGACGCTCGTCGATCGCCGCGATCTCTTCATACGGCTCCTGCGCGCGCTCGGCGCCGCGTCGGTGATCCTCGCGCTGCTCTACTTCTGGATCCCGGCGCTCATCATCGGTCGCGGCGTCTTCGTCATCGCCTCCATCTTCATCGTCGGGCTCGTGGTCGGCTGGCGCGTCGCCTTCGAGTGGCTGTCGCTGCGGCTCGCGCCGGCCGAGCGGCTCCTCATCGTCGGGACGAACAGCGCCGCCGTGGATCTGGCGCGCGAACTGTTCGAGCGCCGCCAGGAGCTCGGCGTGGAGCTGGTCGGCTTTGTCGACACCGACCCGGCGCGCGTGGGCGCCTCGCTCATCAATCCGGGCATCGTCGGGACGGTGGCGGACATTCCCGGGATCGTCCGCGAGCGGCGCGTCGATCGCGTCGTGGTCAGCCTGGGCGACGCGCGCGGGAAGCTCTCGATGGACCGGCTCCTCGAGATGAAGCTGAACGACGGCGTGCGCTTCGATCACCTCGCCTCGGTCTACGAGGACTACACCGGCAAGATCGCCGTCGAGAACCTGCGTCCGAGCTGGTTGATTTTCTCGGAAGGCTTCCGCAAGAGCCGGTCGCTGGCCGCGGTCAAGCGCGCCGGCGACGTCACGCTGGCCGCCCTCGGCCTGCTGCTGGCCGCGCCGGTGATGCTGCTCATCACGATCGCGATGAAGCTCCTGGCGCCCGGGCCGATCTTCTACCACCAGCAGCGGGTCGGCAAGGACGGCCGCCTCTTCACGATTCACAAGTTCCGGTCG
>JBOGIW010000437.1:0-21732 GCA_050748045.1 Vicinamibacterales bacterium | reverse complement strand
TTCTCGCCGAAGAGGTCGCCGTCGGTGACGATCGCGTTCGCGATCTTGCCCTTCTCCAGCGATCCGAGGCGATGGGCGGCGCCGGCGATCGTCGCGGCGTTGATCGTCAGCGCACGGACGGCCGCGTCGGCGGCGAGCCCGTCCTTCACCGCCCTGGCGGCGTTCTTGACGAAGTCCTTCGGGTCTTCGAGGCCGCCCGACTCGAACGCGAACAGGATGCCCGCCCGGTCGAGGGCCGCAGGCGTTTTCGGCGCGGCGGCGCGCTCGCGCAGCACGCGGAGAGGCTCGTCGGCGCCGGGCGCGAGCGACTTCAGCCGCTCGGGGTACCGCAGGTTGTAGATCACGCGCACGTTGCGCGCCTTCAGGTCGGCGACGAGCTGGTCGGCTTCGCGGCCGCCCGCGACGATCGTGTCGAGCGTGAAGTCCTGTGCCATCGCCAGCGCCCGGTCGATCTCGCGCACGGTGTCGGCGCGGTAGACCACCGGGAGCCTCCCGCCGACCACGGGCTGCAGCGCCTCGAGGGCAGGGTCGAACAGGAGGCGCGGCGTCCCGCTGCGGCCACGGGCGGCGCGCTCCTGCAGCACGCCGTAATACTGCGCGTCGATGAGCGACTGCCGCACGACGGCGATGACGCCCATGAGCGAGGCCGGGTACGCGCCACCCGGCAGGTTCTGGGGAAGGACGACGTGCGCGGCCACGGGCGTGCGCAGCACGGGCTGTCCCTTGCGGATGTCGGCCAGGGCCCCGATCTGCGGCTCGTCGTCGGGCAGCGCGACGTTCACGAGCGCGCTCTGGCCGGTAATCCCCTGGCCCGCCGGAACGGCGAGTACCGTGGTGACACCGGCCGCCACGAGCTTCTTCATGGCCGGCGCGTCGATGGCGAGGTGTTCGGCGGCGCGCACGTGCGCGCGCAGCAGCGACTCGCGCTTCGCCCGCTCGACGTCCTCGGTCGTGCGCGGAGCCGGCGCGCTCGCAACCGGCGCCGTGACCGCGGCGGTATTGCCCATGTCGATGAGCCCGGGATAGACGGTCAGCCCCTGGCCATCGTAGACCCGTGCCGACGCAGGCGGCGTGATTCCGCTGCCGACCTGTTCGATGAGTCCGTCGCGGAAGACGATCGAGCCGTTCTCGATCGGCGCGCCCGCGGCCGTGACGATGCGGGCGTTCGTGATGGCGTAGACATGCGGCGCCTGCGCGCGCGGCGCGGCGAGCGCGCCGAGGACGGCGACGGCGATGAGGAGTCGTGTCATGGTGACGGCCTCGCGGCGTACTTCTTGTAGAGCTCGACCTGACGCGTGTCGAGGCCGACGCTCTTCCCGTTGATGAACACGTGCGTGACCTCGGTGCGAATCTCCAGTGGATCGCCCCGCGAGACGACGAGGTTCGCGGCCTTGCCCGGCTCGATGCTGCCGACCCTGTCCGCGACGCCGAGGATCTCCGCGGCGCCGATCGTCAGCGCCCTGATCGCGTCCTCGTGCTTCAGGCCCCAGGCCACAGAGATGGCGGCGTTGTACGGCAGCAGCCGGACGTTCTGGTACCCGCCGGTGCCGAAGGCGAACGGCACGCCGGCCTGGGCAAGCTGTCCCGCGGCGGCGTAGCTCTCCGCGTGCGGCATGTCCTCGCGCGTCGGCAGCTCGAAGACCTCGCCGAGTATGACCGGGACATTCTTCTCCTTGAGCAGCGGCGCCACGAGCGGCGACTCCATGCCGCCGGTGATGACGATGCGCACGTCGTGCGTCTCCCCGAAGGCCACGGCGTCGCGAATCTCCGTCTCACGGTCGGCGAACGTGAGCAGGGGCGCGCGCCGCTCGATTACGGGCACGAGGGCCTCGAGCGCCCAGTCGGTGACGCGCTCGGCCCGGGGCGTACGGGCGTAGCCGCGCGCCCGATCGAGGAGCATCGCCACGCGCTCGATCTTCGCGTCGCGCTCCTTCTTCAGCTCGGTGAAATCGCGGTTGCGGTCCGGGTTCTGCCCGAAGCCGCCGCCCAGGCGGCCCAGGGTTGGGAACTGAAAGCTGATCCCGGCCATCGGGCGGAGCGCGGCCTCTTCGTACGTCCAGCCGTCGAGGGTCACGACCGCGGCCTGACCGCCGAGAAGGCCGCCGGAGGGCACGACCGCGACGGTCGTCACGCCGTTCGCCCGTGCCACCGGAATGGCGTCGCTGTCCGCTTTGTAGGCGACGACCGCGCGGAGCACCTGGTTGAGCTCGAGCATCTCGTTGACGTCGTAGAAGGTGTTCGAGCCGGGCTCGGCGAGCCCAAGTGTGGTACGGCCGTCGATCCAGCCCGGGTAGACGTCGGCGCCGGCCACATCGACGATCGTTGCCCCCGCGGGCACCGGCAGGTTCGCGCCGACCGCCTCGATGTTTCCACCGCGGACGAGGATCGTGCCGCGATCGATCGTGGCACTCGTGACGGGATGGATCCTGGCGTTCGTAATCGCGAGGATGTTCGAGGGGCTCGAACGGTTCGGAGCGCCCTGGTTCATCCGGCCGTTCGTGCCGTGTGCGCCGTTTGTGCTGTTCGACCCGTTCGTGCCGTTCTGGCCGTGCCCATCACGTCGGCCGCTGGTATCGTTCGGCACCTTCACGCGCGGTGCGCGTGGAGAACCCGACGCGGCGGCCGAATCCGTCGTCGTCGGCTTGTCGGACCGCTCGGCGGCGACGAGCCTGTCCTTCTCGACCTTCACCTGCGTGAGGCGCGCCGCCTCGGCCTGGCGGTCGTAGTACAGCGTGCCGTCGATGTAGACGCGGTCGGCCACGGCATACGAGCTGAGCGGGTGGTGCGTCCAGACCACCACGTCGGCGTCCTTGCCCGCCTCGAGCGATCCCACGCGGCTGTCCAGGCGCAACTGCCTGGCCGGGTTGATCGTGACGAGCGCGAACGCTTCGTCCTCCGTGAGGCCGCCCCACTTGATCGATTTCGCCGCTTCGGTATTCAGGCGCCGCGCGTGCTCGGCGCTGTCGGAATTGATCGAGACGAGCACGCCTTTACGGACCATGAGCGCGGCGTTATACGGGATGGCGTCGATGACCTCGACCTTGTAGCCCCACCAGTCGGCGAAGGTTGACGCGCCGGCGCCGTGCGCCGCAATCTCTTTCGCGATCTTGTAGCCTTCCAGCACGTGCTGGAACGTCGCAATCCGGAAGCCCATTTCCTCGGCGAGGCGGATGAGCATCAGCATCTCGTCGGCGCGGTAGCCGTGCGCGTGGACGAGCCGCCGGCCCTCGAGGATCTCGACGAGCGGCTCGAGCTGCAGGTCGCGGCGCGGCGCCAGCTCGTCCTCGCCCGCCTTGCGGCGGCGCTCGTAGTCCTGCCACGACGTCTGGTACGCCTTCGCCCGTGTGAAGGCGTCGCGGATCACGAACTCGACGCCGGGTCGGGTGACGGGATAGCGGCGCGGCCCCTGCTGCCCGAACTGGCGCATGTCCTTCGGGTTCTCGCCGAGGGCGAACTTGATGCCGGGCATCGCGCTCTCGAAGAGGAGGTCCTTCGCGCGCGTCTTGCCCCAGCGCAGCTTGATCACGGCGTTCTTCCCGCCGATCGGGTTGGCGCTGCCGTGCAGGATGTTCGCCGCGGTCAGGCCGCCCGCGAGGTCGCGGTAGATGTTGATGTCGGTGGGATCGAGCACGTCCTCGATGCCCGTCATGGCGCTCACGGTTGTGCCGCCCTCGTTGACCGAGTCGGTGGCGATGTGCGAGTGCGCATCGATGAGGCCGGGCGAGACGAATGTGCCGGCCGCGTCGACGACCTGCGCGCCCGCCGGCACGGCGACGCCGGCGCCGACGGCCTCGATCTTCCCGCCCCGCAGCACAATCGTGCCGTTGCGAATCCCCCCCTTCGTGACGGTGAGGATCGTCGCGCCGCGAATGGCAATGGCCGGCTGCGCCTGGCCGCGGGGGACGGCCGGCGCCGCGAGCGCGACGAGCGCGAGAAGGAACACGAAGCGCTTCACTGTCTGCCCTCCTGTGAAGTCAACCTGTGCGGTTCGCCCCTTCGGTGTGTTCATCCCTCGACGCAGCCCGCGCAGCACGGACTTCAGACCGGCCAGCGTAACATAGCGGGGGCATTGACACTGCGGGGGTGTGATCGATATCGTACGGCCGGTTTCCGGACTCCCCGGCAGCGTCCCGGCGCAGCAAAAGGAGCTTGAGAATGCGGAAGATTCTTGCAGTGGCGGCGGCCGCGGCCCTCGTGGCCGGCGCGTCGCTCTTCGCGGCGGACACTCAGACGGTCAAGGGCGAGGTCGTGGACGTCGCCTGCCAGCTCAAGAAAGCGCCCGCCGGCCAGGGCGACGCGCACAAAGGATGCGCGACGGCCTGCGCGAAGCGGGGCTCGACGTTGGGCATTCTGACATCCGATGCGGTGTACGAGATTGCCGGTGATTACGCCGCGAACAACAACGCCAAGCTGCTCGAGTTCGTCGCGGCGCAGGTCGAGGCGACCGGCGACGTGACCGAGAAGGACGGCAAGAAGATCATCACCGTCAGCTCGATGAAGGCGGCGAACTAGACGCGACGGGCGGGCCGGGGGGCCCGCCTTCCTGTACCCACCATGTGTATGTCGGTGCGGCTCGTGCTGGCGCTGGCGCTCGCACTCGGTGTGGCCGGATGTCGCCAGGCGGACGGGTCAACCCCCCTGCCGACGGGCGACCAGGCCAACGAGGTCGGCGATATCGCACGCGACATGGTCAACATCGTGAACAAGGATCCGCAGGCACCCGAGGACCTGCGGAGCGACCTGGCGAAGTACGGATCGAACGCGGAGGCCGTGACCGCGATCAACGAGCTGTCGCGCCAGGTCGCGCAGGGGCTGGCCGACGCCCGGCTCGACGATCAGACGGCCGAGCGGCTGGCGCACACGTTGTGGGTCGCGGTGACGGCAAAGGAACTGAGCGCGCGCCAGGTGGACGCGCTCGAGCGAGAGGTGAAGGCCGTGCTGGCGTCGGCCGGTGTGCCCGAAGACCGCGCCCAGCCGATCGCAGACCGGCTGGGCGAGGTGCAGCAAACGATCACGGAGAACCGGCGACGCTGGTACCAGTTCTTCTAATCCGCGATCCGCAATCCGCCGTCCGCCATCCGCGCCAACCTATTTCGCCACGGCGGCCGCCTTCTCCACCGTCTCCCACGGCAGGCCCACGCGGCCGAAGTGCCCGTAGTTGGTCGTCGTGCGGTAGATCGGGCGGAGCAGGTCCAGACGCTCGATGATCTTGCGCGGGCGGAAGTCGAACGCGTTCATGACGAAGTCCGCCGCCGCGCAGTTATCGCCGGTGCCGAACGTGTCCACCTTCACCGACACCGGCCTGGCCATCCCGATCGCGTACCCCACCTGAATCTCGGCCTTCTTCGCCAGGCCCGCGGCCACGACCTGCCGGGCCACGAAGCGGCAGAAGTAGGCACTGCTGCGATCGACTTTCGATGGATCCTTCCCACTGAAGGCGCCGCCGCCGTGACGCCCCCAGCCGCCATAGGTGTCGACGATGATCTTGCGGCCCGTGACGCCGGCGTCGGCCGACGGCCCTCCATGACTGAAATCGCCGGTGGGGTTCACGTACAGCGTGATGTCCTTGGTCCACCACGAGCCGAGAACGCGCGGGCCAAGGTCTTCGCGAACGTACTCCATGATCGCCTTCTGGCCGGCGCTGGCGGTATGCTGCGTCGAGACGACCACCGCGGACACGAGCTTCGGCTCGTTGTGCTCGTAGACGACGGAGACCTGGGACTTGCTGTCGGGACGAAGGAAGTCGACCTTGCCGGCCTTGCGGTCGTCGGAGAGGCCCTTGGTGATCCTGTGGGCGAGCAGAATCGGCAGCGGCATCAGTTCGGGCGACTCGTCCGTGGCGTAGCCGAACATGATGCCCTGGTCGCCGGCGCCCTGTTCGCCGCTCTGGCTCGTGGCGGCCGTGACGCCCTGCGAAATCTGCGAGGACTGCTGCGTGATGATCGGAATCAGCTTGAGCGTCGTATCGCAGAAGGGCTCCGACGGGTCGGTATAGCCGATCTCCTTGACCGCCGCGCGCACGATGCGGTCGAAGTCGAGATTCGCCGTCGTCGTAATCTCGCCGGCGAGCACCACTGTATCGCTCTTGCACAAGGTCTCGCAGGCGACGCGGCTGGTGGGATCCCGCTCGAAGCACGCATCGAGGATGGAGTCGGAGATGTAATCGCAGACCTTGTCAGGGTGTCCCTCGGACACCGATTCGGACGTGAACGTGAAGCGCGACATGATGCTCCTTCGGCGAAACGCGGTCTCTTCCCAACAAGAGTGTCTTCCAAACAACAAAGGCCCGGCGACTTTACGTCGCGGGCCTGCGGTACGCGACTTAGATAGTATTCAGCCCCCGCTGGAGCAGGGTGCGACGCGCGGCCCATCAAGTCTGGAAATCGCCGCGCCAGCGAACGGGGCAGTATAGCACCAGCGTCCGGTCACAGGCCAGAAGAGCTGCAGATGATTTATCTGGTCCATCACGGCGACGCAATCCCTTCCGAGATCGACCCGCGGCGCCCGCTCTCGGACCGTGGACGCGCGGCGGTGCTGCTGCTGGCGGATGAGGCGGCGCGTCGAGGGGCGAAACCCGAGGCTATCTGGCACAGCGGGAAGCTGCGCGCGCGCCAGACGGCGGAGGCGTTTTTGAGGGTGTGTCACCCATTTGCATCGCTGACGGCTGAGCGAGGATTGCAGCCGACCGATCCACCGGAATGGATGCGCGACCGGCTTCTCGGTGAACGGCGCGAGCTCATGCTCGTCGGTCACCTGCCGAACCTGCCGCGATTGTTCCGGCTGCTGATCCGCGAGGATCCGGACACGTCGCCCATGGCGTTTCCGCAGCACGGACTGATTGCGCTCGAGGGCGGCGACGATCAGTGGAGGGAAGCCTGGAGGATCTCGGGTGCGTCAGGTGCGCCGCGTGCCTCCGAGGGCACGTAGCGCACCCGGCGCCCCATCGACTTACCAGCGAAACACGACGCCCACGGTGCCGCGCCAGAAGTCGAAGTCCGAGAAGTCGAAGTCGATGCCTTCGTTCGTCTCTTCCTCGCCAAAGGCGCGGAAGTAACGGATGTCGCCTCGGAATCCGACGTTGTCGGTCGCGAAGCCCATGACGCCGCCGCCGACATTGATGCCGAAGTTGTTGTTGTCGATCTCGAACAGTTCCGCCGCATCCTCCACGCGCGTCCGCATGAGCCCGGCGCCGCCTGCCAGATACGGCCGCACGCCCGGTCCGGTCTGCCCACCGACCGGGACACCGACGATCACGTTGCCCATCAGCGTCGTGACATTACTGTCCCCAGTATTGAAAAAATCCGGGTCGTCGTCGTCGCCCTCGAAGAACTCAGGCGTGTAGGCGAAGTCGGCTTCCCAGCCGACGACCCCGGCGCCCATCCAGCCGATCGACGCTCCGTAGGTCAGGTGCTCGCGCCCGCTCGCATCGCCGCCGAACCCGGCGCCGATATTCGGCGTGAACAGCCAGTCTGCACGCGCCGTGGCGGGCAAGAGCGCCAGCACCAGCGCGGCCATTAGTGCGTACTTCTTCAACATTGCCGTTCCTCCTGGACTCGTGTATCCACGACCCGTCGCAGTCAGGTTCCTCCGCGACTGACGGTCGTCTCTCCCGGCGGTGTGTCAGTGCAAGCCACATTCCCGCCGCGCGCGGCGAGCTGAGCACAAAGCCGCGACCGGAACGATTTACAGGGAGGAGACGCGCCCGAGCTCGGCGGTACGCTGCCGCAGCAGCTCCCAGGCGCGTGCCACGTGACGCTCGGTGGTGCGGAGATTGCCGATCGCGAGGCGGAGCGCGAGCGCGCCGTTGATTCGCGTGTGCGAGATGAAGATCTCGCCGGTCGCATTGACGGAGGCCATGAGGCGCTCATTGAAGGCGTCCAGCTCCTCGTTCGTGAGCGGCGCGCCGGGCGGCCGCGCCCGGAAACAGACCACGCTGAACGGCACAGGCGCCAGGCGCTCGAAGTCGGGCGACTCGTCGATCCACGCGGCGAAGCGCCTCGCGAGATCGATGTGCGTGGCCAGCGCGCTGCGCAGGCCCTCGGCGCCGAAGGTGCGCAGAACCATCCACAGCTTGAGCGCGCGGAAGCGGCGCCCGAGCTGCACGCCGGTGTCCATCAGGTTCCGCACGTGGTCGCCCTCGGTGGTGCGCAGGAACTCGGGCACCAGCGAGAACGCCGCACGGACGACGTCCATACGCCGGCAGTAGAACGCGCTCAGGTCGAACGGCGTGAACAGCCACTTGTGGGGGTTGACGACGATCGAGTCGGCGCGCTCCCAGCCGTCGAAGTGATGGCGGTGCTCCGGGATGATGGCGGCCACGCCCGCATATGCCGCGTCGACGTGGAGCCACAGCCGTTCGCGCGCGCAGAGATCGGCGATCGCCCGAACGGGATCGGCGCTCGTCATCGAGGTCGTGCCGACGGTGGCGACGACGGCCACGGGCAGCACGCCGGCGGCGCGGTCCTCGGCGATTGCGGCCCCCAGCGCGTCGGGGCTCATGCTGAACATGGCATCCGCGGGGATGCGGCGGAGGGCGTCGTGCCCGAGGCCAAGCAGAATCACCGCCTTGTCGGCCGCCGTGTGCGCATGCTCGGAGCAGTACACGCGAAGACGGCCGATGTACGCGCGGCCTGAGAGGCCCGCGCGCCGCACGTCCGGAACCGCCGCCTCGCGTGCGGCGGCGAGGCCGTGCAGCGTGGCGATGGAGGCGGTGTCGTAGATGACGCCTTCGAAGACGGGCGGCAGGCCCATCAGCGTCCTGAGCCAGCCCATCGTGACCTCTTCGAGCTCGGTTGCCGCGGGCGACGTGCGCCAGAGCATCGCCTGCTGGTTCAGCGCCGCTGAGAGGAACTCGGCCAGCACACCAGGCTCGCTCGCGGTGATCGCGAAGTACGCGAAGAACCCGGGGTGGTTCCAGTGCGTGAGCGCGGGCACGATGACGCGCTCGAAGTCGGCGAAGATGCGCTCGAAGGGCTCGCCGCGCTCGGGGGCCACGGGCGGCAGCGCGTCGCGGAGCTGGCCGGGCGTCACGCGCGAGAGCACGGGGTAGCGCTCCGGATCCGCCAGGTAGTCGGCGATCCACTCCACGAGCGCGTGCCCGTGCTTCCGGAACTCGTCTGAGTCCACGTTACGGCTTGTGCGCGGCGATGTAGTCGGTGGCGAACGTCTTCAACTGCGCATTCGTCAGGCCGATCGCCTCGGCCTCGGCCAGCGCCTTGTCGATCTCCCACCCGTCCTTCAACGCCCGCTTGATCATCCAGACCGCGCCGACGCGGTTCGCGGAGGCGCAGTGGATGTACACGGGCTGAAGCGCCGGGTCAGCGACCGCGGTGAGGAAAGTCTCGACAAGCTTCGGATCGGGGCTCGAGGCGTCGAACGGCAGGTGGATGTATGTCAATCCCGCCGCGTGCGCCGCCGCGCGGCCGGCCTCCACGTCTGCGCCTCGCTCGCTCGCCAGCCGCAGGTTGATGACGGACGTGAATCCATCGCGGCGGAGGGCGGCCATCGCAGCCGGCTCCGTGGCGCCGCCGCATCCAACCGTCGCGTCCACGCGCGAAAAGTTCCTTACGCCCGCGATCTCGGCCTTCCTGACTTGCGCGGCCGCCACGGCCGTGGCGCCGACGATGACGACGGCCGCGATGTACGAGTGCATCCGCATGAGAGCTCCTTCCGCCTGATTCTAGTGCGATATCCAGCGCACCCGGGCCTGCCGGATGGGCGCTGGACGTAATGCGGGAAAGAAAAACCGCTACTTCTCCACGGTGACCGTGACGGGTCTCAGCAGACGGACCGTGACCGGCGCACCCGACGCCAGCGTCGCGGCGTTGCGCCCGCCGGCCATTACGGCCGCCGTGCCGGCGCCCGCGCCAGCAGAGCCGCCGATGATGGCCCCCTTCGCGCCGCCGAGGATTCCGCCGATGATGGCGCCGCCGATCGCGCCTCCGCCGATCTTCGCCGCGCTCTCGCCTCCCGGGGCGCTCCCCTCGCGGATGATCGTGTCGGTCTGGAGCGGGATGCGCATCCCGTCCGCCAGGACGATCGACGTGAAGCGCACGCCGAGCCGTGCTTTCTCGCGCAGCTTGCCGCCTCGCTCCACCAGCGTGACCTCGCCGATGGCTTGTGCGCCCGCGGGAATGGCCACACGGTCGCCCACCTTCACGTCGCGCGTGACCCGCGCCGTGACTTCATCTTCGACCCGTGCCCGCTCGCTCGTGACCGACGATTCCATCTCGAGGCCGATCACCGAGTCGGCCGAGACGACGAGGTCCTCGAACTGCGGCGCGAGCGGCGCAACCGGCTCGGGATCCGGCAGGGACGGCGCTTGCGTTGGCGCCGTGGGCACGCGCGGCTCCGGTGCCTGCGGCGCCACGTAATCATCCGGCGTCTCGGCATCATCCGGTGTCTCGGTGCTGCTCCGGGGACGGGCGGAGACGGGCGCTTGTTCGCGTCGCGGCAGGGACCGCGGCGCGACCGCCGCGTCTCGAGGTTGCGCAACCGCTGACCGTTCCGGCGTCGCTGGCGACGCCGGCGGCTCGACGATCGCCTCCGACTGCTCCACGGCCGGCGCCGCCGGATCCGGCGACACGCTGGGCGACTCGGCTGCTGCGACGCCCAGATCCGACGGTGACGCGGGCCGCGTCACCAGATACGCGCCCCCGGCGCCCGCCACGAGGCAGACCGCCGCTGCGATGGCTGCCGCGCCCTTGCTGATTTCCATGATGGTGAAACTCCTCGCTGCCGTTCAGAGCAAGCCATGTACCGAGGTTGGCAGCAGAAAACCGGCCTATTCTGCCCGATCCACGTCCCGCGTGCTGCCCTCTTTCTCGGACCTGTCCGCTGTCCAGTCCAGCCGTCCGGGCATCCGGACCGGCCTCGAATTGACTAGAATGGAGAGGCCAGCCGTCTCGAGGGGGATCCACGTCATGCCAGCGCTCCGCACACTCCTGTTCCTGGCCGTGCTGCTCCTGCCGTGGCCGGCGAGCGCTGTCACGGCACGTGACATCATCGAGCTCACGAAGGCCGGGCTCCCCGACGACGTCCTCGTCGCCCTCATCGACGCCGATCGCACGATCTTCGTGCTCGACAAGGATCAGATCCTCGAGCTGAAGGAGGCGGGTGTCAGCAGGGTGGTGCTGTTGAAGATGCTCCGGTCCCGCCGCGAGTTCGAGCCGTCCACAGGCGCGGGGTTCGACCCGTCGGGGGCTGCGGCCGTCGTGACCGAAGCCGCGCCGCCACCGCTGGTCGTTGTGATCGACCCGTCGCCGGCGCCGCAACCGACGACCATTGTCGTGCCGCAGTACTTCTATGTGCCCGTGCCGATCTGGGGCATCCCCGCGAGGCACGCGCCGCGTTCGGCGCCGCAGCCGTTCATGGCGCCCGAGCGCCGGGGCTTCGGCCGCTTCATGAACGACGGCTGGATCGGGGTCAGATCGGGGTCAGAGTAGCGATGCGACTCGACTCACCCCCTTGATACGGATCGCATCGCTACTCTGACCCCGATCTGACCCCGGCTCAGGCGACGAACTTGTAGCCGAGGCCGTGCACCGTGAGGAGGTGCTGCGGGTGGCGTGGGTTGGTCTCGAGCTTCTGCCGCAGCCAGGCGACGTGGACGTCGACGGTGCGCGTCGAGGGCATCGCGTGATAGCCCCAGACCTCGTTGAGCAGCTCGTCGCGCGAGAGGGTCGCGCCCAGGTGCTCGAGGAAGTACCGCAGCAGCTTGAACTCGCGCGCGGAGAGGTCCACGCGCTGACCCGCCTTCGTGACCTCGGCGCGCCGGAAATCAACGGTCACGTCGCCGAAGCGGAAGCCGTCACCTGTGCGCGCCGGGGCTGGCGCACGGCGCAGGAGCGCCTCGATGCGCGCCAGCAGCTCCACCATCTCGAATGGCTTGACGAGGTAGTCGTCCGCCCCCAGCTTGAGCCCCACGACGCGATCCACCACTTGTCCGCGGGCGGTGAGCATCAGGATCGGCGACTGCACGCCCCGTTGCCGGAGCGTTCGGCACACGTCGAAGCCGTTGCCGCCCGGGAGCATCACGTCGAGCAGGATGAGATCGTGCGTGCCGGCGCCGCCGCGCGCGAGGGCGGTGGGGGCGTCGCCGACGCTCTCGACTTCGTAGCCTTCGGCCAGCAACCGGTCGGTGAGGGTCATCACCAGGCCGGGCTCGTCTTCAACCAGCAGCAGCTTCATTCGGCGACTGAAGGGGGACGGCTTCGGGCGAAGTGGCCGCAGCGGGGAGGTGCAGCGTAAAGGCGGTGCCGGCGCCCTCGCGCGTGACGACGGAGATGCGCCCCCCGTGCGCCTCGGCAATGCGTCGCACGAGCGCGAGGCCGAGACCGCTGCCCTGGATCTGCCGCGCCGTCGCGTCGCCGCCACGATAGAAGGGATCGAAGATGTGCGGCAGGTCCGCCGGCGCGATGCCGCGGCCGTGATCCTCGATCGTGACGCGCACCTCGGAGGGCTGACCGCGATGCGCGCGCGGAACCGGCAGCACCCCACGCCGGCGATTGCCGGCGACCGCCATGAACGACTGGCGCCCCGAGGTGCCGGTCTCGACGCGGATACGAATCCACCGGTCGCCTCCGCCGTACTTCGCGGCGTTGGTCACGAGGTTCTGAATCGCCGATCGCAGCGCCGTGGCGTCGCCGGCGACCAGCGGCAGGTTGGGCGCGATGTGCCGCTCGACGGTGAACCTCCCGGCGTCTTTCGGCAGCGCGGCTTCGATGGCGTCGTGCACGAGCGGCTCGATGGCGATGGGCGCGCGCGCCACCCGGCCCGACTCGATGCCGGCAAACTGCAGCACGCGCTCGATCATTTCGCCGAGACGGCGCGCCTCGCCTTGAATGGCGTCGCCGTACCGGCGCACGCGATCGGGATCGCCGACGACGCCATGGGAGAGGTTCTCGCCCGCGGAGCGGATGACGGCGACCGGCGTGCGGAGCTCGTGCGACACGCCTGCCACGAACTCCATCTGCTGGTGCGCGAGATGCTGCGCCCGGCGCGACGACAGCGCCAGCAGGCCGATGCTGACGCCCATCAGCAGCAGGATCCCGAAGCTGACGATCAGGTTGCGCTGGCGCACGCCGCCCACGGCGGCCTCGAGCGATCCGCGCTCGTGCTGGGCGAGCAGCCGCCATCGGCCGCCGTCAGCGTTGGCGATCCGCGCGCGCATCGTGACGTTATCGTTGCCCGTCTTGCGAATCACGCTCAGGACCAGGTTGCGTTGCTCCTGACTGTCCCGGGGATCCCGGGCCTCGCGCGCCGCCCCCCGCGCCAGGAACATCACCGGATCGTAATGCGCGCCGAAGATCGGCATGTTCACGTCGGAGCGCGACGGATCGGTGGGCGCCTCGGGCGACGACCGGTAGATGACCGTGCCCGCATCCGCCGCGTCGACGACAGCCACGCGGTAGCCGTCGCCGTCTGTATGGCTGAAATGGCGCTGTGCCAGCGCGGGCAGCATCTCGTTGCGGATGAGCGGCAGGTTCAGCTCGATGGCCGTGAAACCGAACACCGTCAGGATCGAGGTGTGCATCGCGACCTGCGAGGCCGGTCCGAAGTGGACGTTGAGGAGCGGCGCGACGAGGAGCCCCTCGCCATCGCGGAACCAGCGCCGCTCCACCGGACGGCGGTTGCCGGTGGCGAAGGCGGCGAGCTCGGTTGCGAAGTGCGCGCGGGCGGCACCAAGCGCCCCCGTCCACTCTGCAGGCGCGAAGGTACCTGCCGCCCGGTCCCATCGGCGGAGCCGGAGGTCGCCCGCGCGCGCGTCGATCAGGAAGACATTCGCGACGAGGCCGGGGTACGCCGTGGTGCCGGCCCATGCGGCGTGACGCTCGGCGTACCGGCTCCACTGCTCGTCGCGCGCCGTCGCGCTGTCCACCTGCAGGCTCACGAAGGCGCGCGCCACCTCGCCGTCGAACGATTCCTGAAACTGCCGCGCGGCGTTGTGCAGGTTGCGCAGCATGCGCTCGCGGGTCGCGTCGTCGAGCTGACCGACCCAGCGGTACTGCAGCACGGCGAGGGCCGGCAAGAGCACGAGGAGCGACGCCGTGAGCGCGGCCAGTCGCGACGGAGCCTTCACGCGCCCGAGTGTAGCACGCGACCTCGAACGCTAAACCGTGCCGGATCAACGTTTTACATTCTTAACAATCTCTTTGCCCCCGCTTAATGATCGGCGCCACGCGAGCAGGAATAATGCCCACCATGCAGAAGCACATCGTGACAATCGTGGCCGTTGTGGGCGCGCTGACCGCGGCGCACCCGTTCGAAGGGCTCGCGCAGGACGCGGCCGCCAAGGCTCGCGCCGTGCTGGCCGACGCCCGCGCCGCGCTCGGTGGCGACGAGACGCTGCGCGCCGTGAAGACGCTCCAGGCTGCCGGCGACTACCGGCGATCGATGGGCGAGATGCAGATGGAAGGTGAGCTCGAGCTCCTTCTCGAGACGCCCGACAAGCTGCGTCGCAACGAAACGATCGGCGTGCCCGGCGGGGCGACCCTGGTTCGCACCGAAGTGTTGAACGGCGACGAGGTCTGGGAGGACAGCAGCCAGCGCGGTGGGATGGGCGGCCACATGACCATGGTCTTGCGCGGACCCGGCGGCCGCGAGATGGACGAGGAGCAGGTCAGGCAGATGCGTCGCCGGGCGCGCCGGGCCGACCTCTCGCGATACCTCCTCGTGTGGCTCCTGGCCACGGATGCCGCGGTCACACACGCCGGCATCGCCGAGGCGCCGGACGGCAAGGGCGACGTCCTGGACGTGAAGCCGGCCGAAGGATCGGCGATGCGGCTCTTCATCGATCAACAGACGCACCTGCCGCTCATGCTGACGTGGCAGGGGCCGCCGGAGCGCATGATGGTGCGGCGCGGACCCGGACGGCCGAACCCGGAACAGCCCGGGCGCGACGCCGCGTCGCGGGAACCGCCGCCGCACGCGACCTTCGAGCTGCGCTTCGACGAGTACCGCACCGTGGACGGCATCCGGCTTCCGCACCAGATCTCGCGCGGCGTGAACGGGTCCGTGAACGAGGAGTGGAGCGTCAAGACCTACAAGGTGAACCCCGCGTTCAAGAGCAACACGTTCACGAAGTGACGGCCATGCTGCGCCGGCTCCTCGGGCTCGGTCTTGTCGCTCTTTGCGTGCACACGGGTCCCGCATTCGCGCAGCCGGAAACCGGCCGCGCAGAGAGGCAACGGGCGGTCCTGCGCGTCACCATCATCGACCAGACCAGAGCGGCGATTGTCGCGGCGGCCGTGCGTGTGACGCCGCTCGACGGTGTGCCCATCGACCTGGCCTCCGACAGCCGCGGACAGGCCCTGGTGCCGGACCTCGTCGCCGGCCTCGTGCAGCTCCGCGTCGAGGCGCCCGGGTTCGCGCCGCACGATGCGCAGGTCGCTCTCCGCCGCGGCAACAACAACCAGACGGTGATGCTGCGGATTGCGTCGCTTCAGGAAGAGCTGGTGGTCACCGACGAGGACGCGGCCGACCGGCGGGGGCATGCCTTCAGCACCACGTTGAGCGAGGACGAGCTGTCGCAGCTTCCCGACGATCCGGACGAGTTCGAGGAGGCGCTGCGCCAGATGGCCGGGGGCGATGCCGTGTTCCAGGTGAACGGCTTTCGGGGTGGCCGTCTGCCGCCGAAGAACCAGATCCGTCAGGTCCGGTTCCGCGTGAATGCGTACGCCACCGAGAACCATGCGGCGGGCCACACGATCGTCGACATCATCACCAAGCCCGGCACCACGGGCTGGAACGGCAGCGCGAACCTGGGGCTGCGCGACGACATCCTGAACGCCCGGAATGCGTTTGCCCAGGCGCGGACGCCGGAGCAGTTCCGGCGGTTCTCGGGCGGCTTCGTCGGACCGCTCAAGAAGGAGCGCACGTCGCTCTTCGTCAACGTCGACGGCAACGCCTCGTACGACTCGCAGACGATCGTCGCCGAGACGCCGGGCGGCCGCATCGCCGACCAGGTGCGCCGCCCCGTGGATCGCGCCGAGCTGACCGTCGGGCTGGAGCACGCGCTCACGAAGAACCAGACGCTGCGCGTCGAGTATCAGCGGCGCGAGGAAGAGCGCCGGAACCTCGGCGTCGGCGACTTCGCGCTCCTCGATCGCGCGTTCAGCCGCGAGACCGCCCTGCACCAGGTGCGCGCCTCGGCGACGAGCATCATCGGCAGGTCCGCGCTCAACGAGCTGCGCGTGCAGCTCCGGATCGACGACACCGCGCAGCAATCGCTCTCGCCGGACCCCGCGGTCATCGTCATCGACGCGTTCACGCGCGGAGGCGCCGGCGTGGCCAGCGACCGCGCGCTGAAGGCGCTGGAGGTCGCGAACAACACGGACTTCACCATCGGCAAGCACGCGTTCCGCACGGGCGTCTTGCTGGAGGCGGGTGCCTACCGGCAGATCGACGGCCGCAACGCGAACGGCACGTTCACGTTTGGAAGCCTCGACGCGTTCCTGGCGGGCCGGCCGAACACATACACGCAGCGGCTCGGAGAAGTCGAGACCTCGTTCTCCCAGTACCAGCTCGGGCTCTACATCCAGGACGACGTGCGGGTCAGCAGGAACCTCTCGTTGAGCGGAGGCGTGAGGCACGAGATACAGAGCCACCTGGACGACTGGGTCAACTTCATGCCGCGCGCGGGCTTCTCCTGGAACCCGTTCGGGTGGAAGACGACCGTGCGCGGCGGGTACGGCCTCTTCCATGACTGGTTCGGAGCGGACTTGTACGATCAGTCCCTGCGCGTCAACGGCATCGCGCAGCGCGACCTGCTGGTGCTGAACCCGAGCTACCCCGATCCGTTCGCAGGCGCGACGGCGACGGTACTCCCCGGCGGTCGCGTGCAGATCGCACCGGGCCTGGCGATGCCGTACGTCCACCAGTACTCGATCGGCGCGGAGCGCACGTTCGCGAACACGCTGACGGTGCAGGGAAGCTACATGCGGCAGGACGGGCGCAATCAGCTTCGCTCGGTCAACGTGAACGCGCCCGACGAGGCCGGCGTGCGGCCGCAGGCCGAGGTGGGCTCCATCTCGCAGATCGAGTCGACCGGGCGCCTCGAGGTGAACCGCTTGACGATGAACGCGAACATCAGGATTCCGAGCACGCGCACGATGCTCGGCACCTTCTACGTGCTGTCGAGCACGAAGAACCACGCCGACGGGCCGCTTGCCCTTCCGGCCGACAGCCGGAACCCGGACGGGGAGTGGGGTCCCGCGGCGCAGGTGGCGCGCCACCGGGTGTTCACGATATTCAACTTTCCGCTCCCGAAGGGCGTGCGCGGCAGCATCATGAGCCAGGCGCAGTCGGGGCTTCCCTACACCATCACCACCGGGCGCGACGACAACGGCGACGGCGTCAGCAACGATCGCCCTGCCGGCGTCGGCCGCAACACGGAGCGAGGCGCCTGGCGCTGGGATCTCAACGCGCGCGTCAGCCGCGGGTTCGGCTTCGGCGATCGCGGGAATGCGCCCGGCGGCGGCCCGGTCATCCAGCGCCGTGTGGGCGGCGACGACGGCGGCGGGCCCGTCCTGATGTCGATGGAGCAGTCGAATCAGCGCTTCCGCATCGATTTCTATGTGCAAGGCTACAACCTGCTGAACCGGACGAACTACATCACCTTCAGCGGCAACCAGCAGTCGCCCTTCTTCGGGCTCCCGAGCTCCGCCGGTCCCGCGCGGCGGGTCGAGGTCGGACTGCAGTTCGCGTTCTGAGGCCATCGGGCTGGATTCGGATGCGTTTTGGCCGTTGAGCGCTCCCATCGGGAGTTGTCCCTGCGCCCGCCCGGGCCGTGCCGGTGGACTTGCGCAGCGTCAGGAAGTCGTCGCGCGGCAGCGTCTGCTCACTCGAGTCGGCAACGGAGATGACGGAGCCAACGGTCCTCACGCGAGAAGCGACGAAACAGGGACAAGCTGCATTCCTCGACTCACGTGAACCGTGGGGTTAGACTCGTCATGTGAACGTCATCGTTATCGGCGCGGGCGTCGTCGGCTGCGCCGTGGGGTATGAGCTGGCGGCCCGCGGCGCCCGTGTGCGGCTGCTCGACATGCGGGACGTCGGGCGCGGGGCCACGCGCGCATCGGCCGGCGTGCTGTGTCCGCACATCGAGGGGCATGCCGCCCCGCTGCTCCAGCTCGGCGCGCGGAGCCTGGCGATGTACGACGAGTTCGTCGCCCACGTCTCGCACGACGCCCGCCGGCCGGTCGAGTATCGCCGCACGGGCACACTCGAGATCGCCGTCACCGACGAGGAGGCGGTGCGGCTGAAGGAGCTTGCGGTGCGCCACGCCCGTGGAGGCGTCGAGCACCGGTTTCTCGATCGCCGTGAGGCCCTCGATCTCGAGCCCGCCCTGTCGGAGGAGATCACGGGCGCGCTCTACGTGCCGGTGCACGGCTACGTGGGCGTCGAGGGTTTCACGAACGCGCTGGCCGCGGCCTCGGAGGCGCGCGGCGCGACCATCGAGCGCGCCGCGACGGTGCGGGCCGTGACGGGCTCGACGTCCGGCGTACAGGTCACCACCGAAGCGTCGCTCATCGAGGCGGACGCGGCCGTCGTCGCCGCGGGATGCTGGTCCGGCGGCATTGCGGTCGGCCTGGCTCAACCTCCCGTCCGGCCGATCCGCGGGCAGCTTCTCCACCTGGAGCTTCCCGAGGCGGTTGCCTCGCGCGTGATCTGGGGGGCCGACTGTTACATGGTCCCCTGGGAAGACGGCTCCGTGCTGGTCGGCGCCACGGTCGAGGACGTCGGGTTCGACGAAGGTGCGACCGTGGCCGGCGTTCACGACCTGATCGAGTACGCGTGCGACCTGCTGCCGCCCATCTGGAGCGCGCGCTTCCGGGAAGTCCGGGTCGGCCTTCGGCCGGCCACCGGCGACGAACTGCCCATCATCGGCCGCTCCTCGACGGAGCCGGGCGTCTTCTACGCCACCGGCCACTACCGCAACGGCGTGCTTCTCGCGCCGTTCACCGCCGCCGCCGTGGCGGACCTCGTGCTGAACGGCCGCGAAGCCCCCGAGCTGGCCATCACCGATCCCAGAAGGTTCGGTCTCTAGTCATCGAGCATCGAGCATCGAGCATCGGGAATCGAGCATCGGGAATCGAGAATTCGCGTTGCGAATTGGGGATTGGAAGTTTGGGGAGTGGGAGTTGGGAGTTAAGAGTTGGGAGCTGGGAGTTGGGAGTTGAGAGTTGAGAGTTGGGAGTTGGAAGTTTGGGAGTTGGAAGTTTGGGAGTTGGGAGTTGGGAGTTGGGAGTTAGGAATGGCCAGGCTGACTGACGAGGAGATCCGGAGCCACGTCGCGCGGCTGGACGGCTGGACGCTCGACGAGCACGCCATCCGCAAGCAGTTCACGTTCAGGGGATTCCCCGAGGCGGTGGCGTTCGTGCAGCGCCTGGTTCCCGACTCGGAGGCGGCGGACCATCACCCGGACATCACGATCAACTACAAGCGCGTGACGCTCTCGTACTCCACGCACAGCGAGGGCGGCCTCACGATCAAGGACATCGACGGGGCGCGGATGGCCGACCGGAAGGCGCGCGAGGGGCCGTGAGGCTCAAGAGGTTTTACACCTCGCGCGAGGTCGCGCAGCTCACCGGGCTCACCGCGCGCCAGCTTCAATGGTGGGACGCCCGCCGCGTGTTCGCGTCCGCGATTGCGTCGAAGCGCACCGAAGCGGGCGGCTTCACCGAGCGGCGGTACACGCCGATGGACGTGCTCGAGCTGCAGGTGCTCGCCGAGCTGCGGCGCCGCAATTTTTCGATTCCGCGCTTGAGGCGACTCCTGACGACGCTGCGCGAGGTGTTCGGCGTGCGGCTCTACGAGGCGATCGGCGACGGAGGCCCGATGACGCTGCTCATCGGCGGCGACCAGCTCTTCGCGCGCGGCCCCGACGGGCGCGTCTTCAACCTGGACGATCCGGAACAGCCGTTGCTGATGGTCGGCGAGGATCTGCCGCTGCGCCAGCTCACGGCGCGGGAGCGCAGGCGGCGGACTAGCGGATCGGAAAGACTTTCTCGAGGCCGTCGGCGGGCCGCGCAATGACGTGGACACCGATGAGCTCGCCGACGCGTCGTGCCGCCGCGGCTCCTGCATCGGTGGCTGCCTTCACGGAGCCGACGTCGCCGCGGACGATCGCCGTCACGAGCCCGGCGTCCACCTTCTGCCAGCTCACGAGCACGACGTTCGCCGTCTTGAGCATGGCGTCGGCCGCCTCGATCATCCCGATGAGCCCGCGCGTCTCGATCATGCCGAGCGCGTCGCCGATGTCCTTCTTGTCGTGTGCCACGGGCCTCTCTGGTCTCGAGTCTTGGTCTCTGGTCTCTGGTCCGTCTCTGGTCTTTGGTCTTGAGTCTCTGATCTCTCGAGTCGTTTGGTCTTTGGTCTCCCTGGCTCTGGTCTCCTCTCTCTCCGGTCCGTCGTGAGTGCGACGTTCTCTCGCGACTCGGGTCTGGAGCGCATTCTGTCTCTCTGGCAGGACCAAAGCCCGACAAGACTATAGACCAAAAGACCAGAGACCCGAGACCAAAGACCAAAGACCCGAGACCAGAGGCTACGTGATTCTCCCTCTCGCCGCCACGGGCAGGCGATCGACGACGGTGGTGCCGTCCACGAGGACGATCTCGTCCACGAGGTTCGACACCACGCACGAGTGGTTCGGAAGGATGCGCACGCGGTCGCCGGCCTGCAGCCGTGTCGCGCCGTTCACCACGCGCACCGTCGCGTGTTCCTCGGAGAGGCGCTCGATGACGAGGCGCGGGTCGAGGGCCGACGGATCCTCGACGCTGGCGAAGACCGCGCCGTAGCCGGCGTTCGCCGCGCCGCGCGCCACGTCCGAGCTGAGCGTCTTGCTGCCGCTGTCGAAGATCACCCGATCCTGGTGCTTGGTGACCACGGTGGCCAGCACCGTCAGCGCGCAGTCGGACAACGCCGCCGCGCCGAGCGCCACCTGCGTGCGATCGAAGTACACGTAGTTGCCGGGGCGGAGCTCCGTGATTCCCTCCGTCGTCACGCTGAACCGGGCCGTCGGCGTGGCCCCGACGCTGATCTCGTCGATGGCCGCGCCCTTCTCTCGCGCGCGCGCCGCGACGCCGGCGAGCAGGCGCCCCTCCCCGGCCGCCACGGCGCGCAGCTCGTCCTCCGATGCGGCCTGATAGGCCTGTCCGGCGTGGCTCAGGAGGCCCTTCAGGCGCAGCCCGGGCAGCGTGGCGACTTCGGCGATGAAATCCGCGGCGTCCGGCCGATGCGGGTCGATCCCGCACCGGTGGAAGCCGACGTCCACCTTCACGAGCACGTCGAGCGTGCGCCCGGCCCTCATCATGGCGGCCGACCACTCGCGGGCGGTCTCGGTCAGGTCCGTGATGATCGAGAGCCGCACCCGATCCATGAGGCGGACGACGCGATCCGCATTCGCCGGGTGCACGGGATACGGGAGCCGGATGTCGCCGATACCCGCGTCGGCGAACACCTCGGCCTCGCCCAGCTTCGCGCAGCAGATGCCGACGGCGCCCGCCTCGAGCTGCCACGTCGCGATGACCGGGCTCTTGTGCGTCTTGGCGTGCGGGCGCAGGCGCACGCGATTCGCGGTCGCAGCCCCCTGCATCCTCTCGATGTTCGCCCTGACGCGGTTGACGTCCACCAGGACGGCGGGCGTGCGGAGATCGGTCAGCAGCATCGCCCCTTGATTCTACCGGCTTTGCTTCGGCGTACACGCGCAGGCGCCGAGACGCAGAGACCGTT
>JBOGIW010000436.1:0-4563 GCA_050748045.1 Vicinamibacterales bacterium | reverse complement strand
GCCTTGAGCAGCCCGGCGGCGCCCGCGGCGGCCTCCAGGTGTCCGATGTTCGTCTTGACCGATCCGACCGCGCAGCGTCCGCCGCGCGCGGCCGGCGCCGCCGCCGCGAATGCGGCCCTCAAGCCCTCGATCTCGATCGGGTCGCCGAGGGCGGTGCCGGTTCCGTGCGCCTCGATGTAGCCGAGACGGTCCGGGGTAATGCCGGCGGCACGCCACGCGCTCGTCAGCAGGGCGGCCTGCTGGCGCGGGTTGGGCGCGGTCAGACCGGCGGCGCGGCCGCCGTGGTTCATCGCCGAACCGATGATCGTGGCGTAGATGCGGTCCTTGTCGGCGCGCGCGTTCGCCAGCGGCTTCAGGAAGAAGAGCACCGCCCCCTCGCCGCGCACGTAGCCGTTCGATCCCGCATCGAACGCCTTGCAGCGCCCGTCGGAGGCCAGCATGCCGGCCCGCGCATAGGCGATGCCGTTGCTCGCCTCGCAGATCACGCTCACACCGCCGGCGAGCGCGGCGTCGCACTCGCCGCCGGCGAGCGACCTGACCGCCTGGTGGATCGCCACGAGCGAGCTCGAGCACGCCGTATCCGTCTGCACGCTCGGGCCGCAGAAGTCGAAGGCGTAGGAGATCCGGTTCGGAATCATCGACGTGGACGTCGCGAGCGCGTAGTGCCCGCCGACCTCCTCGCCGAGCTTGTCGTGCAGCGTCTTGTAATCCGAGCCGCTCACCCCGACGAACACGCCCGTGGCGCTGCCGGCCAGGGCACGCGGGTCGTAGCCCGCGTCTTCCACACAGTGCCAACTGAGCTCGAGCAACAGCCGCTGCTGCGGATCCATCAGCATCGCTTCGGCGGGCGAGATGCTGAAGAAGCCCGCGTCGAAATGCTCGATGCCGTCGATATGCGCCACGTGCGCGGGAACCGCCTCGTCGACGGCGGGTCCGGACGTCCCGGACCACCGCCAGCGGATGTCCCCGACCGATCCGACGAGGGAGCGTCCGGCAGAGAGCGCCTGCCAGAGCTCGCCGGGACTGCTGATGCCCCCGGGAAGCCGGCAGGCGATGCCGACAATGGCGACGCCGCGCGCGTCTTCCGGGGAGGCCGCCCCCGCGCGCCGAACCTCGGCGGCGCCCGCCTCGGGCGGGCGCGGCGTTGCACGGGTGCGCAGGAAGGAGGCGATCGCCGAGAGCGTGTTGTGATGGAAGAAAAACGTCGGCTCCAGCCTGAGCGCGAAGCGGCTGCCCACATGCACGCCAAGCTCGGTGAGCGCGAACGAATCCAGGCCCATCTCCATCAGCGGCGTGTCGAGCGACACGGCCGAGTCGTCGCGATCGAGGATGCGCGCGGTCGTCCGGCGCAGGAACGCCTCGATATCGACCGCCGCGTCGCGAGGGGCGGGCCGATCGGCGTCCTCACCCGCCGCCGGCGCGGCCGCCGGGGACCGGCGCCGCCGCCCGTCCACCGCATACGCGATGAGCACGCCGTATCCGTGATTCTCCGCGTCGTTCGGCCGGTACCTGGCCAGCGACCGCTGGATCTCGGCGCCATGCCTCTCGTGGAATCGGAGCACGGGATCGGCCGGCAGTCCGCTGTCGTCGCGCAGCCGGATGTACTCGTCGTGCGTCAGGTGGCGGTGCTTCCAGTAGTCCTTGCACCGGCTGACGCCGACAATCGACTGCACGTCGCTCGAGACCTCGTGATACTGGAGGACGAGCTCCAGCAGTTGGTCGCCGAGGCCGAACTGCTGCGCGTCGTGCGCGATGTTGAGCGCGATCAGTTGAACCATGGTCCCGGTCTCGCGGTGATACGCATCGACCGTGTCGCTCGTGGCGCGCTCGAGCACCTGCGCATCGGCGATCCGCTGCGTGTAGAGAACGCCGGCCACGCGGCCGTTCATCTCGACGACGAACTGACCCTGCGGGTACTGCTCGACGCGCCGCCGCAATATCTCCGGTGGCGTTTGCAGGCCTTGCGCCCAGCACTCCTGCTCCAGCCGCTCGAGAGCTCCCAGATCCTCGAGACGCGCCCATCGCACGCGGTACGTGCGGCGCTCGAACGCCGCCAGCGTAATCCGCGTGAAGCCGAGCGTTCTCGGGTATCGCCTGACGTCCCCTCGCGGGAAGAGGCCGGCTTCGGCGGCAGCCAGCAGGAAGTGGTTCGCGTCGACCAGCAGCTGGTGCGAGAACCGCTGGCAGGCGTCGAAGTGGAGGTTTTCACACTCGGTGACGTGCCGGCGCACGACGCCTGGCGGGAGACTGTGCGTCTCCAGGACGACGAGCGGCTGCGTGCCGAGGACGGCGGCCCAGCGCTCCAGGTGCTCCACGAGGCTCCGGTAGGCGGCGGCCGGGTGTATCTCGGCTCCATCACGATCGACGAACGCCGGCTCGAACATCCCGCGCCCGGCAGTCGCCGCCGCCGCGGCGCGGTCCGCCGGCGGGACGTACGGGCGGTCGTGGTCCATGAAGGAGCGGATGTGCAACACGCGATCGAGGTCGTGGATCCCGTGGCGGGCGAGCGCCGCGACGACCTCGCCGGGCTGGCCGATGTCGCCGCGGAGCAGCAGGTGATCCAGCCCGCGCAGCGTCACGGCGCTCGCCGCCAGCGACGCCTCGTTGCAGTCGATCCCCACGAGCGTCAATGGAAACCGTTGGAGGTGTGGCCCGCGCCTCGTGCGGCTCGTGACGACCTCGTGCACGTGCCGCAGCAGCGTGCCGTCGCCGCAGCCCATGTCGGCGACGCAGGCGGGCTGCGTGTCGAACGCGTCGGTATCGAAGATGTCGACGACGACCTGCGTGAGATCGCCGAAGTACTTCGCGTGCTGCCGGCCGCTGCCAACGACGTTCAGCGTCCGGTCGACATGCCGTTCGCGTCCGAGTTCGTCGCGCGCGAACACGTCGGCGCACGCGCCAAACAGGAGGTCGTCCATGCGCGCCAGCATCGGCCGGTAGGAGCCGACGATGCCGAAGAGAAACGGCCGCGAGAAGAGGAACTTCCCCCGCGACGTGAGCGGCGCGTCCGGCGACGCCGCGGCGCTCCAGTCCTGCGCGTGGAAGAAGCCGGCCAGCTCGGTCCGCACCCGATCCGGCACCTGCGTGCCGGCGCGCTCGAGCGTCCTCCACACGTCCGCCACCCGTCGGGCGTCGCTCCAGTCGCCGAGCGGCGCCAGCGTCGCCATGAGCGGCGTCACGATGACGCCGTCCAGCATCCGGGCGATCGGCTCGTCGCTCACGTCCCACGCGCGCCGAGACAGGTCGATCCACGGCTGGAGGCTGGCGCCGCTGCCATCGAGGTAGGACGCCATCGAGAGCGACAGCAGGTCGCCTGCGCTCTCGGGAATCCGGTGGTAGCACGAGGTCGGCCCGACGAGGGTGTACTCATCGTCCCGGCGCGCGACGGTTCCGAGCGACTCGAAGAGCGTCATCGCGACGCGCAGGTGACCGGGATTGGCGTGCAGCTCGCGCGTGAGCCGGCTGAAGCTCGCCCGCCGCTCCGATTCGAGCAGCTCGAAGAGACGCCGCTTCCGGCACGCCAGCACGACGGGCACGACAACGTACCCGTGCGCGTACTCATGAACGAGGCCCAGCATGCGATCCTTGTGGCGGTCAGAACAACTGCAGAATCCGGCGCTTCACGTCGTCATGATGAAACGTGGTCTCGTGCATCGCGATCTCGCGGCCGATCGCCTCGTCCAGCTCCTGCCGTATCGTGCGCACGAGATGCCGCTTCAACGTCACGAGCGACAGGCGCGGCCTGTCGGCGAGCTCCGCCGCGAGCTCGTGCGCGCAGGACAGGACGTCGCGACGCGGCAGCACCGGAAAGGGCACGCCGCGTGTCTCCAGATCGGCCCCGCGATAGGTGCGGCCGCCGAGCAGCATCTCGTGCGCGAGCGAAAAACCGAGCTTCACGGGAAGGATGTACGTGGCGCCCATGCCGGGCGTGAATCCGTAGCGCATGAAGTTCGCCGCGTACACGCTTTCTCTGCTGAGGACCACGCAGTCGGCGAAGAGGCCCAGGACGAAGCCGCCGCCGATGCCGTGCCCCTGCATCGCCGCGACCACCGGGACCTCGCAATCGAGGGCGAGCCGGTAGAACTGCGTGACATTGAAGGTGGTCTGCCCAGCATGGAGCGCGAGCAGCCCGGCCTGCGTCGCACCCGACGCGAAGTAGGTGTCGTAGCCCGTCAGCACGACCGCGCGGCAGGTGTCGTCCGCGGAGACTTCGGCAAACGCCTCCGTCAGGTCGGCCACGAACCGCTCGGTGAAGGTGTTCTTGTGCTCCGTGTCCTGCAGCGTGATCTGTGCGACGCCAGGAGCGGGTCGATGGACGCTGACGGTTGTTGCAGTCATGACGGAGTGGACGCAGCGGCTCAGGCGTCCCAGGGAAAGCGCCCTGTGGTCACGTAGCGCCGAATCGCCTCGAGAGTGGCGGGATCGGAGAACATCTTCCGGTTCGCGCGTACCGCCGCTTCCGAGGACTCGCTGAGCAGGCCGTTGAACCGGCTCATGTAGCGCTTGTACTCGGCGATGGCCGGGGCGGAGAGGCATTTGAGCCGGCGCAGGTGGACCTGTAAC
>JBOGIW010000435.1:0-3788 GCA_050748045.1 Vicinamibacterales bacterium | reverse complement strand
CCGTAACCCCGGTGGGCGGCCGCAACTCGCCCAGGTGGCGCCGCCTCATCGCGACCTCAACGACCGTCTCGTGCTCGACCTGATCGACGCCGTCAAGGGCATCCTCCGCAAGGAGGCCTCCGACCGGCTGCGCGACGTCTATCTCATCGGCGACATGGAGAAGGACACCGCGCGGAGCTGCATCGAGCGCATGCGGGAGCTGGCCAACGACAGCAACCGGCCGATCACGCTCTACATCAACAGCGCCGGCGGCAATGTCACCGACGGCCTCGCGATCCACGACTCGATCCGCCAGATCGTGCGTCGCGGCACCGAGGTGACGATCGTCGTCCAGGGCATGGCGTACTCGATGGGGTCGGTCGTGCTGCAGGCCGCGAGTGAGGGGCGCCGGCTCGCCCAGCCGCACTCGTGGATCATGATCCACGAACCGGCGAAGTGGGCGGGCTGGCAGTCCACGTCCGCCGCCGCCCAGCACCTCGATCGGCTGAAGCAGATGCAGGCGCAGATCTACCAGATCCTGGCGACGCGGTCGGGCCGGCCGCTCAAGCAGATCATCCGTGACACGAAGCGCACGGACTTCTATCTCGACGCGAAGAGAGCGGTGGAGTACGGGCTCATCGACGGGGTGGCGGATTCGTAATCCGCGATCCGCAATCCGCGGTCCGCGGTCCGCGGTTCGGGGTTCGCGGTCCGCGCGCTAGGCGGCTTCCCTGGCGTTTCTGAATTCTTCCAGGAGCCGCGCCACGTTGCCGGCCACCGAGCGCAGGTTCGGCGTCCATCCGAGCGCCCGCGCGCGCGGGCTTCGCACCTTCTGATCGAGCGCCAGCGCCTCGGCGTAGTCGCCCATCTTGGCGCGCGCCTCCTCGAGCGGCACGTGTCGGATGTCGGCCGGAGTCTTGGCGTGGTTGGCGAGCGCCTCGGCGATGTCGTTCACGCGCTCGTCCCCTTCGTCGTTGGCGTGGAAGATTCCGGCCGCGTCCGGGTTGGAGGCTACGCGGAGATACAGATCGGCAAGGTCGCGATCGTAGACGCAGGGCCAGTGGTTCTTGCCGGCGCCGATGACCCGCACCAGGCCGTTGCTCGCATCCTTCAGCATGTCGCCGATGATCCCGCGCGAGCCGCCGTACACGATGCCGGGGCGTATGAGCGCGGTGCGCACGCGGCCGTCGGCGCCGCCGTCGAGGACCGCCCGCTCATGCGCGGGCCGCCACGCCACGTGGCGCGCCGGGTTCACCGGCGCATCCTCGTCCGCCGGGCTCGTCGTCGTGCCGAGCACCCAGATGCCCGACGTGTAGATGACGAACGGCGGCGGGCGGCCGTCGGGCTTGCGGCGCGCGATCGCGAGCAGCGTCTCGATCGCCTCGCGATCGACCGCCGGCCCGCGCTTCGAAGGCTCGAAGGCCGTGTGAATGATGCCGTCGCACGACTCGGCGGCGCCGGCATACGACTTCGGCTTCGACAGCTCGCCGACGATCGGGTCCACGCCGCGCGTGGACACACGTTCCGCCTTCTCGGGATCCCGCACGAGCGCCGTCACCTGGTGCCCGCCGCGCAGGACCGCCTCCAGAACGGCTGAGCCTATGTACCCCGTGCCACCAGTCAGAAAGATCCGCATGAGTGGGCGCCCATTCTACTCGGTCTCTGGTCTTCGGTCTCTGGTCTTTGGGAGTTGGGAGTTGAGGAGTTGGGAGTTGAGGGTTGAGGGTTTAGGAGTTGGAAGTTGGGAGTTGGGAGTTGGACGTTGGGAGTTGTGTTTCAGATGTCCCAGATGCGGGCACCGTCGAAGAACGTGATCACGCCGTCTTCGCTCACCTTCAGCACGGGGCCGAAACGGCTTGCGGCCAGTGCCGCGGTGGTGCGGGCGCCTTCGACGATGCCGCCGCGGGCGAGCTCCTCGGTTGGCGGGTGACGGAGGATCGCGCCGGCCGCGAGCAGACGGCCCGCGGGATCGATGACGGTGGCGCCGTCGACCGTGGCGAGCGCCGAGAACACGGTTTCGTCCAGATCGGTCACCGTGCGTCCGGCCAGCAGGTGCAGCAGGTCGCGACGGGAGGGCGGCTCCGATCCGTCGCCTGCCCGCACGGGAATGTCGAGCCGATCGGCGGCCGACACGAGCTGCGGCACGGCGGTCTGCGGGTCGCGCACGACGACGAAGAGCGCGCCTTCGCGGGCGTCGGCCAGGTCGAGCGCCGTTTGAAACAGCCTGAGCGCGAGCGCCTGGTCGCCGATGGCCGCCGACCAGAGCGCATACTTCGCGTTCAGGTCGAGCAGGTGCCAGGCGGCGCCGCGGAACGTGAACACCTCGGCGCCCTCCGCGAAGACCTTGATCTCGTGGGATGGGCTCAGCACGGCGCACACGTGCCCGTGGTACTGCGTGGCGCGGGCGTGCGCCTCGAAGGCCTTGGCGCAGAGTGAATCGGACCTGGCGGCGCCGCAGACCTCGCGGCTCCAGCGCCCGATGTCGATGATGTCGAGGAGGCGCCCGTCGACGTTCCCGAGGAAGACCGTGCGAACGCCGTCCGCCAGCCGGTAGAAGCTCTTGAGACGCGTCAGGGTGTCCGTGTACGTCGGCGCGGCGGGATCGACCGTATGCGCCGGCCGGCACGGATCGCCGGCGGTCCCCAGCAGCAGCACGCCGGTGGAGATCGGCCGATTCTCGTAGCTCGAGAGCGCCGCCACGCGCAGCAGCTCGATGACCGACGCGATGCGGTCGGCGCGCGTCTCCCGGGCGTCGATCGCGTATGCGTGATCGTCGAGGAACGCGCCCACGTACCGATCCTCGATGCCGCCACGAAACAGGTCCCGGCGCTCCGCGATGATGCGGGGGGTCAGGAAGGCGCGGTAACGCGTCGCGAGCACGGCGCCGATGGCGCGCGCCAGGCGCACCTCGTGCGGCGTGAAACGGCCACTTCGACACGCGCAGCGTGTAGCGTGTGCCGAACCACCGGATCGTCAGCGCATACGGATCGGCGGACGGCTCGATGGCGAGGCGGCCGTCCGACGAGAGCGACGGCGTCGGCTCCGTGTCGAGCGTGGCGCGATCGAAGAACTGCTGCAGCGCCGACTGCAGGAGACTGTCGTACAACGCGCCGACGGCCAGGGCAGGAGGAAGGCTCATACTGTGAATAGATCATAATTCACCGATGCCGCGGGACACCCTCATCGACGTCTTTCGCGATCTCATCCTGATCCGCGGGGAGTTTCTCGTCTACGACGATGGGTACCGGCGGCGCAGCCATAACTACGCGGAAGTGGGACGCGCCGCGCGCGGGTTTGCGGCCAGGCTCGCCGCGGCCGGCGTGCAGGCGGGCGACACGGTCGTCTTCTGGGGCGAGAACCGCCCCGAGTGGATTGCCTGCTACTGGGGCTGCCTGCTGGCCGGCGCCATCGTCGTGCCGATCGACTATCGATCGACGCCCGACTTCCTCGCGCGGGTGCGGCGCCTCGTGGGGGCGCGCCTCATCCTGCTCGGCGACGATGTCGCGGCCATTCCGGACGACGCCGACCTCGGCGGCGCAGAACGGTGGCTGTTCGCCGACTTCGACTGGCACGCCGACGGCCCCATGCCCGACATCGCCGTCACGCGCGACGACATCATCCAGATCATTTTCACGTCCGGCGCCACGGCCGATCCCAAGGGTGTTGTGATCCGGCATCGCAACGTGCTCGCCAACATCGTCCCGGTCGAGCGCGAAGTGGCGAAGTACCGCCCGTACGCGTGGCCGTTCCTGCCGCTGCGGTTCCTGAACCTCCTGCCGCTCAGCCACCTGTTCGGCCAGTCGCTGGCC
>JBOGIW010000434.1:0-25992 GCA_050748045.1 Vicinamibacterales bacterium | reverse complement strand
CGCCCACACCGCCCGCTCCGGCGCCCGCTCCAGGGCGGCCCCGGCTCGCTCGGGTGGAGTCGCGGGCAGGGGGTGGCCGAGCTCCGGCACGATGGCGAGCAGCTGCGCCAGCGTGCGGGCGTCGTCGCCTTCGTCCGCCGCGCGCTCGAGGCGTGCGATGTCCCCGAGGAGCAGCGCCGTGTCGCGGCGGCTCTTCGGCTGGACGCGAAACACGCTGTCAACCCCTGAGGGCTCGCGCGCCTCGTCGCCGCCGACGAGCTCCTCGAAGAGCTTTTCGCCCGGCCGCAGGCCCACGAAGACGATCGGGATCTCCTGGTCGGGGACGAGACCGGCCAGGCGGATCAGCGTCCGCGCCATGTCGACGATCTTCACCTGGTCGCCCATCTCGAGGACGTACGTGCAGCCGGTGCTGCCGTGGGCGGCGGCGTGGAGGACCAACTGCACGGCCTCCGGCACGAGCATGAAGAATCGTCGCATCTCCGGATGCGTGACGGTGACCGGTCCGCCGCGCTTGATCTGATCGAGGAACCGCGGTACGACGCTCCCGTTGCTTCCGAGCACGTTGCCGAAGCGGACGGTGAAGAACGACGTGCCGCTGCCCCGCGACTGCGCGTCGACGAGGAGCTCCGCCACCCGCTTCGTCGCGCCCATCACGCTCGTCGGGTTCACCGCCTTGTCGGTGGAGATGAAGATGAACCGATCGACGCCGTGGCGCTCGGCCGCTTCCACGAGGAGCCTCGTGCCGCGCACGTTGTTCTTGACGGCCTCGCCAGGGTTGCCCTCCATGAGCGGCACGTGCTTGTGCGCGGCGGCATGGAACACGATCTCGGGCCGATGCTCGCGCATCACCGCGTCCACTCGCGCAGCGTCGGTCACGTCGCCGACGAGGGCGATCGTTCCGCGTCCGTATCCCTTGTCGCGCAGCTCGTTGGAGATGTCGTGGAGGCTGTTCTCGTAGCGCTCGACGAGCACGAGCGACGCCGGCTGGAACGCCGCGATCTGCCGGGCCAGCTCCGAGCCGATCGACCCGCCCGCGCCGGTCACGAGCACTCGCCGTCCCTCGATGAGCGTCTTCACGGGCCGGCCGTCGAGCCCCACGGGGGAGCGCGCGAGGAGGTCTTCCGTGCTCAGCTTCCGGATGCGGCCCACCTCGATGCGGCCGCCAACCAGCTCTCGAAGGCTGGGCAGCGTCTGGATCGGCACCTTGAACGGTTCGAGCGCCCGGACGATGCCGCGAACGACCGCCGGCGCCGCGTGTGGAATGGCGATCAGGACTTCGGTGGGGCGCCGCTCCTTGACGATCGCGGCCAGGTCCTCCCGTGTGCCGAGCACGCGGACGCCGGAGACGCGCCGGCCCACCTTCGCGCGGTCGTCGTCCACGAAGCCGATCGGCAGGTAGCCGTGCGCGCGGTGATCGCGCATGTCCCGGACGATCTCTCCGCCGGCCTCGCCCGCGCCGTACACGAGCACACGGCGATCGGGACCGGCGGGCAGGCTGAGCAGGCGTCGGGCGACCCGGAGGCCCGTCAGGAGACACGCCAGCAACAGCGCGTCGATCACGAACACCGATCGCGGGTAGACCTCGACGCCGAGCGGAGACCAGACGAGCAGCGCGAAGACGGTCGAGCTCGTGGCCACGGCCAGGGCGAGGTTGCGGAGGTCGTAGATGTTCGTCTCGCTGGACAGACGGTCGTGCAGCCGGAACGTCATGAACGCGCCGGCGCGGACGGCGACGAGCCACGGCAGCATGTGCCAGCACGCGGCGAGCGCCCACGGCGGGACCGCGCCGTCGAACCGCAGCTCGAACGCCGCTCTGTTCGAGAGCACGGCGAGAGCCGTCTGCACGGCGATGGCGGCGATGCGTCTCATGCGCCCACAGCTCCTCGGCCTGTCGCCACCTGCGGGCGAACGCCCGGCGTGGACAGCACGGCCTCGATGACACGATTCCGATCGGCGTCGCTCAGGTTTGATCCGCTGGGGAGACAGAGCCCCTGCTCGAAGAGGCGGGCCGCCACCGCGCCGCCCCGGCACCGGCAGCCCGCGAACGCCGGCTGCAGGTGCATCGGCTTCCAGACCGGCCGCGACTCGATGTCGAGCCTCTCGAGGTGGCATCGGACCTCGTCGCGCGAGGCGCCGAACCGCGCCGGGTCGATGGTGAGGCACGTGAGCCACGCGTTCGACCTGCCGTATGGCGCCTCGGGCATGAACGCAAAGCCCGGCAGCCCGCCGAGCCTTTCGCGGTAGACACGCGCAGTCGCGCGGCGGCGCTCGATGCGCTCGGCGAGCGTTCTGAGCTGGCCACGGCCGACGGCGGCCAGCAGGTTGCTCATGCGGTAGTTGTAGCCGACCTCCGAATGCTCGTAGTGCGGCGCGGGCTCACGGGCCTGGGTCGAGAGATATCGCGCGCGCTCGACGAGCGCGCGATGCTTCGAGACGAGCATGCCGCCGCCGCTCGTCGTCAGGATCTTGTTCCCGTTGAAGGAGAAGGCGGCGGCCTCTCCAAAGCTGCCGGCCGGGCGCCCCCTGTACGTCGCGCCGAGCGCCTCGGCGGCGTCCTCGATGAGCGGGACGTCGTGGCGGCGGCACGTCTCGGCGAGCCGGTCGTAGTCGGGGCACTGGCCGTACAAATCGACGGAGATGACCGCCGCGGGACGCGTCCCGCGGCGCGCGCACGCCGCGAGCTCCTCGGCGACGAGATCGGGATCGATCGTCCACGTGTCCCGATCGCTGTCGACGAAGACCGGCCGGCCGCCGAGGTACGTGATGGCGTTTGCCGTGGCGACGAAGGTCAGCGTGCCGGCGATCACCTCGTCGCCGCGTGCGACGCCCACGGCTTCGAGCGCGAGGTGCAGCGCCGCCGTGCCGCTGGCGAGCGCCGCCGCGTGAGGCACGCCGACGGCGACCGCGAGCTCGCCCTCGAAGGCATCGACATGCGGGCCGAGGGGCGCGATCCAGTTGGAATCGAACGCATCCAGCAGCAGCTCGCGCTCGATGCTGCCGACGTGCGGCGGCGAGAGATAGATGCGCGTCATCGGGTCGCTCTGAAGGACGCCTGCGGCGCGCCGACATACACGGCGGCGTCATACCGCAGCATCGTGACGCCGCTCGTCCAGGCGTCCCTCGACGCCGTCGACGGCCGGCCGAGGATCTCCTCGAGCATCCAGGCCGGATACCGCCCGCCGGCCTCCCACGTCAGCGGGAAGCCGCCGCCGAAGCGAGGATTGATCTCGATCACGGCCGGTCCGGAGTGTCCGACGATCACCTGGATGTTCAGGACGCCATAGGCGCCTGGCAGCGTCTCGCAGATGCCGCACGCGAGCGCCTCGAGATCCGGGATGCGGCACGTTTGCGCCTTGGCGATCTCTCCGCCCCTGACTTCCATCCGCCGGCGAGGCACCGCGCAGAGGCAGCGCCCGCCGGCCGCCGCCAGCACGTCGATCGTGTACTCGACCCCCGCCAGCCGCTCTTCGACGACATAGCCGCGCGCCTCGTCGAGGAGGGCCAGTTGCGCGCGCCGCGTCGCAAAAACGATCCCGGCCGACGCGCTCCCGGTGCGCGGCTTGACGACGAGCGGAAGCGGCCAGCCCGCCGGATCGTGCCTGACCGCCTCGAGGGGCGCCTGGCGCGGCACGGGGAAGCCGTTCCGCCTCAACCAGCCGTTCGTCATCGCCTTGTCACGCGCGATCGCGATCACCTCGGGCGTCGAGACCGCCACCGTGGTCCCCATCGCGGCGAAGCGGTCGCGGTTCGCGGCGTAGCAGGGCAGCTCCGTGTCGATCGTGGGGACCACGAGCCGGATGCCTTGACCCTCGCAGATCTCCAGGACCGCCGGTATGAACCCCTCGTCGTCGCAGGGCGGAACCAGAAACGAGCGATCGGCGGAGTGGAACGCCGCCGACAAAGGAGACATGTCGGCGGCCATGACCTCGCCGCGAAGGCCGGCGTCGCGGAGCGCCTCCCGCAGGATGTCCTGGAGCCCGACGCGCCTGCCCGCCGACGAGACGAGGATGTTGAAGGCCCGCGATCCGCGATCCGCGATCCGTCGTCCGCGATCCGCACTCCGCGGAATGCCGGCTGCGGGGGACGGATTGCGGATCGCGGATTGCGGACCGCGGAATTCCGGCATCGTGGCATGGCCCGGATGCCGCGCGCCGGTCCCGCGGACGGCCTGGAGGAGCGTTCGAGCGAGAATACGAATGTCGAGCGCGAACGAGACGGTCTGAGCGTAGCGCACGTCGAGCTCGAATTTCTCCTCCCAGGACAGCGCGTTCCGCCCGCTCACCTGCGCGAGCCCTGTAATTCCGGGCTTCACATCGTGTCGCCGGGCCTGCGCTGCCGTGTAGCGCGGGAGGTATTCCGGAAGGAGCGGCCTCGGGCCGACCAGGCTCATGTCGCCGCGCAGCACGTTCAGCAATTGCGGCAGCTCATCGAGCGAGAATCTCCGGAGCGCGTCGCCGATCGGCGTGAGCCGGCTGGCATCCGCCAGGAGCGCGCCCCCGTTGCCGGTCGCGCGCGTCATCGTCCGGAACTTGATCAGAATGAATGGCCGGCCGTGAAGGCCGGTGCGCCGCTGCGAGAACAGGATCGGCCGGCCCAGCGTGACGGAGACGATGGCCGCCACGACCAGCATCACCGGGAAGAGCAGCACCAGGGCGATCGAGCCGAGCACGAGGTCGCTCGCCCGCTTTCCGTGCAGGCGGTAGAAGTCAGGCATGCGCGGCGACAGGCGTGCTGTCCGAAATGCGCAGATATTCGGCACCGTCGAACGGCGCGGGACGAGGCGTGCCGGGACTGAGGATGGATCGATAGATGCCGAGGACTTCCCTGGCTGTTCGCCGCACGTCGAACATCGCGTGCACGAGCCTGGCTCCTTCGGCTGCGAGGGCGCGATGGTGGGCACGGTTGTCGAGCACATGCTCGAGCGCGGTGGCAACCGATGCCGGCGAACGATCCGGGATCAGCGTCCCGGTCTGCGCCGGCAGAATCACCTCCGGAAGCCCACCGACGGCCGCCGCCACGACCGGGACGCCGTTGGCCAGTGGCTCGACGACGCCCCCGCAGTTCTCGGACACCGGAATGTGGAGCGCGCAGTCGAATTCCTTCCAGGCCGCGACCGCCTCGCCGCGCGGCAGCCGCCCCACCATCCGGATCCGGTCGCCCGCGGCGCGCTCCGCAAGCTTGCGCAAACGTCGCTCGTACCAGTCGTCGCGTCCGTGGGGCCCGCCGACGAGCACGCCGATCGTGTCGCGGCGCCTGCGTGTCAGCTCAGCGAGGGCGTGGATGACGTGCTCGTGAGCCTTGATGCCGGCGCGGTGGCCGAGATACCACTTGGGCGGGTACATGTAGTTGACGTTCCCGACGACGAACGTGCCGTCGGCGATGGCCAGCTTCCTGCGGAGCCGCACCGTCTCCGATCGGATCGCCGCCATCAGGTCGATGCCGTAGTAGCTCATGAACACGCGCCCGGCCGGTACACCGTGCGAGGTGTAGAGCCGCTCGATGGCGCGGCTCGACGCAATCCACCAGTCGTCGGCGCCCGCCGATCGGATGTCCCATTGCCGGTAGATCGCATGCTCGAGATGAAGGGGGCCAGGCACCTGGAACACGACGGGTACCGGGCCATATCCCGACATCGCTCGCCGGACGATCATCGTCGTGCCGAAGAAATGACTGTGGATGACGTCGGGCCTGACGCGCCGGACGAGATCCCGCGCGCGCGCCGCCACGGCGCCGACGCGCCAGGGCCGGCGCGCCGGCCAGTCGATCCTGGCGAGATGAATCGTGGCGCCGCTCCGTCGCCAGTCAGGCACGAGACGGCCCTCGAGCGACGGCAGGGCGACGTGCACGTCGACACCGAGCGATCGCAGCTCGGAGGCCTGCTGGACGGCCCAGTGGGCGCCATCCGAAGTCTTGACGATGTGAAGGACCCTCACGCGGCGTCGGCCCTTCTGAGACGCCGCTCGATCTCGGCGGCGAGCGTCTTCATGTTCTCATCGAAGAGGAAGCGGCGAACGTCGGGCTGTGCCTCCTCGCTGGCGAGCAGCTCGTCAACCGCGGCGGTCCAGTCCGAGACGCGTCGCGTCGTGACGAGTCGCGCGCGGCCGAGCCCCTCGAGGTTTTCGACGAGGCCTCCGACGCGCGCCGCCGCCACCTTTCCCCCGCGCGCGAGCGCCTCGATGGCCGCAAGCCCGCACCCCTCGGAGTAAGAAGGCAGCAGCAGCACCTCGACCTGGTCGAGCCAGTGGAAGAGCTCCTCGCCCCAAGGCACCGGCGGTTGGAAATCGACGCGGCCCAGGAGGCCCCTGCGGCGAAAGGCCGCCATCACCTCGGGCTTGGCGGGCCCGGTACCGAGAATCAGGAGCCGGAGGTCCGCGAAGCGGTCCAGGATCTCGGGAAGGAGCTCCGTGCCTTTCTCCGGAAACAGGCGGCCCACATAGGCCAGCCCGTAGGAGCGTCCCGTGCGTGGCGGCACGACGTGGCATTGCCGCAGCCGGGACTCGTTGACAATCATGCACCCGGCGCCGGCGGCGTCGATCTCCGCCGCCAGCGCCGCCGATACGGACGCGCGCAGAGTGGCGCTTCGGAAAAGCGTACGGGCTGCGCGCCTGACGAGCGGCCTGGCCAGCGCTCCGGCCATCGATCCACGGGCCAGGGTGTCGGCGGGGTTGCCCATCAGATGCGTCACGACCAGGTGTCGCGGCTTCACGAATCGCTGCCCCACGAGCGCCGTTATCGAGGGCTTGAGATAGATGACGTCCGATCGTTCGTACTCGCGCGCCAGCACGCGAGCGGCCTCGCGCAGGCCCGCGACGTATCCCATCGCCCCGCGCCGCCTCACTCGAAACCCCGCCGCACGAATCGTCGTCTCTCGCGGAATGAACTGGGCGGAGGACGGCGGGGGTTCGTCGATCGTGCGTCCGACGACGACGAGCTCGGCGCATGAGCCGAGCTCGCCGGCGAGCTCTCGAATGGGCCAGTTCGCCTCCGCATGGAAGCCGTCGGCTTCAGGCCATACGGCGGCGTCGCTCACGTAGCACAGCCGGTATTTCATGCGCGTGCCGCCACGAGCTCGCCTGCGGCGACAGCACCGCCGAGAACCCGCTCGTACTCGGGCCCGACGACGTCGATGTCGAATCGCCGTACGCACGCGCGCGTCAGCTCGTCGCGGTTCCAGGCCATGCCCGCGAGCTCGATGACGGCCTTCGCAATCGCCGGGCCGCTCGGCTCCGACGCCACGAACCGTGCATCCACCGACCCGGCAATCTCGGGATTCGCGGCGACGGGCGTGACGACGACCGGCGTGCCCGACGCGAGCGCTTCGATGCCGCTGACGCCGAAGCCTTCGGCGGCCACGCTCGGCATGACCACGACGTCCGCCGCGGCATAGAGGCAGGGGAGCATGCGCTCGGGCACGAACCCGGCCAGCTCGACGCAGTCCTCGAGACCGAGCGCGCGGCGGCGACGCTTCAGGTCGATTTCAAGGGATCCTCGGCCCGCGATCACGCAGCGGAACGGACGATCGAGCCGCGCCAGCTCCAAACAGGCATCGAGCAGGAGATCCAGGCCCATGCGAGGCTCCAGGCGCCGAACAGAGACGACGACCGGCTCGCGTCCCCAGCCGAGCACCGCCCTCGCCTCCTCCTTGCGCATGCCCGTCGCGAAGGCGCCCAGGTTCGTTCCGCCCCGCACGATCGTTGCCTTCCGCTCGATTGCGCGCTTCAGCCACGGATGCGCCCGGTGGAGCTCGGCGAGCATGAAGCCGGAGAGACACGTGATGCTCGACGCGGCGCGGAGGACGATGCCCTCGAGCCGGTGCAGCACCGCGTCTCCTGCGTGAAGCGTCCAGCGAGTCGGCGTCAGGCGATCGAACGCTCCGCGGCGATATGGCGCTTCGAGCGACACGGGTGCGTGGACCGTCTGGACGAACGGCACGTGAAGCCGGGAGGCGATGACCCCGACGCCCTGGAGGACGCCGTGGCAGTGCAAGACGTCGAACGGAGCCGCACGATGACAGTGCCGCAGCGTTCGCGAGATTTCGCGGACGTGGCTCTGCCACCGGCTCAGCCCCGACGCGTGCGCGCCGGCCCACCGGTATCGCAGGATCCGCAATCCGTTGCCGCCGGTCTCGCCCACGGCAACGCTCGACAGGGCAGGCACGATGACGGTGATGCGATGGCCGCGGCGCTCGAGGAAGCGCGCGAGATCGTGCGCGACGCGGTTCCCGCCTCCCTCGGCGTCCTCCAGCCAGCTGTGGACCAGGATCCCTACGTGCATGCGTGGTGACCGGGCGCCAGGCGTCGTGCGACGGTCGGCCGCCATCGTGCCGAGCGCTCGAGACAGAAACAGAGCGCTCCGATCACGAGGCTGTCTCTCAGCACGAACGTGACGATGCCTTGAAAGTAGTGGGTTCCGGATACGAACGCGATCAGGAAGCACACGCGCACGACGTGAGGCCATACGGCGTTCCCGCCGACGCGGACGAGGATCTTCTCCCAGCCCTGGATGAGCACGCCCAGGAGGAATGTGCCCATCACCGCGATGCCCAGCCCGAAGTTCCACCAGAGCTCGCCGTAGGCCTGCACATCCTGGTTGGCGACGAACTCCGGCACCGGACCGCTTCCGCCGGACACGACGACGAAGCTGAAGACGCGCTGCAGCGTGGCGCCGTAGGAGCTCAGGTACGCGGCTTCGGGCTTCTCGCTGAGACCGCGCGGCACGAACATGTACGGGAGCCAGGCGAGCGATTCGCCGCGAAGCGGCTCGCCGCCCGTCAGCATGTGGCGGGCGAGGTAGCCGTCGAATTGCGCGAGGTTCAGCCGCTGCATCATCCGCGACGCGCCCGAGACGACGTCCGCGCCCGCATTGATGCCCGTTTGCGGCCCGCCGTAGCGATAGGACTCGAACCATCCCCCGGTCGAGAGCATCAGCACGACGAGGGCGCAGGCCATCACCTGTTCGCCGCGGCGCAGCTTCGGGAGGAGGAGCGCGAGACCGATCGCGATCGGCGCGCCGAACTTGGCGCGCGTGCCGGACAGGAGGTAGGGGCTCAGCGACAACACGAGCGCGCCGGCCGCCAGGTAGTCGCGCAGCCGCCGGTCCCGTCGCTGCAACTGGATGATGGCGACCGTGAGCACGACGGCCGGGAGCGCCCGATCGAGCAGGGCGAACAGGGACGCGAGCGCGGTCGACGGCCGCGTGATGCCCATGCGATCGGTGATGGCCGCGTTGTAGAAGAACCCCGGCGCCAGCCACATCTCGAGGCCCGCCACCGCAACCGTGGCGACCGCGGCCACTCCCGCCATGCGCATCAGGTGCGTCTCGCGGCCCTGTTCATCTCCGAGCTCGGACAGGTCCTCGTGCCGGCGTCGGCGTCCCATCGGCAGGAGGCCAAGTCCGAACGCGAGGTGAAAGACGCCCGACGTCACGAGTCCGAGCGCCAGCACCTCCCGCTCGATTCGTGAGTGCAGCGGGCCGGCCACGCCGATATACACCGCGGGCACCAGGAAGAACGCCGCAAACCTGATCCAGAGAAAGCCGGCGACCGACGCCGTTCCGCCGGCCAGCCGCGCGAGCTGCATCAGCCAGAACGAGCAGGCGGCCGCATAGAGCGCCGCCATCCAGAAGCCGGCCTGGCTGTGAAGCAGGACATCGCGGTAGGCGATGGCGGTGGCGCCGATGCATCCGAGCGCGCCGGCCGCCAGGGCCACGACGATGCGGAGCAGTCCCCGCCGATCGGCGCGAGCGGATCGGCCGGCCCTACTTGGAGGAGGATCGAAGGGCATGCTCAAAGGGCGAACCCGGGATCCAAACGAAGACGCGCTCCCACGGCAGCGGGCCACGCAGTCGCAGGAACGTGGCGGCCGCGACGAGACACGTGAGCACGATGCTCGCGACGGACGTCCGCGTGTCGAGCCATCCGCTGAATGTCGCGTACGAGCCCGTGAGCATGAGGACGAGGAATCCTGCCAGCACGGAGAGCACAGGCCCGCTGCTGCGACCGAGCACCTTCACAAGGAGGAGCGACGCATAGCCGCACGTTGCCAGCGCCCCCGACCAGAGGACCATGGCCGTCGGGGCAGACCAGAGTTGGCCGAGGCCGTAGAGAAGAGCCAGCAGCACGACGAGGCCCGCGCCGGCTGCGCGGAGCACCACCCGCCGATGTTCGGTCACGATCAAGTGCAGGGTGGGGAAGTACGCCATCCGCGATGCCAGGCAGGTCACTGCCACGGCGGGGAGCCAGCGGTGCATGCCGGTGTAGTGCGGCAGCAGGAGCGCGATGCCCATGACGGCCGATGCCGCGGCGAGCGCGAGCAGGAAGGACACCTGCGCCGCTTCACCGACGACGGCATGGCCGACGGCATGCGCGCTGCGCGTCTCCTGGTCGTCCTGTCGAATGATTCTCACGATCGCTGGGCCGGCGATCGCCTGCGCCGCTCCGCTCACGGCCGTCAGGAGCGCCACGGCCAGCACATAGAGCGGCAGCTCGGGGTCGCCGTGCCGCCACCGCGAGACGAGGACGATGTCGAGCGAGGCGAGGAGCATCAGGCCGACCTGGATGCTGACCTGCCCGATGCCCGGCGGAACGACTTCTCGTGCCAGGGCCCACGAGATGCGAGGCCGCACGCCGCGCCATGCACGCCGCGACACGGCGGCCGCCAGCCAATATCCTCCGGCCAGACCCACGATCACGCCGGCCAGTCCCCACTGCCGGCCGAGGATCCAGACGCCCAGCAGTCCCGCCGCCGCCGCTGCCAGCTCGCGGGTCGCCCGACCCACGAGATCGCCGTGCGCGAGATACGACGGGCTCATGAAGCCGATCTGCACGCACGCCGCCGCCGTCAAGGCCGCCGCCGCGAGCGCCACCGCGGCCGGCGCGTCGTACACCTGCGCGAGCACGACCGCCGCCCCAAGTCCGCCGATCGTGGCGGCGGCCAGCGCGACGAGCATGGCGAATCCTGAAAGCTCCGAGGCCGCCTCGGCGCCGCGATCGCCCTGCCAGCGGGGACGCCAGAGATAAAGCATCTCCGGCACGCCGAGCATCAGGTAGAGCGAGTAGGTCTGAAACACGATCGCCAGCCGCAGGACGACGAGACCGTCGGGAGAGAGGATCGCCGCGGCCACCAGCAGTCGTCCGAGGGCGGCGCCCTGGCAGGCCGCGAACAGCGCCGCGAGCACCACCCGTTCGCTCATCGGCCTCCGGCGGCGCAGGCGTCGCGCAGCCCGACGGGCGACGGGAGCAGCGCCACGACTCGCCGCATGACCGTGTCGACATCGAGACCGAGATCGCGCACGCGCCGCTCCGCCGTCGCCGCCAGGTGCGTGCGGAGCGCGAGCGATTCGAGGCATCGCTCGACGGCGTCTCGAAAATCGACCGGCCTGTCGCAGAGGAGAATGCTGTCGCCGTCGCGGAAGACTTCGGCGACCTCGGTGCGGCGCGGCGCGATCTGGCACGTCCGCATCGCGGCGAGCTCGATGTTGCGCGCCGTCATCGGGTCGGGGCACATGGCGCTGATGAAGCCGAGCGCCACCTTCGACCCCCAGACCGCCCTCGCATAGTCGCGTCCGGCGGCGTAGTCGCCCCTGATCCAGGTTCGGACCACGCGATCGCGGCATCGCCAGGACCAGCGCGGCCCCCAGATGGCCACGCGAACCCGCAGTGACGTCAGGCCTCGCAGGACCTCCTCGTACCACGGCTCGTGGTGGCCGATGAAACAGACGTCGGATTCGAAGGGCTCCAGCTCGCGGCGTTCATGCTCGGGAACAGGGTGATGCAGGCTCGCGTCGTAGGCCGTCGGCACCAGCATGGTGCGCCTGGCGCCGTGACGCGCGTACGCCTCCAGCTCGTACTCCTTCGGCGTGATGCACACGTCGTACAGCGGCACCGAGGCCCGTAAGTGGCGCGTGTCGTGCACGACGAACATCGGATCCGGGCTGAAGTGGACGAGCAGCGAGACGCCCGCCCGGCGCGCGAACGCCAGCGTGTCGGGGTGGATCCAGATGCCGCGGTCGACCCACAGGATGTCCGGCGTCTGCTCGCCGATCGCACGGCGGATGGTCTCGTTCAGGCGCGCGATGGACGGACCGGACGCCGTAAGCCGCATCGCGGCCCTGACGAGCTTCGGTCCCCACAGCATGAACGGCAGGAAGTCGACGTCCCGACAGTCGAACCCCAGCCTTCCGAGCGCGCCGCGGCGCTGCGCTGAGCCTCCGCCGGGCTCGAGCTGTCCGGCGTAGAGAAGCGACGCGCCCTCCCAGGTCCGGGAGTCGGGCGCCGACCGGTGCTTCCGCCACGGTCGCAGGTCGTCGAGGATCATTCGGGAAACAGGTGCTTGTCCGCTCTTCGTGAGTTCGTGAATTTCGTGGTTATAGCCGACGTGACCCACGGTGCCTGTGCATGGCCCTACGTGCCCGTGCGGTAGTAGGTCGTGTATTCGCGACGGTAGTACTGCGCGTAGAAATACGCGTGCCGATCGAGGTGGACCCGGTTGAGCACCGCCCCGAGCAGGCGTGCGCGCGCCTGCTGGAGCCGTTCAATCGCGCGCTGGGCCGCCTGCCGGGCCGTCATCTCCGCTCCCACGACGAACAGCACGTCCGAGGCGCTGTGGGCGACCACCGCCGCGTCGGCCACCGCCATCACCGGCGGCGAATCGATCACGACCCAGTCGAAGTTCGCCGCGAGCGATCGCAGGAACTCGTTGAAACGCTGGGAGCCGAGGAGCTCCACCGCGTTCGGCGGGATCCGTCCCGCCGGGAGCAGCCACAGGCCCGACGATCCGGCTTTGCGGAGCGCTTCGCTCGTCTTGGCATTCCCGACCAGCAGGTTGGAGAGTCCCGGCTCCTGCGGCACGTCGAAGATATCGTGGACCCGGGGCTTGCGCATGTCGGCGTCGATGAGCAGCACGCGCTGTCCGATCTGTCCGAGCGACATGGCCAGGTTGCTCGCCACGAGGCTCTTTCCCTCGCCCGGGCAGGTGCTCGTCACGAGCAGCGATCGCGACCCCTGGTCGGTCGAGGAGAACAGCACGTTCGTGCGGATGACGCGGAAGGCTTCGATGAAGTTCGGCGGGACGCCGCTCGTGATGAGCGGCTGCGACCCGCTGGACTCGGACGGCGCGATGGCCGGCAGGAGCCCGACAAACGAGACGCCCAGGTGCGCCGTGATCTCGTCCGGCGTCTTGATGCGGCTGTCGAGGTACTCGAAGAAGAAGACGAAGCCGAGCGCGGCCAGCGTCCCGAACACGCCGGCCAGCATCAGGTTGAGCGCCTTCTTCGGCGAGATCGCCTCGGTGGGGACTTCGGCGTGATCCACGATGCGGATGTTGGAGCTCCGGAGCTCGCCTGAGACGCCCGTCTCCTTCGCGCGCTGCAGCAGGCTGTCGTAGAGCTGGCGATTGCTCTCGACTTCCCGCTGGAGGACGCCGAACTCGATGGCGTTCTGGTTCATCGCCAGCGCCGCCGTCTTCTGCGTCTCGAGGGCGGCCGTCAACGCCCGCTCCTGCGCCAGGGCGGCCTCGTACTCGTTGCGCATCGACTGGGCCACCTTCGCGATCTCGGCCTGGAGCTTCGCCTGCGCCGTCTCGATGCCCGACAGGATCTTCACGATGTCGGGGTGCTTCGCGCCCAGCTTCTCCGACATCTGCGCATACTGGTTCTGAAGCTGCGCCAGGTCGCTCTTCTGCTGCTGGATGAACCCATTCGTCAGGATCGCGGGCACCGTGTCGAGCGTGGCGCCGCTGCCGGCGGACTGGATCGATCGAAGTTGCCGGTACAGCGCCTCCCGCTGAATCCGGTCCGTCTTCGCCCGCGTGACGGCCGCATTCAGGTCCGCGAGCTTCTGGACGACGATGTTCTGGCGATCCTCGAGGGAGATGCCGTCGTTGTGCTCGCGGTACCGCTGCAGCGCCGTTTCGGCCGCCTCCACGTGCTTGCGCTGTTCCGCGAGCCGCTCGCCGAGCCAGTCGCTCGCCTCCTTCGAGGCCAGGAACCGGTACTCCAGGTTCCGCTGGATGTAGGACTGGACGAGCGACCCTGCGGCCTCTGCCGCCAGCGCGGCGTCCGCCGAGCGGTACTTGACGTCCACCAGCCGGCTGTTGCGGATCGGCGCGACGACGAGCCCCTCGAGGAACGCGTCGATCACGTGCGACTGCGTCGCCGTCTCGCCCGCCGCCCCGTTCAGGGGACCATTCGACGCCGGCACGTGGTCTGCGGCCGTGAGCTCGGGATGGGTCCAGAGATGCAGGGCGTCGAGCGTCGTGCGCGCGAGCGTCCGGCTCTGCAGCATGTTGTACTGGGTCTGGTAGTAATCCGCGTTGGCCTCGCGCTCCTCGATGACCTGCTTGAACGACACGACGTTGGGGTTCTCGGCTTCGATGAGCAGCCTGACCTGGGCTTCGTAGATCGGCGTCACCGTGAATGTATAGACCGTCACCGCCAGCATGATGATCGTGAACACGGTGATCGCGGCCCACCGCCGCTTGTAGAGCACCCGCACGTAGTCGAGCAGGTGCACGTCGCCAATCTCCAGCGCGTCCCGCGCCGGAACGGATGCCGGCCGCCTCCCGCCTGGAACCTCGAGCTCGTCTCTCATGGAACTGTCCCTTTCAGGAGGTCAGAAGAACCTCTCCGGCACGATCACGGTGTCGCCGCCCTTGACGATGTCGCTCGGCTTGACCTTGATTTCCTGCTTCTGGCCGTCGACGATGCGCACGATCTTGATCCGGTTCATCGCGCCGAGCTCGGTCACGCCGCCCGCCAGCGACAGCGCCTGGAGCACCGTCGTGTCGCGTTGAATCGGGTACGAGCCCGGGTTCCTCACCTGCCCGAACACGTACACGAAAGCCGCCTGGGGGACGAAGATGGTGTCTCCGTCGCGCAACTGGACGTTCTGCGTGCGCCCGCCGGCCTCCAGGTCCTTGAGCGACACGCGGATGACCTCGGACAGGTCCGTGTCCGGGAGCCGCGGTCCGTCCGCGTCGATCTGGTGACGCACCACGAGCACCTCGCCGGAAGCGGTCGGCAGCGTCGAGCCGGCCCGCGCGAGCACCTCGATGAGCGTCATGCCGCCGGCGAGCGCCACCGTGCCGGGCTGGCGCACCTCGCCGACGACGAAAATGCGCTGGCTGCGATACTCGTCGATCGCCACGCTGAGCTGCGGGTCCTTGAAGTACCCGTCGGCGAGCAGGCGCTTCAGCTCGCTCTCGAAATCCCGAAGCGTGAGGCCTGCCGCCCTGACACGGCCCACGAGTGGAAAGGTGAACGTCCCGTCCGTTTCCACCGTGTACTTGTTGCTGAGCGTGGTCTGATCGAACACCGTGATCGCCAGCACGTCGCGAGGGCCGATCACGTAGCTCACCGCCGTCTGCGCCTGGCAGACGGCGAGCGAGGCGAGCACGACGCCGAAACCGAGACACCAGCGCACCGAAGTCATCGTCATGGTCAGAACTCGAACGTGATGGACGTCCCCAGCCGCAGGCCGTCGTAGTTGTGAAGGTGCTGTGCGTTCGACTCGCGGCCCCAGTAGGTGCCGCCGAACCCGATCCGGCCCGTCCTGGCGACGCGGTAGCCGATGCTTCCCGAGTAGCTCCGGATCCTGTCGGAGCGATCCGGCTCGCGCGCCGGAGCCTCGAGAACCGGCGCGCCTGCCGCGGCGAGGTGGCGGTACCGGTGGTGATACTGCTCCGTGCCGACGGTCACATCGAAACGGCCGCCCAGGTGCCGGCTCAGGCTGACGCCGTAGCCGGAGGTGATGTAGTAGGGCTGGAGCAGCTCGATGGAGTAGTTGATGTCGCGGTTGGCCTGGAGCTCGAGACGGGTGGATCCGGCGAGCGTATAACGCAGCCGCGCCGATGCCACCACGCCGTCGAACGCCGGCATCGCCCTGTCCAGCGTTCGCGACCTTCTGATGCCGACGTAGGCGCTGCCGGAGACGAGCGCGCGAGGCTCGAGCTCGACGCCCGGCATGATCCGGATGCTGTCGTTGTCGCGCACCGGGGAATACGGGAACCGATCCTCGAGGAGGTCGGCGCGCAGGGCGAACGTGGTCAACGGCGTCGCCGCCCAGCGGACCACCGCGCGGGCGCTCCGCGAGCGGCGGTTGAGCGCCTCGCGGAGGCTCGTGCCGAGAAACAGCTCGTCGGCGAAGCCGGTGTCGAGCGTCGATCCCGTGAGCGCCACCGAGAGGTGCGGCAGCGCCGTGATCTCCGTGCCGAACGCCACGCCGCGCTCCGCGCGCTCCGACCGCGTGTCGATCTCGAAGCTCGGGCGCACGCGGGTGCGGAGGTAGGTCGGCTCGGCAAACACCGTGACCCGGTTGAACAGCGCTTCGCCGCGAACGCCCACCTGGGGATTGACGGATCGCTCCGTCTCGTATCGGTGGTAGTACACGAGGTCCGCGCCGGCCGTCACGCGGACCCGTGCGCGCCGGGCGAAGGGCACCCACACCTCGAGATGAGGCGCCACCGTGAACGTGAAGTCCTTCTTCGGCTCCTTGACTTCGTTGAAGACGTTGGTGTCGATGCCGAGCTCCTTCAGCGTGACCGATGGGGTCAGGTAGAACGGTCCGACGTGCAGGCGCGCGTCCGATCGGGGATCGGGCGGCCGCGACTGGGCTGCGGCCGGAGCCGAGCACAAGACGAGCAGGCCGAGCAGCCCCGCCATCAGCAGCGATGCCATATCACTCTCCGGGCGCAGGCTACCGCCCTCTCACTTACAGTTGGAGCACCGTTTTGGGTCATCATCGGCGGCGAGCCAGCCGCCGGGGTGAAGCTTTCGCGATCCGCGGTCGCTATCCGCGGTCCGCGCACCGCGAGCCTGTTCGATTCGCGGATGTCCGAATGCTCGGGCGCGCCTTCTGACTTAGCGCACGGGACTCGCGTCGTCGCGAGTTCGCACGACCGCTGCGGTGATGCCCACGGCGCCGGCGGCCGCCAGGACCGCGGGCGTCGTCCGCCACCACGTGGTCGGAGTGACCCTGTCGGCCGCGGCGCAAACCGTCACGAATGCGTGCGGCACCGTGGTCAGCGGGATTTCGATCGACGTCCCCACGGTCCGGCGCGCGTCGTTGAGCAGCTCGACGACGTAGGTGGCTGCCGGGAGGTCGGCGAAGCGGAATCGCCCGTTGGCATCAGTGCGTATCGAAGCCGCAACCTGTCCCGTCTGGACGTTCCTGGCCTGCACCGGACGATTCGCCAGGGGCTTGCCACTCGAGTCGTGCGCGGCCCCCTCGATGGTCGCCGTCTGTTGCGTGAGACCCACGTTCGCAGCGGCCCACGCAGACGGCGGCGGCAATGCGCCCAGGGCCACGATTACCGACAGCATCATTACCGCGATTCTCATAATTACCGTCCCTCCCGTGCAGGTTCCGCCTGCGCACTCCGCGATCCGCGGTCCGATCCGCGATCCGCGCTTCCATGGGCGATCTGGAGCAGGTCGCCCGTTATGGCCGATCGACGGTCTGGCGTCAATGCTTCTCATGGCTCAGCTTCGCCGATCGGCGAAAACCGTATCACCGCTGCAACGAATGTTGATAACCACGCAACGAGTCATGGACCGTTTGTGAACACGGCCTCTCTCAGTGCCCCCGCGAGATGTTCAACTGCTTCATCTTTCGATAGAGATTCGTACGCTCGATCCCGAGCGCCGCCGCGGCGGCTTCGATACGCCAGTGGTGACGCTGCAGCGTGGTCGAGATGAAATCGCGCTCGAACCGGGCGCGCGCCTCGCGCAGCGACCCGGCGAGCTGACCCTGTGTCTCGACGCCGTCGAACCGGAGATGCGCCAGCACGTCCTCCTGGAGCAGGATCCCGCGAGGCACGAGCACCGCCAATCGCTCCGTGAGCTGCTTCAACTCGGTCGAGTTGCCTCGCCACGGCAGCGCCGCCAGGAGCGTCAGGGCGCTTCTCGAGAACGTCTTCGGGGCGACGCCGCTCTGGCGGCAGGCGACCTTCAGGAACTGCGTCGCCAGGAGCGGCACGTCCTGCGGCCGCTCGCGAAGTGGCGGCAGGTCGATGCGGACGACGGCGAACTGATCGAAGAGGTTCCGCCGCAGGAGGCCCCGATCGAGCCAGTCGTCGATGCGGGGCTGCGCGGCGGCGATGATGCGCGGCAGCAGCGGCCGATCCTGACCCGGACGCGAGAAGGCCGAGTCGCGCTTCGCCATCCAGCGCTCGAAGCCAATCTGCACTTCGGGCGTGAGCTCGCAGATGTCTTCGAGGTAGATGGTGCCGCCGGTGGCACACTCGAGCAGGGCCGTCAGCTCGTCGTTGGTCGTCCCCGCACAGATGACCTTGGTGAAGGTGCTGCCTTTCGCGGGACCGTACGCGTGTATCGCCCGCGCCACGAGCTCGCGACCGGTGCCACGCTCGCCCGAGATGAAGACGCCGCACCGGCTCGTCCCCAGCCTGCGTGCCATCTCGAGTACCGCGCGCATCTGGGCGGAGGCGGCACACGGCAGGTCGTCCGATGGTGCAGGCTCGAGCGGCGGCTGCGCCGTGCCGATGCGAGCCAGCTCGCGGGCGTTCGACATCGCGGCCAGCAACTCGACTTCCCGCACCGGTCCGGCCACGATGTCGACGGCGCCGAGACGGAGTGCTTCGGCGGCCGCGTCTGGACGTCGGCGCTCGCTGACGGCGATGATGAGGACACCGGGACTCTGACGCGAGACGGCGCGAAGAAACCGCAGCGCCTCGGCGCCGCCGGCGAGATCGACGAGCACCACCGTGGGCTGGACTTTGCTGAGCTTGCCGAGCGCCGCCGCCGACGTGTGACTGACTTCGACGCGATATGCGTGCTCCGTCAGCACCTGGCGGATGAGCGCCCGGTCAGCCGTCTCAGGTCCGAAGAGCAGGATGTCGGTCCGAACGGGCGCGACGGTATCCTGCATCATCACTGCTCCGCCTGCGCGCGCACGTCCACCCGCGTCCGGAACCCGCCGGTCTCGTCCGGATCGGATTCGATCAGCGAGAGCTGGCCCTCGGCGGCATAGCTCAGCCGCCGATCGGGCCGGCCGTCGCCATCGTTGTCGAACGAAACCGCCACAAGCGTGCCGCCCTGATACGCTTCCCACTTGTCGGGCCGCCCGTCGCCGTTGGCGTCCTCCTCGACGCGCGCGACGATCCCCTTGTCGTAATGCTCCCAGCGATCGATCCGGCCGTCGCGCTTCGTCGAGATCTCGAGACGGACGACGGCGCCGTCGAATCCGGTGAATGCCCACGCATCGGGCTTCCCGTCACCGGCGCGCGACAAACCGTACTTTTCGAGCCGGCCGGCGGCGTCGAAGTACTCCCAGCGATCGACGCGTCCATCCTCGTCGGCGTCGATCTCCGTACGGAGGAGCGTCGTCCCATCGAAGTAGGTGACCGTGTCGACGCGGCCGTTCTTGTTCGAGTCGTAGGTGATCTGCCGGAGGCGACCCGTCGCGGCGTCATATGTTGCACGAGTGGTACGCGCGAGACGCTCGCGATCGGGGTCGGCCGAGCACGCGAGGGTCGCAATTGCGGCCGGCGCCAGCAGGAGGACGAGTCGAGGGAGCGATCGACGGTCGAGCATGTGGGGTGGATCGCGAATTGTAGAGGTTCAAAGGCCGAGGTGGAAGCCAAAGAGCACATCACGCCCAAAAACGTGTGAAAACATGTGCAATTCTGGCCTATTGCGCGGTCAGCGGAGTGCCGAGAGGCGGCAGGCGGTCGTGGCGGGGCCGGTGAGCCGGGTCAGCGTGTCGGGCGGGTCGGCGTCGGGCGACAGGTTGCCGCGCGGGCGCCGGAAGAGCACGGAGGCATGGAAGCGTTCGAGCGATGTGGCGGTCGCGTTGCAGCGCGGCTGCGCGTTCATGAGCGCGACATCGTTGCTGACGTGATACGCGCCGAGCGTGTGGCCAAGCTCGTGCCGGATGATCACGGGGGCCAGGCCGTCGGCGCTATCGGCACAGGTGCACGCCGGCACGCCGAGGAAGAACCGCACGAAGCCCGTCTCGGCGCCGATGCTCGCCTCGGCGCACGTAGCGGAGGCCGCATCTTCCGTGAAGGTGATGACGATGTGGCCGGCGGCGTTTGCGGGCGCCGCATCGATCTCCGTGATGCTCGGCGACGCGCGGCCATCGCCGAATTCCTGCGCCATCAGGAACGCCGTCGCGCGAACGCGTGCGACGAGCGACGCGGCGACGGTTCCGCCCCCCGTGTGCCGCGTGACCACCAGATAGCGCGGCGCGACGACGGGCGCGAGCGCGCGAAGGCGCCCCTGGTTGTCGAGGCGATCGCGCGCGAATTCTTCGTAGAACGGGAGGGCGAACGGCGGCGGCCCCATGAGGTCGATGACGAGATCCCGGCGCCCGCCGCCATCGAGCCGCACGGTGAGCTCGCGCGGAACGTAATCGGGCGCTTCGACGGTGAGCCGGGCGGCCGAGCCTGATGGTGACGCCGGCCTGAGCGTGAAACGGCCCTCGCCGTCGGTCGTGGCCGCGCCGAAGGCGGCACCGACGCGCGCGCCGGCGACCGGTACGTTGGTCACGATCTGCACGACCGTGCCGCCGATCGTCCACGCGTCCGGGTCACCCGGAAGCGGGCTGGGCGAAGTCGCCGACTCGCGGCGCCCGCACGCGACGCAGGCGATCGCGATGGCGGCGACCGCCGCCGCACGCAGGAGGTTGACTGTCTCGATGCTGCATTGTCACACCTTCTGCGTGCCCGGAACAGACGGAACACACACCGGAGAGTGCCGCCAGGAAACACACGGCTCTCGGGGCGAGTGCGGGAGAGCGGTCCCTGATTCGCCACCAGGACGCCGGCGCGCGGCGCGTCACGCGTGAGACGAGATCGTCAGGACGAAGCCGCTCGGCTCGGTGACCTCGAACGCCCGGGTGCCCCACGGCGTGTCGTGCGCCTCCGCATCCAGGCTGATGCCAGCTTTCTTGGCGCGGGCGGCGAGGTCGTCGACGTTCTGCGCCGTCTCGATGAAGATCCGCATCCCCACGCCCTTCCGCCGGTCGCGGCCCTTCTTCCAATCGTCCTGGCTCAGACCGATCCGGGCTTCGCCGGCCCGCAGCATCACGCCGTTCAGGACGCCGTTCTCTTCCCAGCGTTCTTCGACGCCGAAGCCCAGACCCTCGAAGAAGCTGATGCTCTTCTGAAGATCGTCCACGGTGAAGCTCGGCGCGATGGTCTTCGCCTGCAGAGGAGTCTCGAGTGCTGTCGTCATGATTGCTGCCTCCTGAGTGTTGGTTGTCTCTCTACTTCCGCGCAGTGCTTGCAGCAGTTCCCCACGCACGAATTCTGCCCTGCCGCCCGACGCGGCGCATGGTCGAACCCGCTCGCCTTCGAGGTCGTCGTCCAATCTACTCCCAAGTCACCGTGGCGATCCAACACATCCGCGACGCGGCACCGACGCTCCGTCGCAAGACGGTGTTGACATCGCCGGTACTGGGACGGCCCGAATCTCGTTCGGCGTGTGTCGCTGCAATCGCGTCCCAGCCATGCATGGCCGGCCTGCGTCCGCCTTGTGCGCCGTTCTCCCGCTCGACGATGTGGCCCGCCCACATCACCGGGCAAGTCTGCGCTGACGCCCGTCATCGGCTGCTCCGACGCCTCCTCATGCCGCCAGCTCCCGGCCATCGGCCTCATCCCCCGACATATTTGGTGGCGCCGTCGTGTCTTCCGCCTCCAAAACTCCGGCCCGTGTCCGCGCCGCTAGTTGCGATCCGCGTGCAAAGAATCCGCGTCCTCGCCGGCTGCGAGCCCATCTGCGCATCAACGAACCGTAGCACTCACGCTCAGGCGGCGCGCAACGGAGTGCGTCTCTGAGCGCCACATCCCGCGTCTCCGGTCAACGTTGTTCCCATCTGGCTCGTCACGTAGGCGTAGCCGACGCCAGCCGTCGGATCGGCAGCCAAGAGAGCCGCCGGCTCCGGGTGACCCGAACGAACTGGCGCTGCCGAACGGCCAGACGGAGCTCGGCTTCATGAAGCCGAATGAGAACTGGACGCCTTCCCCTTTCAGGCATTCGTCGTAGAAGCCGCGCGCCGGGGGAATGGCCGGAGCGGCCAGCAAGTCCAGCGTCTCCTGGCGCAACCCCAGCTCGTGTCCGCGAACCCGAGGGTGATGGCGTGATAGGTTCCCGGTTCCCACGCGGGTTTCTGACGCGCCAGCACGACCGCCAGGCGATCGAGGTCGGCGACGACGCTGCGATCGACGGGCTCGTCGAACGCGAAGAGCCCCGCCTGGTGTGCCAGGAGCTGGCGGACGGTGATTCGCTCTTTGCCCTGCTACGTTAACTCCGGCCAGTACGCGCACACCCGCTCTTCGTAATCGAGCCAGCCCCGCGAGTGGGCGATGGCGTGTTCATTCGAAGGGCAAACGCCGTGCCTCGGCTACGAGGTCACCCTGGCGTTCCGGCGGGTCAGTCGGAGGCGGGCAAAAACGAGGAACACGAAGAGTTGCGCCCGGCCAGCGAACGGGCGACGGCTGCGTCGTGACCTGAGGGACTCGATCGCGCGGAATACTCCGCACCCCCGGCGGAATTTCGGCAGCCCGGCCATGCGGCACATCAGTGTGACAGCGCCAGCTCACGCGCTTGACACGCGTCCTGGCTCAAGCGACACTCGCCCGATCAGTTCGCTGGCGGTGGAGTCCGCCATGAACCGCCGTCCTCGACGGCCGATGACTCCTGCGGGACGCCGTGGGAGTACCGTCTCATGCCGCGGCCCGACTGAAAGGTGACGCGACATGGAGCGGTTGTTCTGGATCTGTCTGGCCGGCGCCGCCGGGACCGGTACGCGGTACGTCATTGCGCTCTGGGCGGCGCGGCTGTTCGGGAGCGCCTTCCCTTACGGCACGCTCATCGTCAATCTGGGCGGGTGCTTTGCCCTCGCGGCGCTGATGCAGATGGCGTTGACGCTCGCGTGGGCGCCCACGGCGCGCGCCGCCCTGACGATCGGTTTCCTCGGCGGTCTCACCACCTACTCGAGCTTCAACTACGAAACCGCACGCTTGCTGGAAGAGGGATCGCTGCCGGCGGCGGGTGTGAACGTGGCCCTGACGGTGCTCGGCGGGCTTGCCGCCGGATGGCTTGGGCTCATCTGCGCCCGCTGGCTGGTTGGACGGTAAGGAGGCTCGATGCACGTGCTCGACGGCAATCAGTTCCTCGTTCGGATCTTTCTGGGGGAGTCCGACCGCTTCCATCACACGCCGCTGTCGCGAGCCCTGCTTGAGCGCCTGCGCGCGGAGGGCTTCGCCGGAGCCACGGTCATCCACGGCGTCGCCGGCTTCGGCGCGAGCAGTGTGATCCATACGACGAGCCTCGTCGAGCTCTCATCGGATCTCCCGGTGCTCATCGAGGTGGTCGACGACGAGGCCCACGTCGACCGGCTGCTGCCGATCCTCGACGAGATGGTGACGGGTGGTGCGCTCGTGACCGTCGAACGCGTGCGGGTCGTGCGGTACGCGGCCGGCGAGAAGCGGCCGAGGCCGTCGCCGTAATCCGTCACGGCGGGCATGGGCCGTCGACTTCGTTCTGGGCGAACGGCGTCCATCAGTTCGATCTCGAGGTCGATCCGCCCGCCATTGGGGTCGGAGCCCCGGCGCGCACGTGGCGAAGCGTCGCGCGCGCGCGTTGCCGCACAATCGAGGTATCCTTTGGAGGTCTTGAAGGCCCTGTCACACCGGGTCGCCACGGTCCTCCTGGCCGTCGTCGCCGGCGCGTCGTGTCGCGCGACCGGTGCCCAGGCGGGTCCGCAGATCATCCAGCCGGGCGCCCCGGGAGAATCGAGCCGCGTCATCGCCGTGGAGACAGCGGTCGATCTGTCGCGGGTCCAGCACACCGCCGCCGACGTGCGGTTCATGCAGGGGATGATCGGCCACCACGCCCAGGCGCTGGAGATGGTGGCCCTGCTGCCCTCGCGCACCAGCCGGGAGGACATGCGGATGCTCGGCTTGCGGATCGAGGTCTCGCAGGCCGATGAGATACGGATGATGCAGGAATGGCTGCAGGCCCGCGGCCAGGACGTGCCCGACCTGCACGCGCATCACGCGGACGGCGCCACGCTGATGCCCGGCATGCTCACACCCGAGGAGATGGGCCGGCTCGCGCGGGCGACCGGCGTCGAGTTCGATCGGCTGTTCCTCGAGCTGATGATCAAGCATCATGACGGCGCCCTGGTCATGGTGCAGGACCTGTTCTCGACGCCCGGCGCGGGCCAGGAGACGGAGATCTTCGCCTTCGCCTCCGACGTCGACGCCGATCAGCGCATGGAGATCGAACGCATGGGCGCACTGCTCAAGGAGCTTCTGAAATGAGATCCGCTGCAACGGGGCTTCTGTGTTGTTCCGCCGTGTTGATCGTCGTCGCGCTCGAGGGAGGCGCGCAGGAGCGCGCGGCGGGCGCGGCCGCGTCCACGGATCCCCGGGTCGGCCTCAAGGCCGGCCTGCGCGACGCCGGGGAAGCCGCCCACAACATGGAGCGCCTCGCGACGCTACCCAAGCCGGACGGCTTCTTCGATCCCAAGGCGCCGGCCGGCGATCCGACGCCGCCGGAACGGGATCGCAGCGCGCCCGCCGCCGGCGAGAGTGGTGCGGCGCCGGGCGCCGAGGGCGCTGCCTCCGGCGACACGAGATCGCCCAACAGGCTCAGCTTCGCGAACTCGGATCTCGCCTTCCGTGGAAACCATCTCGTGATGGGCAACTACCACGGGTTCAACACCTACGACATCGAGAACGCGAGACGGCCACGGCTGCTCGCCTCGGTCGTGTGTCCCGGCGGTCAAGGCGACGTCTCGATCCACGGCAACCTGCTGTTCATGTCGGTGGAGCAGACGCGGGGCCGCCTCGACTGCGGCATGGGAGGCGTGCAGGCGCCGGTCAGCGCCGAACGCTTCCGCGGCATCCGCATCTTCGACATCAGCGACGTGAAGAAGCCGCGGCAGGTGGCCGCCGTGCAGACCTGCCGCGGGTCGCATACGCACACGCTGGTGACCGATCCGAACGACAAGGCGAACCTGTACGTGTACGGGTCGGGCACGAGCTCGGTCCGGTCGGCCGAGGAGCTGGCCGGCTGCTCGGGGCTGGATCCCAAGGAGGATCCCAACACCGCGCTCTTCAGCATCGACGTCATCAAGGTGCCGCTCGCCGCGCCCGACAAGGCGGCCATCGTCAACCGCCCGCGCATCTTTGCCGACCCGACGACCGGCGCGATCTCGGGGCTCTGGCAGGGTGGCAATCACGGGCCGGGGACGCAGACCTCGCGGCGGACGAATCAGTGTCACGACATCACGGTGTTCCCCGAGATCGGCCTGGCGGCAGGCGCCTGCTCGGGGAACGGCATCCTGCTGGACATCTCCGATCCGGTGAATCCTGTCAGGCTCGACCACGTGGTCGACAAGAGCTTCGCTTACTGGCACTCGGCGACTTTCAACAACGACGGCACGAAGATCGTCTTCACCGACGAATGGGGCGGCGGCACGCGGCCTCGCTGCCGGGCGACCGATCTCCTGACCTGGGGCGCGGACGCCATCTTCGACGTCGTCGATCGCAAGCTGCAGTTCAGGAGCTACTACAAGATACCGGCCCCGCAGACCGAGCAGGAGAACTGCGTGGCGCACAACGGCTCGCCCATTCCCGTGCCCGGGCGCGACATCATGGTCCAGGCCTGGTACCAGGGCGGTCTCTCGGTGTTCGACTTCACCGACTCGACCAGACCGGTCGAGATTGCGTTCTTCGACCGCGGCCCGATCGACGCGAAGCAGTTGATCACGGGCGGGTACTGGTCGACGTACTGGTACAACGGGCACATCTACGGCGCGGAGATCGCCCGCGGCGTGGACGTGTTCCGTCTGACGCCGAGCGAGCATCTCTCGCAAAACGAGATCGACGCGGCGACGCTGGTGCGCGCCAATGAGTTCAACGCGCAGCAGCAGTCGCGGATCGTCTGGCCTCCGAGCGCCGTCGTGGCGCGCGCCTACCTGGATCAGCTCACGCGGATGTTTGTATTAAAGACGGCTCGTGGGGCTGG
>JBOGIW010000433.1:0-6736 GCA_050748045.1 Vicinamibacterales bacterium | reverse complement strand
TGAACCCGGAACCCGGAACCCCGAACCCGGAACCCGGAACCAGGACCCGGAACTTCGGAACCTTGGAACCGGAACCCAGAACCAGAACCCGGAACCCGGAACCTGGAACAGGAGGTTAGTGTGGCAGTTGAAACGATGACCGATCGGTCGAGGGATGTAACCGTTCAGCCGAGAGGCGTCGAGACGTCACACGTGAACGTGGGGCGTGTCGAGCGATGGCTGTCGATGGCGGCGGGCGGCGCGCTGGCGACCTACGCGGCGCGACGCCGCGATCTGCCCGGTGGGCTTGCCGCCGCCGCCGGCGCGGCGCTCGTGTACCGCGGCGCTACGGGCTATTGCCCGGTCAACGAACGCCTCGGGCGCGACAGCGCGCATGGAAACCTGGACTATTACCGGTCCGACACGCGGGAGCGGCTCAGAGGCGCGCGTGGCATTCGCGTGGAAGACGCCGTGACGATCAACAGGCCGGCGAGCGAGGTCTACCGCTTCTGGCGCACCCTCGAGAATCTGCCGCGGTTCATGACGCACCTCACATCGGTGGCGGTGCTCGAGGGGGGCATCTCCCGCTGGGTCGCAAAGGGCCCCGCCGGGACATCCGTCGAATGGGACGCGCGCATCATCAACGAGATCGAGAACACGCTCCTCGCGTGGCAATCGCTCGAGGGATCGACGGTGGCCAGCGCCGGGTCCGTCCGCTTCGACGAGACGCCGCGCGGCACGCAGGTGCGCGTGCACTTCCAGTACGACCCGCCGGCCGGCAAGCTCGGAGCCGTGGTGGCGCGGCTGCTCGGCGAGGACCCGAGCGTCCAGGTGCGGCACGACCTGCGCCGCCTCAAGCAGCTCCTGGAAACGGGCGAGATTGCGACGATCGAAGGCCAGCCCTCCGGTCGCGGGCGCGCCCGGGACCGGCATTCCCGTGGAGCACGGTCATGAAGGCCGTCTGCTGGGAGGGCACCGACGACATCCGCGTGAAGCAGGTGCCCGATCCCACGATTCTCAATCCGCGCGACGCCATCGTCCGCATCACCTCCACCGCCATCTGCGGTTCCGACCTCCATCTCATGGACGGCTTCATTCCCACCATGAAGGCAGGCGACATCCTCGGCCACGAGTTCATGGGCGAGGTCGTGGAGACGGGACGCGGTGTCACGAGCCTGCAGAAGGGCGATCGCGTCATCGTGCCGTTCCCGATCGCGTGCGGCAGGTGCTTCTTCTGCGAGCGGCAGCTCTTCTCCTGCTGTGACAACTCGAATCCGAACGCCTACCTGGCGGAGGCGCTGTACGGCTACACGCCGGCCGGCCTCTTCGGCTACTCGCACATGATGGGCGGGTATGCCGGCGGCCAGGCGCAGTACGCGCGGGTGCCGTACGCCGACGTCGGGCCGTTCAAGGTCCCACGGAGCCTCTCCGACGAGCAGGTGCTCTTCCTGACCGATATTTTTCCCACGGGGTACATGGCGGCGGAGAACTGCGAGATCAGCAAGGGCGACACGATCGCCGTCTGGGGCTGCGGGCCCGTGGGCCAGTTCGCGATCCGCTGTGCGTTTCTCCTCGGTGCCGGACGCGTCATCGCGATCGACCACGTGTCGGAGCGGCGCCTGATGGCGGCGCAGGCCGGCGCCGATACGCTCGACGCGCACGACTCGCACCTCTTCTATCACCTCCGCGACATGACGGGCGGCCTCGGGCCGGATGCGTGCATCGACGCCGTCGGCATGGAGGCGCACGGCGTCGGCATCGACTACTACTACGACCGGATCAAGACGGCGACCTTTCTCGCCACGGATCGCATCGTCTCGCTGCGCCAGGCGATCCGCGCGTGCCGCAAGGGCGGCATCGTCTCGATACCGGGCGTGTACGGCGGCTTCGCCGACAAGGTGCCGATTGGCGCGGCCTTCAACAAGGGACTGACCCTCAAGATGGGCCAGACGCACGTGCACAAGTATCTGCCGCGCCTCCTCCGTCACATCGAGAACGGCGACATCGACCCGTCGTTCGTCGTGACGCACCGGGTGCCGCTCGACGACGCGCCCGAGATGTACAGGACGTTTCGCGACAAGAAGGACGGCTGCATCAAGGTGGTGCTGAAGCCACACTGAAGCCAGACGGACCATTCGGCATTCTGGGGATTCCGATTCAGCATTCTGACTGCAGAACTCCGACTACCCGCCGTGGCGCTCTTGTTTGCGCTTCCTGTGCTCGCGACACGGACGTGGTGGAGGGCGCTGCTGAGCCTTCCGCTGATGGACACTGATCCGCGAGCCAGGCACTCTTGAGCCGGAGATGATCAGGTTCCTGCGAAAGCGGCTGCGCGTGTCCAACCAGGAGCCGGTGGAACGATATCCGCTCGCCCTTTTCAATCTTCAGCCCCGCACCAAACCGCCGCAACCAAGCTGAGGGCACCGGACTGGAAAAAGGCAGCATCGTGAATATCTGTGGTTTTCTTTGACTTTTGACTTTTGATCGCCGTACCATCCTCCGCCATGCTCCTGGCGCGCCGCACGGATCCGGCCCACGATCACGCGCTCCTGGCCGTGATCGAGCGGCTCACGGGCGGAACGGTCGATCGGCCGGATACGCCGGACGGCTGGATCACGGCCGCCCGACGCCTGCCGGCGCGCGCGGCCGAATACGCCGCCTTCCCCGACGGGATTGACGAGCGCCTGCGCGCGACGCTGCGTGCCCGTGGGATCGACGACCTCTATACCCATCAGGCCGAGGCGATCGCGCACGCCCTGGCCGGCCGCCACGTGGTCATCACCACGCCGACCGCGTCGGGAAAGACGCTCTGCTACAACGCGCCCGTCCTGAGCGCCGTGCTCCGGAATCCATCCACGCGTGCGCTGTACCTCTTTCCGACGAAGGCGCTCGCCCAGGATCAGCTCGCCGAGCTGCACGAGCTCTCCAGCCAGTTGTCGGCGGCCGGCGAGCCGGCCATCGGGGTCTTCACCTACGACGGCGACACGCCCGCGGATGCGCGCCGTGCCATTCGTGGCCGCGCCCACGTGGTGCTGAGCAATCCCGACATGCTCCACTCGGGCATCCTGCCGCACCACCCGCGATGGGCGAAGCTCTTCGAGAACCTGGCGTTCGTCGTGATCGACGAGCTGCACGCGTATCGCGGCGTGTTCGGGAGCCACCTGGCCAACGTGCTCAGGCGGCTCCGCCGCGTCTGCCGTCACTACGGATCCGATCCCACGTTCATCTGCTCCTCGGCGACGATTGCGAATCCGCGCGAGCTGGCCGAGGCGCTCGTGGAGCAGCCCTTCGAGCTCGTGAGCGAGAGCGGCGCGCCGCGGGGCGAGAAGGTCTTCCTGTTCGTCAACCCGCCCGTCGTCAACCGCGAGCTCGGTATCCGCCGGTCCTATCTGGCCGAGACCCGGCGCATCGCGTCGGAGTTCCTGAAGCGCCAGGTGCAGCTCATTGTCTTCGCGCAAAGCCGCCTCGCGACGGAGATCCTGACGACGTACCTCAAGGACGACTTCGCCGGCTCGCCGGGGACCGCCGATCGGGTGCGCGGCTACCGCGGCGGCTACCTGCCCGGGCGGCGGCGCGAGATCGAACGGGGGCTGCGCGAGGGCACGGTGCAGGCGGTCGTTTCCACGAACGCCCTGGAGCTCGGCATCGACATCGGCGCGCTCGACGTCTCGGTCATGGCGGGCTACCCCGGGACCATTGCCGCCACGTGGCAGCGCGCGGGGCGCGCGGGCCGCCGCAACGGGCGATCGGCGGCCGTGCTGGTGGCCACGAGCGCGCCCCTCGATCAGTTCGTCGTGCGCAACCCGTCGTACTTCTTCGGCGCGGCACCGGAGCACGCGCTCATCAATCCCGACAACCTGCACATCCTCGTCGACCACGTGAAGTGCGCCGCCTTCGAGCTGCCCTTCACAACCGAGGAGTCCTACGGCCGCCACGCTCCCCGACAGGCTCAGGGCGACCCGAGCCCACCGAGGGTCGACGTGCAGGAAGTGCTGCAGCTCCTCGCGGAGAGCGGTCTCGTCCATCGATCGGGGGGCGACGACGGAACCGAGGGGCAGTGGCAGTGGACGAGCGAGTCGTATCCGGCCGACGCGGTGAGCCTTCGATCGATCTCGTCCGACAACTTCGTCGTCGTCGACACGACGCACGGCGCCGACGTGATCGGCGAGACCAGCTTCACGAGCGGCCCGCCGACGCTGCACGAGAAGGCGATTTACATCCTGGAGGGACAGCTCTACCAGGTGGAGACGCTCGACTTCGAGGGCCGCAAGGCCTACGTCCGGCGGATCGACTGCGACTACTACACCGACGCGATCACCTACACGAAGGTCGCGGTCCTGGACACGTTCGCCGCCGGGCCCGGCAGGAGCCACGGCGAGGTCCATGTCTCGTCGCGCGTGGTCGGCTTCAAGAAAATCAAGTTCTACACGAACGAGAACGTCGGGTCGGGCGAGCTGGATCTGCCTGAGCAGGAGATGCACACGACGTCATACTGGCTCACGCTCGCGCGCGAGGTCATGGCGGCGCTGCCGTTCGCCTCCGACGATCGCCGCGACGGCGTGGTCGGCCTGTCGTTCGCCATGCGTCAGGTGGCGCAGCTCTTACTGATGTGCGATCGCCACGACATCGGCATCTCGCTCGGCAGCGGCGATCACGGGGACGACGGGGAGGTGCGGCAGCTCCCGGACGAGCCGCGCATCTTCATCTACGACAATTACCCGAGCGGCATCGGGTTCAGCGAGCCGCTCTACGGGATGCACGACGAGCTCCTGGCGCGCACGCGCGACCTCATCGCGGGCTGCGAGTGCGAGCACGGGTGTCCGGGGTGCGTCGGCCCGATCGGCAACACGGGGCCGCTTGCCAAGACGGTGGCGTTGAGGATCCTGGATCTGATCGCGCCGCCTGACCATCGACTGCCGCAGGCCGGCGGGCTGACAGCCGCGCCTGACATGGTATGAGCGTCCTGGCCGATCGTCTGCGCGGCATCGTCCGCCCGGCCGCTGTCGTCGCGGAGCCGGGCATGGCCGCCGGCGTCGCGGACGCGCTCGGCGGCCGGTGGGCGGAATCGCGCGGCCGGCGTTACGTAGTGATCGACCGCGCGTACGGGCCAGGATATCGGCACGGGCGCGTGGCGATCATGGATGCGATGCCGCCGTGGCCCCGCCTCTCGCTGCTCGGCGGGCCCGACCCGTCGCGGCTGCTTTTCATCGATCTCGAGACGACGGGCGTGGCCGGCGGCGCGGGCACGTACGCGTTTCTCGTGGGGTGCGGCTGGTTCGACGGTCCGACGTTCCGGGTGCGCCAGTTCTTTCTTTCCACCTTCGCCGCCGAGACCGCGGTGCTCGACGGCCTCTCCGAGCTGGCCGGCGGGACGACCGGCGTCGTCACGTTCAACGGGAAGTCGTTCGACCTGCCGCTCATCGACACGCGATTCCTTTTTCACCGCATGCCGCCGCCGTTTGCGGGCGTGCCGCACGTCGACATGCTGCACCCGGCGCGCCGGTTGTGGCGCGCCGCCGATGACGAGGCGCCACCGGCGAGCGCCGGTTGCCGGTTGAGCGTGCTCGAGCGGACGCTCTGCGGCGTGGCTCGCAAGGGCGACGTGCACGGCTTCGAGATCCCGGGCCGCTACTTCGCCTACGTGCGGAGCGGCGACGCGCGCCCGCTCGAAGCGGTCCTCGAGCACAACCGGCTCGACCTCGTGTCGCTGGCGCTCTTGACGGCACGCGTCTCCAGGCTGCTCGAGGAAGGGCCGGCCGCCGCGCGGTCGGCGCGCGAAGCGCTCGGGCTCGGGCGGCTGTACGAGCGCGGAGAGTTGTGGGACCTCGCCTGGGCGTCCTACCGCCGCGCCATCGAGATCCCCTCCGATGTCCTGACCCATGCCGAGGCGCAGCGGTCGCACGCCGTGCTCTGCCGCCGCCGGCGCCGTTTCGCCGACGCCGCCGCGGCCTGGCAGCGTCTGCTCGGTCTGGGCCGGTGTCCGCCTCATTTCGTGCGCGAGGCAACCGAAGCGCTGGCCATTCACCACGAGCACCGGCTGCGCAACCCGCGCGCGGCGCGGCAGTTCGCGCTCCAGTCGCTCTGTCTCGAGGCGACCGCCGCACGGCGGCACGCCGTGCGCCATCGCCTCGCACGGCTGGATCGCAAGCTCGCAGTGCCGCAGCCGTGTCTCTTCGAGCCCGAGAGCGTCTGCCTGCCGCCGGCCGTCACGTCCGATCGCTGACAACGCGCCGATGCAGACCATGACGCTCCCGGGCGTGCCGTCGGACGAGCAGTCCTCGATGTCGTCGAGATGAACCCCGCGCGGGACGCGGTGATGGCCAGAGTGGCGGCGAAGATCGTGAGGGGAAATCACCGTGCGTCGCCTGCGCGCATGAGCCCGGCATTTATACTGGACGTGGCTTGCGGCGCGCCTGGATCTCGGTCGTCGTCCCTGTCCTCAACGAGGAGTCCTGCATCGCCCGGTTCATCGAGCGTATGCGGGACGAGCTCGTCTCGTCCGTCTCCTCCTGGGAGATCGTCGTCGTCGACGACGGCAGCACCGATCGGACGCGCGAGATCGTCGAGGCGTACGCGCGCGCCGACGATCGCGTGCGACTCGTCGCGGGCCCACATCGCGGGAAGGGCGCGGCCGTGCGGCAGGGCATGCTCGCGGCAGGGGGCGAGTGGCGGTTCATGGCCGACGCGGACCTGTCGATGCCGCCCGACAACCTCGCCCGCTTCCTGGCGGCGGCGCAGGCGGCGCCCGCGCCGGATG
>JBOGIW010000432.1:0-16882 GCA_050748045.1 Vicinamibacterales bacterium | reverse complement strand
GTGGATCGATCCTGCGTAAGGTCTCCCAACATCGGGGTAAGACTCGATTCGACCTTCGGGGTCGCCTGCGCGATGAAGCTCACGGCGCGCCGGATGACCTCCTCGTCTTTGAGGATCCGCCGGTGGCCGAGGCCGTCTGTCGCGACGAGCGTGGCACCCGGCCACCGGTCCGACAGGCGCTCGGCGTCGTGGAACGGGACCTCGCGATCGCCGCGGTCGTGAACGATGAGCGCCGGCACCGTCAGGCCCGCGACGCGTTCGAAGATCTCGACATCCTTCATCTGCACGCCGGTCTGTCGCTCCATGCCGTCGCGAAACGCGCGCAGCGCGTGACCGCGCAGGCCGATGAGCGCCCCAAAACGACGCACGACGTCCTCGATTGACGAGGGCATGGCGATGAGCACCACGGACCTCGCGTCGAGCCCACGCTCGAGCGCGAGCGTCGTGACGGCGCCGCCGAAGGAGTGCGCCACGACGCCGGCGAGGGGCCCGAGCGCGCGCGCGACCTTTCGCAGCGCTTCGGTGCACTCGATCAGGTCGGTTCGCGTCCCGCTCGAGTCGCCGTGTGCCGGACTGTCGACCGCCACGACGCGGAAGCCGGCGGCGACCAGCGGATCGACGAAGCACGCGAGCTGCGTCCCGCGTCCCTCCCATCCGTGCGCGAGGAGGACAACCGGACCAACGCCCCACGCGTGCGCCGCCAGGTTCGATCCCACGCGCAGCCGCGCTCCCCGCTCCGCAGCCTGCCGCTCCCATGCGGGCCGATGATGCCGCCGCGGCGTGCTGAACACGCGCAGCGCCAGACGGCCCGCGGTCCGCGGCGACACGGCGCCGAGCGCCGCGAAGAACGTCCGGAGCGCGAGGAGCAGCCAGCGTGCGTACACACGGTCATCATGTCATTCCCATCGCAGGATGGGATACGGATTCAGCGGCTCCCCCTTCCACCACTGCCGCTCGTGCGTGAGCCTGAAGATCGCAAAGTGCAGATGCGGCGCGTCCGTCGAGGCATTGCCGCTGCTGCCGACGTAGCCGATCACGTCTCCCTTCTGTACGGCCATGCCCTCACGCAGGTGGCGCGCATAGGCGTCCAGGTGCGCGTAGTAGTACGAGTAAGTGTCCGACGAATCGAACTGGTAGATTGTCAGGCCGCCTGCCTTGCTCGTGAACAGCTTCTGGATCCATCCGTGGTCGGCTGCCACGACAGGGGTGCCGCGATCAGCCATGATATCGATGGCCTGGTGGACGCGCGCGCCCCGCGCGTCGGCGAAGCTGTCATACAGCGCGCTCTTCCTGGCACCCCGCACGGGTATCTCGAGGTCGCGGTCTTCGATCCTTTCGGCAGCCGCGGGGATCGGCGCGGGCGGCTCCGCTGTCCCGATCGTGGCGACCGGCCCGTGCGGGACGCCTGCATCCACTGGTGGCGCCACGACGCGGGTGTCGTCGCGCGCGCCGAGCCTCCTGTCGAGCGCGATGTTCGTCAGCGCCCCCGACGCGAAGCTCAGGCCGACGATGGTCAGCGTCCGCATCAGACGCTCGTGGCGCCTCCGCTCGAACCGCCTCACTGGAAGATCACCTCCGTGCCGGGCCTCGCCCAGAGCGCCACGCGGTTCGCGTCCCAGTTCGTCAGCCGCACACAGCCGTGCGACTCCACGTGGCCGATGCGCGAGGGCTCCGGCGTCCCGTGAATGCCGTAGTGCTCCTTCGTGAGATCGATCCACACGGTGCCGACCGGGTTGTTCGGCCCCGGCGCGATCCGTGCCTTGGCGTGCGAGGGGTCCGAATCCCAGAAGAGCGCCGGGTTGTAGTGGAACGGCGGCAATGGCTGGACGCCCGTGACCTTCCACGTCCCGATCGGGAGCGGGTCGCGCGCGCTGCCGGTGGTGACAGGCGCATGGAACAGCACGCTCCCCGCTGCGTCGTGCACCGTCAGCGCGCTCGTGGCCCTCGACACGACGATGCGTGCGACGGGGCGCGACCCGGGAAGCGGCGCGAGCGGATCGATCGCGGCCACGTTCGGCACGACGATGCGCTCGCCGGCGCGGTCGAACGTCGCCTCGGGATTGAGCTCCCGCAGCAGCGAGGGGCTCACGTGGAACTTCTCCGCGAGCATCTCGAGCGGAGACGTGTAGCCGAGCGTGTCGAGCTCCGCCTGCTTCATCAGGTCGCGCGGAATGGCTTCGACGAACGGACCGGCCACGTCCTCGGCCGTGACTTCGTACGTCGCGAGCGGCGGCTGCCCGCCCGATCGCTTCGACAACGCCGCCCACGTCGCCTGGTCGATCTCGCCTGTCGGCTGGAGCGCGTGGGTGCGCTGAAAGGAGGCGAGCGCACGGGCGAGGTTCCGGCCGCGGCGGCCGTCGATCTCGCCGGGCGAGAAGCCCGCACGGTCGAGCATCACCTGGGCGGCGAGGACGTCACTCACGACGGGCGCGGCGGGCTCGGAGGCGCCCTGGACCTGTGCCGCGCAGAGCGCGATGCAGATCGCCAGGCCTGCCCCCCGGACGAGGCTCATGCGATCGTGAATTGCAAAGCGGGAGCCTCTGTCGGCGGGCGTCCCTGGCCGAGGCGAACGTCCGCGCGCGGACAGCCTCCATCCCAGCCGTGAACGGTCGCGCGCCGACGCGCGCGAAAACGGGCGGTTTGGCGGGCCTCCTGGCGGCACACCTGATGCGTTGCCCCGGCCGATGCTGTGGCACGACCTGCGGCTGGCGCTGCGCTGGCTTCGCGCCCACCCCGGCTTTTCGACCGCCGCGCTCCTGGTGTTCGCGCTCGGCATCGGCGCCGTGACGGCCACGTTCACGGTCATCCATTCCGTGCTGTTGCGGCCGCTGCCGTTCGCGTCGCCCGATCGGGTGATCCGTATCTGGTCGAGCCCTGCCGGGCGCAACCTGCCGTTCTTCTCGGTGTCGGCGCCCGATGTGGCGGACTGGCGCCGGCGCGCCTCGACGCTGTCGCAGGTGGCGGCCTACGATCGACAGCGCGCGCTGACGCTGACGGGCGGCGGGGAGCCCGAGCACGTGATGGGCTCCAGGGTCAGCCGCGAGCTCTTCGAGCTGCTCGGCGTGCCGCCCATGGCCGGTCGCTGGTTCGACGACACGGAGGATCGGCCTGGGTCCGACGCGCGCGTCGCCGTCATCGGATACGGGATGTGGCAGCGCCGCCTCGGCGGCCGCGCCGACGCGATTGGCCAGACGATCGGCCTCGACGATCGTCGCTGGACGGTCATCGGCGTGATGCCGCCCGGCTACGCCATCCCGAACAATCCCGCCGAGATCTGGCTGCCGCTGCAGATGACGATCGATCCCGTCGCGCGCGACGATCGCGGCCTTCGCGCGCTCGCCAGGCTCCGCGACGGCGTCAGCGTCGACGAGGCGACCGCCGACCTCACACATGTCGCGGCGGCGCTCGCGCTCGAGCACCCGAAGACGAACCACACGTGGACGGTCACGGTGCGGCCGCTGACGGAGACCGTCGTGAGCCCGACCTTCCGTCGTGCGCTGCTCGTCGTCGGCGGCGCCGTCGCGCTCGTGCTGCTGATGGCGTGCGCGAACGTCGCGAGCCTGCTGCTCAGCCGCGCGACCACGCGCACGCGCGAAATGGCCGTTCGCCTGGCGCTCGGCGCGTCGCGTGCCACGCTGGTCCGCCAGATGCTGACCGAAAGCCTGGTGCTTGCGGCGCTCGGCGGCGCGCTGGGCGTGCTGGTCGCGATGTGGAGTCTCGACGCGCTCGCGGCGCTCGCCGCCGGCACGGTTCCGCGCGCGGGCGAGATTGCGCTTCGGCCGGCCGTGCTGGTCTTCGCGTGCAGCGTGACGTCGATCGCCGCCCTCCTCGCCGGACTCGTCCCCGCCCTCAGCGCGTCGCGCGGCCGGCCCGAGGCGCTGCGCACGCGGGAAGCGGGCGATGGCCGCGGCGAGAGCCGCGCGCGCGACCTCATCATCGTCGGCGAAGTGGCCGTCGCGATGGTGCTCCTCGTGGCCGCCGGCCTGATGACGCGCAGCTTCCTGCACCTGCAGCAGCGCGAGCTCGGCTTCGTCTCCGACAACCTGCTCGTCGTCGACGTGGCGCCGCCGGCCGAGACTCCGCCGCAGTTCTACGAGACCCTCCTCGCACGCCTTGGCGCGCTGCCGGGCGTCACATCAGCAGCGCTCGGCAGCAGCTTGCCGTTCGCGGGACCGAACAGCTCGAACATCGTGGGCGTCGAGGGGCGGACGTTCGCCGCCGGTGAGGCGCCCGACGCGGACTTCCGCGCCGTGTCGCCCGACTATTTCCGCGCGCTGGGCATTCCGCTCCTGCGTGGCCGTGCGCTCACGAGCGCCGACACGAAGGCGGCGCCTGCCGTCGTGATCAGCGCGGCGGCCGCGCGGCTGCTCTTCCCGGACGAGGATCCAATCGGCCGCCGCATCCGCCTCGGGGACGCTCCATGGGCGGCCACGATTGCCGGCGTCGCTGGCGACGCGCGGTATCTGGAACTGGAGGATCCGAGCGACACGATCCGGCCGATGGTCTACCTTCCGCCGGAGCTCGTGCGGTCGAGGCCCATGACGATCGCGCTCCGGACGGCGGTCCCGCCGGAGACGCTGGTGCCCGCCGTGCGCCGCGCGGTGGCAGGCGTCCGGCCGCAACAGCCGATCTCGCGCGTCGCGCCGATGGACCGCATCCTCGCCGCCGTCCGCGGCCCGCAGCGGTTCAACACCTCGCTCCTCGCGGCGTTCGCCTGGATGGCGCTCGTGCTGGCCGCCGCCGGTCTCTGGGGCCTCATCGCTCACGTCGTCTCGAGACGCACGCACGAAATCGGGATCCGCGTCGCCCTCGGCGCCGGGCCGCGCGACGTGCTGCGCCTGACGGCAGGGCGTGGCCTCGCGCTGGCGGCACTCGGGATCGCGCTCGGGACCGTGGCGGCCGGCACGGCCACCAGCCTCCTGCAGCGCGTCCTCTTCGACGTGAGCGCGACGGACCCGACGACCTTCGCCGGTATTGCCGTGGCATTCCTGACCGTGGCCGCGACTGCCAGCGTGCTGCCCGCGCGACGGGCGCTGCGCATCGACCCGGCCGAGGCACTACGATTGGATGGGTGAAGGTCTACTCGCTCAGCATCCACGGCGACTACAGGTGCCGCCATTCAGGCGCGTGCTGCTCCGCCGACTGGGATGTTCCGGTCGAGCTGCCGGTCTACCGGAGCCTGAGCCAGGCCCTGCGTGACGGATCCCTTCGGCCCGCCACCGCCGGCGAGGGGCCGTTCGTGACCGAGGCCGGGCTTCCCGTTGATGCCGCCGCGATGATCGCGCGGACGAAGGCTGGCGAGTGCGTCTTCTTCCACCGCGGCTCTGGTCTCTGCGTCGTCCATCGTGATCTCGGCGAGCCGGCGCTGCCCTCGGCGTGCCGCCACTTTCCGCGGGTGGCCGTGCGGGATTGGCGCGGCACGTTCATCACGCTCTCGCATTTCTGCCCAACCGCTGCCTCGATGCTGTTCCGCGACGGCGTGCCGCTCGAGATCGTCGAGTCGCCGCCGGCATTTCCTCCCGCGTCGTACGCGGGGCTCAACGTGCACGCCGATGCGTGGCCGCCCCTGCTGCACCCGCGCATGCTCATGGATCTCGAGGGCTACAGCGCATGGGAGCGCCACATGGTGCGCCGCGCGGCCGCGGCCGTGAGTCCCGATGCGGTCGTGGTCACGCTGGCGCGCGACGCACGGCGGCTGCGGCGATGGCGGCCGTCGGACGGAGCGCTGGCGGCCGCCGTTCGGTCGCTGCCGTTCGACGTCGTCGGCGCGGCCCCGCCGCCGGCGCTCAATGAGAGCCTGCGATTGTACGGCGACGTGATCGCGGCCGTGCCGGTCGATCGCAGGCCGCAGCCCGATGAGAATGGGCTGGAGGCGTCGTACGTCGGCCTGGTGGGTCCCGCGCTGCGAGAGTGGGGCGCGCCGATCAACCGCTACCTCGCGGCAAAGGCCTTCGCCTCGTGGACGGCCTACCAGGGACGCGGGATTCTCTCCATCGTGCGAGGGCTCGAGGCCGCGCTCGCGCTGGTGCGCGTCGAAGCGTCCCGCCAGTGCCGCGACGCCGCGAGACGGCTCGATGCCGAGCTCCTGCTCGAAGCGTTCCGCAGCTCGGACTTTCTGCTGAACCACCTCGCCGTCGGCGAGGTGCTCGCCAGGCGCTGGGCGAGGCATGAGACAGCACCGTGAGCGGTCAGGGTTCTGCAAAGGTGGCGATGACCGGGCCGTGATCGCTCGTGCCGGTCTCGCGCTGCACCAGGCACGAGACCGTGCGATCGGCGAGCGCGCGGCTCGCGAGGACGAGGTCCAGGCGCCAGCCGATGTTCCGCTGCCGCAGGTTCCTCCACGGCGCCCACCAGGTGAACAGGTCCGCGTTGTCCGGTTCCATCTTCCGGTGCACGTCCACGAGACCGTGACCGATGATCCGCTCGATGAGCGCCCGCTCGTCGGGCCGCTGGCCGATGGCGTTCGGCTTCCGCTCCTTCGGGTGCACGTCCATGTCGGTGAGCGCCACGTTCAGATCGCCGCAGATGACGAGCGGCCGCCCCGACACCTCGTGCTCCGCCGCGAGTGCCGCGAGCGACTCGAGGAAGCGCATCTTGGCAGGGAAGTCCTTGCCGCCGTTCGGCACGTAGACCGACGCGACCGTGAACGGCGGCAGCCGCGCCGTGACGATGCGGTGCTCGTAGTCGAACTCTGGATGGTGGAAGTCCGGGCGCTCGGGAAACGTCGCCTTGCGCACGTGGAGCGCAACGCCCGAGTACCCTTTTCCGCCGTGCCAGTAGCACCAGTACCCTTCGAGATCGCACAGCCACACCGGGAGCTGATCGAGGGACGCCTTGATCTCCTGCAGGCAGAGCACGTCGGGCTGTTCCTTCTCGATGAGCTCCTGCAGCTGGCCCTGCCGCGCGCGGATGCCGTTGACGTTCCAGGTGGCAATCTTCACCGGCCCGAGCTCACGGTTGGGGACGCAGGGCCTGGATTCTGCCGATCAACGCGGGATCGTTCGGGAAAAGTCCCGCGGCAGGCAGTCGCTCCAGGAGCGTCGCCCAGACCGGCTCCTTCGCGAAGACCGCCTTGAAGATCGGCGCCGCGTCGGCCTCGCGGCCGATTGACGCCAGCGTCACGGCGTGCCAGAAGGGCAGCTCCGCGATCTCGGGTGCGAGGCGGCTGGCCGCCTCGTACTCCCGGAGTGCCAGATCCACCTTCTGCTCCGTCATCAGCGCGTCGCCGCGGTTGGCGTGAGCGTAGGCGCGCTGGAGTCGCACGAGCCGCCGCAGCTCGCCGACGGGCGCCGCGTGGTCGTCGACGCGCAGATCGAAGACGCGGTCCGCGCCGGCCCACGGCTGCCCGGCCCCCTTCGCCTTTACGATCAGGATGGCCGCCGACTGCCGGCCGCGAATGTCGCCGCCGGCCTGCTCGGCCGCCTCGAGCGCCGCGAGCATCCGGTCGGCGAGGTCGCCGCTGGTGTTCTCGAACGCCGCCGCCATGGCAGGCCAGACCTGCCCGCTGGCCATCATGTTGGCCTGCACGGAGAAGTCGCGGCCCACGTGATGCCCGGCCGCCGCGATGGCGGACTTCCCCGTGTAGGCCGACACGCGCCCGCGCGCGTCGATCATGGCCACCTGGCGTCCGTCGGGCTGCGCATCCTTCGCGACGAGTTGCTGAAGGGCCTCGGGCGCGGGCACGCCTCGGCGCATGAGGTCGAGGCCGCGCGGCCCGTACGCCGGATCCACGAACGACTGCGTGGCGACGGCACCGACGCCCGCCTCCGCCCACGTCACGATCGAGCCGACGGAGAACCAGTGGGACTGCACGGCGACGCCCAGCTCGCCCGTCGCGGGATCGCGCGCGACGATGGAATAGGTGTGGACGAGTGGATCGGCGTGCGCGTCAGACGTCGCGGCGACGACGAGCGCCGCCATCAGGCATGTGAGCCGCATCCTCGTAAGATACCGCTTTCTCCGATCGGATGGTCGCGTTGGTCACGAGGGGACGCGCCCAGAAGCCGATGGAGAGGATGTAGACGAGCGGCACGTTCAGGAGCAGCATGGCGGCGCGGAGCCCGACGAGGTCGCCCTGCCAGCCGATGACGAGCGGACCGACGGCGCCGCCGACGACCGCCGTGCACAGGATCCCGGAGAGCGAGGCGTGGTGCTCCACGACGGAGTTCAGCGCCAGCGAAAAAATGATCGACCACATGACCGACGCGCAGAAGCCGACGAGGGGAAACGCCAGCGTCGAGACGCGGGCCGTGCCGAAGAGCGCGGCCGTCAGCGCGACGATGGCCGCGGCCGTCGCGGCCATCAGCACCTTTCGGCTGTCGAAGAGCTTCAGCATGACCAGACCGATCACACAGCCGACGGTCATCAGGCCCCAGAAGGCGCTGATGGTGGCGGCGCCGCTGGTCCGCGGATCGAGACCGTGGTACTCGTGCAGGAACTGCGAGATCCAGTTCGCCACGCCCTGCTCCATGGCCACGTAGCTGAAGATGCCGGCCGCGTAGAGCCGCACGTGCGGGTGGCGCAGGAGCGATGCGTGCGCCGCCCAGCCGCCCGTGCGTTCACCCGCCGTCCGCGCGATCCGCGGGATTGGGGCCGCCAGCACGACCGCGATCATCAGCAGCGTCAGCGCGCTGAACAGCCAGTACACCGAGTTCCACGGCAGGCCGGCCGGGCCGACGAGATACGAGTAGACCCGAGGGCTGATGAAGGACCCGACGCCGAACACCAGTTGCGTCAGGACCGAGTTGAAGGCGAAGTGCCGCTCGCCGCCCGCCGCCCGCAGCATCGGGTTGAGCGTCACCTGGAGCATGGCCATCCCGATGCCGATCAGGAATACCGATGCGAGCCCCACGCCGTACTGCGGCCACAGCGCGAAGGCGAATGACCCGGCAAAGGCGATTCCGAACCCGCCGGCGAGCACACGCCGCTCGCCGTAGCGCTCCATGAACAACCCCGACGGGATCGACATCACCGCGTATGCCGCGAAGAAGGAGAAGGGCAGGAAGCCTGCCATGCCGAGGCTCAGTTCGAACGTGTCGATGAACTCCGGAATGAGCGGCCCGGCGATGTTCGTGATGATCGAAATCACGAAGAATACGAGCAGCACGAAAGCGACGATGAAGGGGCTTCTCGTCATGATCGGGGCCGGACGTGGCCGACCGGTCCATTGTCCACCGGGAACACAAATCCCGTATCCTTGTGCCCGTGACCACGCAGAGGCAGAGATCGGACGGAAGTACCAGGCGCCGCTTCATGGCGTACTTCTCGGCGGCCGGCTTCGGCACGACGCTCCTGCCCGGAGTGCTGTGGGCCCGCATGCAGGAGGAGCGCGCACGGCGCATCACCGCGGCGATGCTGAAGGATGCGCTCGCCATCGCGGGTCTCGAGTTCACCGAGGCCGACCGCGAGCAGCTCGTCAGCGGGTTGAACCAGAATCTCGAGCGCTACGAGAACATCCGCAAGCTGCGCCTCGACGACGGGCTGGCGCCGCCGCTCTACTACAGCCCGATCGTCCCGGGGACGAAGCTGGATCGCGTCGCGCGTCCGATGCGCGCGAGCCGCGTGCCGTCCCTCCGCCGCCCCGCGAGCCTCGGGGAGCTCGCCTTCGCGCCGATCCTGCACCTCGCGCACCTGCTGAAGACGCGGCGGTCAGCTCGGTGGAGCTGACGCGGATGTACCTCGAGCGGCTCGAGCGGCACAATCCGGCGCTCAACTGCGTCGTGACCTTCACCGGCGATCTCGCCCTGGCGCAGGCGCGGCAGGCCGACGAGGAGATCGCCGCGGGCAGATACCGCGGACCGCTGCACGGCATCCCCTGGGGCTGCAAGGACATCATTGCCGTGGCCGGCTACCCGACGACGTGGGGATCGGGCGCGTTCAAGGGGCAGATCATCGATGGCGAGGCGACGGTCGTGCGGCTCCTGCGGGAGGCCGGCGCGGTGCTCGTCGCAAAGCTCTCGACGGGCGAGCTGGCGGCCGGCGACCGCTGGTTCGGCGGTCGCACCAACAACCCGTGGGATCCGCGCGACGGATCGAGCGGATCGTCGGCGGGTCCGGCGTCGGCGACCGCGGCAGGTCTGGTGGCGTTCGCCATCGGCACCGAGACGAGCGGATCCATCCTGAGCCCGTCCACGGCGTGCGGCGTCACGGGGCTTCGGCCGACGTTCGGACGCGTCAGCCGTCACGGCTGCATGACGCTCTCCTGGTCGCAGGATCGCATCGGGCCACTGTGCCGCACGGCCGAGGACTGCGCGGTCGTGTTCGACGCCATCGCGAAGGCCGACGAGCACGACTTGAGCGTGATCGACCTGCCGTTCAACTGGGACGCGGCGCTCGACGTGCGGAGGCTGCGCATCGGCTATTTCCGCCCGGGCTTCGAGGACGCGGGTCGTCATGCCGAATGGAAGAAGAACGATCAGGCGACCCTCGACGCGCTCCGCGCGCTCGGCATCAGGCCGGAGCCGTTCGACCTCTCGGCGCTCTCGACGACGCTCGTCGGCGGGTCGGGGGGCATCCTGGGCGCCGAGTCGGCGGCGGCCTTCGACGAGTTCCTGCGCAGCGGGCGCACGAGCGAGCTGACCAACACGCAGCGCGCGAACGGGTTCAGGCGGAACCGGCTCATTCCGGCAGTCGAGTACCTCCAGGCGCAGCGGGCACGGGCGCTCCTGATGCGGCAGTTTGCCGAGGCCGTGTCGTGCTTCGACGTGTACATCGCGCCGTACATGCCGGTCCGCAGCGCCGGCAGCGCCGCTCCGCCCTCGACGCCGCCGACGCCTGCCCCGCCGCAGGCGCCCAACGTGATCCGCGATCACTTCCAGGTGGCCAACGTCTGCGGTTATCCGGCGGTCTCCGTCCCCAACGGCTTCACGGCCGAAGGAAAGCCGACGAGCATGACGTTCCTCGGCCGGCTGTACAACGAAGCGCAGATCCTGGGGCTGGCGAAGGCCTACCAGGACGCCGCCGGCTGGCACAAGACACACCCGAGCCTGACCTCGACGTGATGATTCAGTCACCAGATGGCAGGAGGGCCGATCTCCGCCACCTGATCCGCGGTGAAGGTCTCGTGTTCGGGACCGCCGACGTGCGGCTCGGCCGCGCCGCGGCACGTCCACCCTCGCCGCGTTCCGGCGTCGTGGCGTGCAGACGGCCATCGCGCTCCGGCCGCTCGAGGATGCCGCGGGCGATGCCGACCTGGCGACGGCGACGACGGCGCCGGGCAGCACGTCGCAGCGCACGTTTCAGCGCATCGGCTTCGAGATGATCTACACGCGCGCCATTCTGATCAAACCGTGGAATCAGACGTCCGCGCACCGAGCTCGACGCCCAGGTCCATCGCCCGCATCGTCTTCTGCAGCCCGCAGGCGCGCACGCGCGCGTCGTGCGACGTGAAGGCGCCATCCTTGAACACGGGATCGGTGAACAGGTTGGTAATGGCCATCGGCACCACCATGCCATGCGCGTCGAGCGCACGCCGGAACTGGCGCACGATCCGGTCGCGCTCGATGGCGCCGGCATCGATCGGCACGAGGTCGTTGTCGTGGAAGTTGACGCCCCACGCTCCAAGCGCCGCGAGACGCCGCACGGCGACGATGGGATCGAGCGCCGGCCGCACGGCATCGCCGAACGGGTCGCGCCCGCGATTGCCGACGGTCCACAGGCCGAAGCTGAACGTGTCGGCGGGCGTGGGGTCCAGCGTTGTCACGGTGATCTCTCTCAGCCGCGGAAGTACACGTACGCGGCGGCAATCAGCAGCAGCACGATGCTCGAGTTGACGACGTCCCAATGGTGCCAGCTCGCGCGGGACGCTCGCCGCTGCTCCGGCGTGATCGTGGCGTAGGTGAGGCCGACGAGTTGACGGTCGGATGGGGGCGGCGTGAGATAGCTCACGCCGAGGAGCACCGCGGTGGCGGCGAGGAAGATGAACAGGCTGTAGTACTGGAAATAGATGTTGTTGACGATCCAGAGGAACGAGCCGGGAACGTAGCCCCCTGCGTACCCCGAGAGGCCGAGCGTGACGGGGGTGTCCACGGCAAGGCGGAATATCCCGAGGGCGAAGCCGCAGACGAGCGCGGCGAGGCACCCCGCGGCGTTCAACCGCTTGACGAACACGCCGAAGAAGAACACGGCGGCAATCGGCGGCGCGAGGTAGGCCTGCATGCCCTGCAGGTACTCATAGAGACCGCGCGCACCTTGAATCACCGGGATCCAGAACAGCCCGACGAGCACCATCACCGTCGTGGCGAGACGGCCCACCCACACCAGTCGCCGCTGCGACGCCTCGGGCCGGAACTTCCGGTAGAAGTCGATGGTGAAGAGCGTCGACGAGGCGTTGAACGTGCCCGCCAGCGAGCTCATGAGCGCGGCCAGCAGCCCTGCCACCACCAGGCCGCGAAGACCTGACGGCATCACGTGCTGCACCATGAGGGGAAATGCGGCCTGCGCCGCCTCCGGAACCACCTGGCCGCTCGCATCGACGAGAGGCTCGAGGCCCGTGAGGCGCCCCGTGCGGGCCAGGGCCACGGCGATCATGCCCGGAATGATGAAGATGAACACCGGCAGCAGCTTCAGGAAGGCGGCGAAGATCGTGCCGCGGCGCGCCTGACGCTCATCGCGCGCCGCGAGCGTTCGTTGCACGATGTACTGGTCGGTGGTCCAGTACCAGAGGCCGATGATCGGTGCGCAGAAGAGCATGCCCACCCACGGATAGTCGGCGTTGAAGTACCACGCCATCTGCCGCTCGTCCATCACCGGCGCCCAGGTGCCCTCGACACCGGCGGGAATCAGCGGCTTCCAGAGGTTGAACGCCTCGGGGCCGAGCACTGCCCGGAGCTCGTCCCAGCCGCCGAGCCGGCTCAGACCCAGAACCGTGAGCAGCACCGATCCCGCCACGAGCACCGCCGTCTGCGTCGCCTCGGTGTAGGCGACCGCGCGCATGCCCCCGAGGATGGTGTAGGTGCCGGTGAGGACGACAACCGCCACCGAGCCAATCCAGAAGCTGTTGAGGGTGACGCCGCCGGCCTCGAGCGTGAGCTCGGGCAGGAGCGTGCTGAAGACGATGCCGCCGGCGAAGATCCCGACCGCGATCTTCGTCAGGACGTAGGCCACGAGCGAGATCAGCGAGAGCACCCACCGCGCGGTCGGCGAATAGCGGTACTCGAGGAACTCGGGCGTGGTATAGACGCGCGACCGCATGTAGAACGGCACGAGCACCCATCCGAGCACGAGCAGGCACCAGGCGTGCAGCTCGTAGTGCGCCAGCGCCACACCACTTGTCGCGCCGGAGCCGGCCAGGCCGACCAGATGCTCGGAGCCGATGTTCGACGCGAAGATCGACGCGCCGACGATCGTCCAACTGAGATTTCGTCCTGCGAGGAAGTAGTCGTCGGCGGTCTCGCGGTTCCGAAGGATCGACCACCACGTGACGCCGAGCAGCAGCGCGAAGTACGATGCGACGACCACCCAGTCCAGGGCGGTCATTGCCGCGTGACCTCGAGCGTGGCAACCGCGGGGAGCATCGGAAGGGCAATCAATCGCATGCCGCACTTTATGCCGACAGGCCCCGTCTTTGCACTCCTGCCGGTATGGCTCGGGACATGGAACAGCAGTTGGAGGAGGTAGCGCCGGACGCGGCGCGGCTTCGCGTTGGCTTCGTCAACTGCTTCTTCGTTGGCGAGCCGCGGCAGGCCGACCATCCGCACGACTCCACGCCGTGGGCGCTCGTCGATGCCGCCCTGTCACTCGGCGCCGCCCGCATCCTGGAGGTGGCGGCCGAGCGGTTCGGCGCCGATACGCGCCCTGCCGCGATCATCCTGACCCACGGCCACTTCGATCACGTCGGAGCCCTCCAGGCTCTGCTGCGGATCTGGGACGTGCCCGTGTACGCGCACCCGCTCGAGTTGCCGTTCCTCACGGGGCGTGCCGATTACCCGCCCCCCGACTCGACGGTAGGGCGTGGGCCCGCTTCCCGGGCGTCACCCGCCGTTCCCGAGCGGGGGATCGACATCGGTCGCTCTGTGAAAGCGCTGCCGTCGGGCGGCGGCGTGCCTGGCATGCCGGGCTGGCAGTGGGTGCACACCCCGGGACACGCGCCCGGACACGTGTCGCTCTTCCGTGCAGCCGACCGGACCCTCCTTGCCGGCGACGCCATCAGCACGACGAAGCCGGAATCGGTCTACTCCGCCGCCCCTCAGAAGCCGGAGCTCAGCGGGCCGCCCGCATCCTGCACCATCGATTGGGACGCGGCACACCGGTCGGTGGCGACGCTGGCCGCGCTGAAGCCCGCGACCATCGCCGCGGGACATGGTCCGACGCTGCGTGGGGAAGGCCTGGCGCGTCGCACCGAGGAGCTGGCGCGCGACTTCGATGCGAGAGCGCGCCCGCGGCGGGGCCGCTACGTCCGCGACCCGGTGATCGCCAACGAGGACGGCGTCGTGTACGTGCCGCCCCCGGCGCGCCGAGGCGTGCCGTGGGCGACGGTATCAGGCGTGGCCGCCGCCGCCGTGGCGGGAACCTGGCTCGTGCGGCGCTTCGGCCGGAAGCACGTCGATCGCGGATGAACGGCTCGTGATCAGGGCTATTGCATGACGGTAAAGGGCGCAGTGGCCTGCGTGTTCTCCCAGGACAGCCGCAGCTCGCCGCCGCCGGGCGTGTCGGCGATGGCGATCGTGAGCTGCTCGACCGGAGCGCCCGTCGCGCTGACCGTCATCGGGATGCGCGCCAGATCCTGCGCCTGGTCGTACGCCGTACCCCACTGCCCGGTCTGCTTGTTGATGATCAACTGCCATTCCTTCTCGCTCGGCAGCGTGTAGAGCGTGTACGTGCCCGGCGACACATGCGTACTGCCGAACATCAACGCCTCGTCGGTGACGAGGGTCGTCGCCTCGTCGGCGCCGGTGCGCCACACCTGGCCATAGGGCACGAGACCGCCGACGATCTTCCGACCCTTGGCGTACGGGCGCCCGTAGGTGACGCTGATCTTGGCGCCGTCGACGGTTGCGCTCACGGTTTCGTGCGGGCTCGCGCGCTTCTTCTCCTGGCTCGCGACGAGGCCCGTCGACGCGAGGAATCCGAGTGCGAGGACAACGCCGATCGAGTGTGACATGCGCATGCGGTTCTCATCCTCCGAAGACAGTAGGACGCCGGAACGTCCTGCGTGGTTTCGACAGCCGCGCACGGGCGCGGCCATGATTATCGTCCAGTCACATGCGATGATACTGAAGTCATGCGGGTGTACGCCCTGGCCTCGTCCCTCCTCCTCCTCGCCTCGTCCCTCCCGGGGGTGGCGCAGGAGCCTCCGCTGCCCGACACGGACACCTTTCTCGAGGAAGTTCGCCAGCGCCTGCAGACCGACGACGAGCGCCAGAGCGGCTACGTATACGTCGAGACGCGCCGGCAATTGAAACTCGAAAGGACCGGCCGTTCGACGAAGGAGACGGTGAAGGTCTTCGAGAGCTATCCCGGCCTGCCCGGCGAGGAGGAGCGCTGGGATCGGCTCGTGTCCGAGGACGGCGAGCCCGTGCCGGCGGCCGAGCTCGAGAAGCAGGATCGCGAGCGGCGGCGCAAGGCGCAGAAGTACGTACGGCGGCTCGAGACCGAGGCCGGGAAGGTCCGCCGCGAGCACGCCCGTGCGCGACAGAAGTACGAGCGCGACATGGCGGAGGCGATCGGCGAGCTCTTTCTCGTCTACGACATCCGTATGACCGGGCGCGACGCCATCGAGGGGCACGACACGATCGCCTTCGTGCTGACGCCGCGGCCCGGCGCGAAGCCGCGGACGCGCGACGGCAAGATTATGAAGAAGTTCACCGCCCGCGCCTGGGTGAGCGAATCCGACTACGAGCTGGTACGCGTGGACATCGAAGCGATCGACACTGTCTCGATCGGCTTCGGTCTCCTCGCGCGCGTGCACAAGGGGACGCGCGCCTCGTACACCCGCCGGAAGATCAACGGCGAGGCCTGGCTGCCGGCACGCGCGAGCTACACGGCCAGCGCGCGCATCGGCCTGCTGAAGATGCTGCGCGTCGGCGGCACGTCGGAGTTCTCCGGCTACCGGAAGTTCACCGTCGGGACGTCGACGACGTATACGACGAAGTAGCCGTTCCCCTCATCAGCGCAAGGTAGACGACGAGGCTCAGCCCGAACGTCACGAACCAGGCGTAGGTGTAGAGCGTGTCCCAGACTGTCGCGCCGGCGACCTGCCCGCCGGCCGTCGTTGCCGCGCGCAGGAACCCCGGGACGACCGGGGCGATGGAGATGGCCAGCGCCGCCATCGCGCGCCAGTTGATGCCGTTCGCATACGAGTACGCGCCGCCCGGATCGTACAGGTCCGGGAGCGACAGATCGCGCCCGCGCAGGAGCCAGTAGTCGGCGATGAGGACGCCGCCGATGGCGCCCATCAGGCTCGAGTAGCCGATCAGCCAGGTGAAGATGTAGGCGGCCGCGTCGGCGTACAGCCGCCACGGCATCATCGCGATCCCGATCACGGCCGTGATCAGCCCGCCGGTGACGTAGCTGATGCGCTTCGGCGCCAGGCTCGCGAAGTCGTTGGCGGGCGACACCACGTTGGCGGCCATGTTGGTCGTGAGCTGCGCCGCGAGCACGACGATCGCCGCGACGATGACGACCCCCGGCGCGCCGATGCGCGTGATCAGCACGACGGGATCCCAGATCGCCTCGCCGAACACCACCACCGTCGCGCTCGTCACGGCGACCCCGATGAACGCGAACGCCGTCATCGTCGTCGGCAGCCCGAGCGCCTGACCGAGCGCCTGCGAGCGCTGGCTCCGCGCGTAGCGCGTGAAGTCGGGGATGTTGAGCGAGAGCGTCGCCCAGAAGCCGACCATCGCCGTGAGCGAGGGGAAGAACGCGCCGAGGAACTCGGGCG
>JBOGIW010000431.1:0-8299 GCA_050748045.1 Vicinamibacterales bacterium | reverse complement strand
TCCTCCTCCAGCGCCTTCGCGAGCGCGCCGGACGCGGCGCCTCGCAGTACATCGACATCGAGCGCTGTGCCACCACGCCCGAGCGCTTTCTCGAGGCCGTGGTCGCCTCGTCGCCCTTCCCGCCGGTGCCGCGTCCGGACGCGCGCCCGGTGAACGCGCGCGAGGCCTTCGACACGCTGCTCGCCTTCTTCGACACCTCGCGCGCGCCCGGAGGGGCGCCCAGCACCTTCCTCCTCGACGAAGTGCTCGAGCTGCGCACGTTCGAGAGCTTCCCGGGGCTCCGGCAGGTCCTGCGCGATTTCTTCGAGGCACTCTCCGGCAGCGCCAACCGCTTCGTGCTGACCACACGCTACGTCGCCCGCGCGCATCGCCTGCTGCGCGACGCCACGGCGCGGTTCGAGGTCGTGCACATTTCGCCCCTCGCGGCCGCCGACGTCGCGGGCCTGCTCGCCCCCGCCTGCAATGGGTACGAGCAGATGGCAACCGACGACCGCGACTATCTCGCGCGGGCGGTTCACGCGCTCACCGACGGGCGCGCGACGTACGTCCGGGCGATCGGCGACGCCATGACGCGCATGACCGGGCGCGTCGGCACCGATCCGATCAGCGCGCTCACGGCGCTCCTCTCGACCGACGGCGCGCTCACGGGCTGGTGCCGCTTCTGTTACGAGCTCCGGCTCCACCGCGCGCGCGGGTACGGCGCCCTCAAGGCGATCCTCGACATCCTCGCGGGCGACGAGCCGCTCACGCTGACCGAGATCTCGCACCGCCTGCGCCGCACGCCCGGCTCGACGAAAGACTACCTCTCCTGGCTCGAGGACGTGGACCTCGTCACGTCGCGGCAGAAGCGGTACAGCTTCTCCGACCCGCTGCTCCGGCTCTGGGTGCGCCTGCACTGCCGTCCCACGCCCCCGACCGAGGAAGAGGTCGTCCGCGAAGTCCAGCGCTACGCGCTCGACCGCGTCCCTCCCCACGAGCCGGCGCCCGCACTCGCCTATGCCGGCTCCGGCGGCGGCGAGCCCACGCCCGAGGAACGCCGGAGCTGGGGGATTATCGAGATCGACTAGTCTGGTCTCTGGTCTCTTTCGTCTCTGGTCTCTCTCGTCTCTCACCTCGGGGCTCTCGTCTCGGAGGTGTAGCAGCGTACCCGGCGGTTGTTCTTCGACGTGCCCCCATGGCGCCTTCACCCGCCCCGTGACCAGCAGACGCTGAAGGGCGGGTATCAAGAATCGAGAATCGAGATCCGGTGTCTAACGGGGAAACGCAACCCGAAGGAGCGCCGATGCTCGAGGTCGCCGGGCTCACCAAGACCTACGGTGGAATCCTGGCGGTGAGGGACCTGACCTTCACCGCGCGGCCTGGGCAGGTCATCGGCTTCCTCGGCCCTAACGGCTCGGGCAAGACGACCAGCCTTCGCGTGGTGACCGGACTCCTGGAGCCTTCGCTGGGACGGGTGTCCTGGAACGGTGTGGACATCCGGCACCAGCTCCTCGCCTACCAGTCGCGGCTCGGCTACGTGCCGGAAGAGCCGCGGCTCTACCAGTACCTCACCGCGCCCGAATACCTCGACCTCGTGGGCGGGCTGCGCGACCTGCCGCGCGCCACGGTCACGCGGCGGATTGATCGGTACCTGGAGCTCTTCAACCTCGACACCGACCGCTACGCGCCGCTCTCGTCCTTTTCGAAAGGGATGCGGCAGAAGGTGCTGATCGCCGCCGCGCTGCTGCACGACCCGGATGTCGTCGTCCTCGACGAGCCGTGCTCGGGGCTCGACGTCGCGTCCACGCTGGTGCTGCGGACGCTCGTCCGATCGCTGGCCGGGCGCGGCAAGGTGATCGTCTACAGCTCGCACCTGCTCGACATGGTCGAGAAGGTCTGCTCGGAGGTGCTGATCCTCCACGAAGGGCGCCTCGTCGCGCACGATTCCGTGGACCGCCTGCGGGAACTGCAGCAGGCCGCGTCCCTCGAGCAGGTGTTCAAGACGCTCGCCGTCGATCAGAACGTCGACGCGATCGGCCGCGCGCTCGCCGAGGTGGCTGCGTCGTGAGCGAGTGGCGCCAGTTCCGGCTGCTGGCGCGCGCGTCGCTCGGGCGCCTCATGGACACGGCCGTCGCGTCGCGCGGCATCGACGCCGCTCAGTTCTCCATCTGGAGCTTCGCCCTCGTCGCCACGCCGCCGTTCTTCTTCGCCGCGCGGATGATGGGGAAGTACGGCTTCATGTGGCGCCGGCCGGATGTGCTCGAGCGCGCCGCGCTCGTCGATCGCCTGTTCTTCATCGTCTACATCATGCTCGCGTGCGCGCTGCTGGCGGCGCTGCTCTGGGATGCGCTCTTTCCCGATCGCCAGGACCAGGAGATCGTCGGGGTCCTGCCGGTGCGGCCGCGGACGGTGGCCGCGGCGCGGCTCGCGACCGCCGTGGGCGTGGCGGCGGTCTTCTCGGCGGCCATCGCGGTTCCCTCGGGGTTCTTCTACATGCTGAACGTCGCCGCCGGCTTCAAGTCGGTCGCCATCGTCGGCTGGGCACCTGCCGTCTTCGCCGCGCACGTCATCGCGCTCACGACGGCCGGCGTCTTCACGTTCACGGCGCTCCTCGCCCTGCGCGGCCTCGCGGTGGCGTGCGTCGGCGCCGAGGCCGCCGAACGCGCGGCGACGCTGCTGCAGTTCGTGACGGTGGTGCTGCTCGTGGAGGCGCTGATCTTCCTGCCGGGCCTGCTGGACGGCCTCGTGAGAGAGCTGAACGTCGCGGAATCGCCGGGCCTGATGCTTCCGCCGCTCTGGTTCATGGGGCTGTACGCGGAGCTCGGTGGGCCTCCGATGGCGCGCGTGCCGGGCTTCGCCTCCTCGGCGCTGCTGGCCACGGCGGCCGCGCTCCTGCTGGCGGCCGCGACGTACATCGGGCCGGCCGACTGGAACGCGCGGCGGACGCTCGAAGCGAGACTCAAGAACCGGGCCGGACGCTCGATCGAGATCGCGCGGCGAGCGGCGTCGCCGATGCTGCGCCAGCCCGCGGCGCGGGCGGTGTTCGGGTTCACGCTGGCCAGCCTCCTGCGCAGCCGCAGACATGCGCTCACCATCGCGACCTGCCTGGGCGTGGCGGTTGCCGTCGCAGCCGTCGGTCTGGCGGCGGCCGCCGTGCGGGGTCGGCCGCTCTCGATCGAGGCGCCTGCGGACTACCTGCTCTGCCTGCCCCTCGTCATGACGTTCTTCCTCGTCGCGGGGCTGCACGCGGCATTTGCCGTGCCGACCGATCTCGAGGCGAACTGGACGTTCCGCCTGGCGACGCCGCATTCGACCGACGCATGCGTGCGCGCGCGAGGCGTCGTCCTCGTGATGCTGGGCGTGCTGCCGGTCACACTCGTGTGGCTGCTGATCACGGCCTCGTGGTGGAGCTGGTGGGACGCGGCCCGCGCCGCCGCCATGCATGCCGCCTCGGGAGTCATGCTCGTCGAGCTGACGCTCATTCCCTGCCGCTCCATCCCGTTCACGCGCGCCCACGCCCCGGCCGCGCGCACCGTCCGGGGCGACTGGGTGCTCGTCGCGGTCGCGCTGCACGTCTTCGCGTTCAGGCTCGAAGACCTGCAGATGGTGGCGATCGGCTCCGCGCCGGGCGTCGCGCTCTACGTGCTGGCCGTCGGGCTCGTCGTGATGGGCGCCCGCGTCTACCGCCGGTCGCGGCAGCGGCGGGATCCGACGCTCGAATTCGACGCTCCGGCTCCGGAAGCTGTCGCGTCGCTCAACCTCTCGCAGGCCGCCAGTTAGTGTCCAGTTAGTGTCTAGCCTCGCTCGGCGTCCAGCTGTTCGAGCGCCTTCCGCGCCGCCTCCTGCTCCGCTTCCTTCTTCGCCCGGCCGCTGGCCGACGCGAGCGTCTCGCCCGACGCGACGACGTCCACGTGGAACACCTTGCGATGGTCCGGGCCTTCCTCGTGCACCACGCGGTACTCGGGAAGCGGCCGGCCGAGCGATTGCAGCCGCTCCTGGAGCGCCGACTTGTAGTCCTGTCCGTGGAAGTCGGGATGCCCCCCGGCCTCGATGTCGTCGGCCAGCTCGCGGCCGAGAAACGCGCGCGCCTCGTCGATGCCGCCGTCCAGGTACACCGCCGCGATGATCGCCTCGTACGCGTCGGCCAGGAGCGCCGCCTTGAACCGGCCTCCCGTTTTCTCCTCGCCACGGCCGAGGATCAGGTGCTCGCCGAGCCCGAGACGCTCCGCGAGCCGCGCCAGCGACTGCATCGACACGACCGACGCCTTGATCTTCGACTTCTGCCCTTCCGTGTAGCCTGGATACCGCTGGAACAGCGCGTCGGCGACGACGAACCCGAGCACCGCGTCGCCGAGGAACTCGAGCGACTCGTTGTCGATGACGCCCCCCGACAGGTCCTCCGCCGCGCGCGACCGGTGCGTGAGCGCGTGCTCGAGCAGGCCCCGGTCCCTGAAGCGATAGCCGATCCGCGCCTCCAGGCCCTCGAACTCGTCCCGAAGACGCACCACGCGGCTGCCGACCTCTTCCCGGTGCGACTCGATAATCCGCGTCGTCTCCTCCACGTCGTCGGGGTGCACGGCAAGGCGAATCTCGCCGAGGGCGTTCACCGCCATCGGCAGAATCGCCTGCGGGTTGCCGGAGACGCGGATGCTCCGGATGCCATGGCTCTCGAGGAGCGCCACGACCACTTTCGCCTCGATGTCGGAGCTCGTTCTGAAGACGACGACAGGCTCGTTCATCCATCATCCGATCGCCGAATCGCCGGAGGACTTCTGGACCTTCAGGAGGAGCATGGTCATGTCGTCGTGCTGGCTGGCGGTGCCGACAAACGACCGGATCTCGCGCAGGATGCGCTCGCGCAGCTCCTCGGACGGCAGGTGGCCGTGCTCGTGGACAAGGTCGCCGAGCCTGGTCTCGCCGAAGCACTCGTCGGCCGGGTTCATCGCCTCGCTGATGCCGTCGGTGAACAGGACGAAGAGATCGCCGGCCGTCAGCGCCACCGTGTCCTCCTGCAGCAGCCGCTCGAACATCGCGCCATCATCGATCTTCAGGCCGAGGACGAGGCCGTCCGGCGCGAGGATCTGCACGTCGCACGGGCGGCCGGCGCCGTTCGGGGCGGGAAGGTAGATGAGCGGGCAGTGCCCGGCCCGCGCGTACGTCAGCGTGCGTGCCTGCATGTCGACGATGGCGTAGGTCATCGTGATGAAGCTGCGGCTGTCGAGATGGTGCGAGATGATGCGGTTGGCGGCGATGAGGAGCTGCCGGGGCGAGGTGTGGAGCTGGCTGAGCGAGAGCATCAGCCCCTTGAGCTCCGCCATGTACAGGGCCGCCGAGGTGCCCTTGCCCGAGACGTCGGCAATGAGGATGCCGAGGCGGTGCGTGTCGAGCGGCAGGAAGTCGTAGTAGTCGCCTCCCACTTCGCGCGCCGGCTCGCAGTGCGCCGTCAGCGCCAGGCCCGGCATCAGCAGCGGGCCCTGCGGCAGGAGCGACATCTGGATCTTCCGCGCGATCCGGAGCTCCTGCTCGAGCCGCTCTTTTTCCTGCTTCTGCTGGAGCAGGTCCTCGATGCTCGTCGTCATCTCGTTGAAGGAGCGGGCGAGCTCGCCGAGCTGGTCGTGCGATCGGATCGGAATCTTGTAGTTGAAGTCGCCCTGCTGCACGCGCTGCGTGCCGACGAAGAGCTGATGGACCGACCCCGTGATCGAGCGCGCCAGCGCGAAGCCCATGAGAAAGGCGACGAACTGGATGACCAGGAACATCACGCCGATGAACGCCACCGCCGTCAGGAGAATCTGCCCGATGCTGAAGGTGCCCAGGCTGGGCGACGCCGAGATGCGGGCGTAGATGTCCGCGATGCTCGTGCCGATCGAGACCGTGAGGCTCCCCGTGCGTCCCGTGTCCCAGTCGGTGAAGTCGAGGAACGCGACCCACGGCAGGGGCTGCTCGAGCCGGCCGCGGCCCGGGGGGCTGGTGCCTCGCGTGCGTTCGCCTGCCGGCACGACGCGCCCCGGCGCGGGCGCGACGCCCGTGCTGGCCGCGTTGATGAGGCCGACGTCGCCGAGCTCGATGCCCGTGTCGTCGCGGAACTGGTGCGCGATCTCGTCCGAGATCGGCACGTCCACGATCACCGCGTATCCCGGGGCGGCCACGTCGGGAAGCGCCGCGGCGCGCACGGCGAGGCGTGTGCGCCCCGGGACCGGCTCGCCCGAGGTCGCGACGAGCTCGCGATAGGCCAGGAGGCCCGCGTGGCCGTCGCACGTGACCCAGAAGGGCACCGCCCGCGGCGGCTCCACGTGCGCCCACGGTCCAGCGGCGATCGGTGCGCTGACGATGAGCGTGCGTCCGGCCGACGTGGCCGCGGGCCCGCAGTTGCGCTGGACCGGCACGACCGCGTACGACGCGCCCGGATACCTCGACGCGGCGCTCGCCTGCCGCCGCTCGATCGGCCCTTCGAAGCCCGACGAGGCCGGCATCCGCTGCAGCTCGAGCGCGGCCGTCTGCGCGAGGAAGCGTGTCTGGTCGACGAGCGCTCGCACGCGGCTCTGCATCAGATACGAGCTCACGTTGAAGAACAGCAGCAGGCCGTTGAGCAGGAAGAACGTGATGATGAGGAGCGCCGGCACGAAGCCGATGAAGATGTAGGAGAGCGTCAGCTTCCGCCGCACGCGCCAGAGCAGCCGCCGCTTCGCGGCGACGAACAGCCGGTACGCGACGGCCACGACGCCGATGACGAGGCTGATGCCGCCGATGGTGTCGAGCGCCTCGAGCAGGCCCGGAAGCGGCCCGAGCGCCGCGCCGGCGCCGATCGTGACGAGCTTGATGCACGCGCCGGCGGCCAGCGCACGCCCGGCGAACGTGGAGGTGAGCCAGCGGCGCGCGAGATCGATGCGCGACGGGGGATCACCCGGCAGGGCTTTCACGTCGATACGATATCAGAGTACCCTGGGCACAGCCTTTCCCAGGAGCACCGTGAAACTGCGCGAGCACGCACGCTTCGATACCGTCTGCATTCATGCCGGGCAGACGCCGGACCCCTCGACCGGCGCGATCATCACACCCATCTACCAGACATCGACCTATGTGCAGGAAGCGCTCGGCCGGCACAAAGGGTTCGAGTACGCGCGCACGCAGAACCCGACGCGCGGCGCCTTCGAGGCGAACATCGCGGCCATCGAGGGCGGCAAGGCCGGCTTCGGCTTCGCATCCGGCATGGCCGCCACCGGCGCCGTCATGACGCTCCTGCAATCGGGCGACCACGTCGTCGTCACCGACAACACGTACGGCGGCACCTACCGGCTCTTCGAGTACGTCCTGCGGAAGTACCAGCTCGACTTCACCTACGTGGACACGTCGCAGCCCATCGAGCTGGAGCGCGCGTTCCGGCCGAACACGAAGATGCTGTTCCTCGAGACGCCGACCAACCCCGTGCTGCGCATCACGGACCTCAACGTGGCCTGCGAGATCGCGCATGCCCGCCAGGCGTTCGTGGTCGTTGACAACACGTTCGCCAGCCCATGGGTGCAGCGGCCGATCGCGTTCGGCGCGGACCTCGTCGTGCACAGCACGACCAAGTTCCTCAACGGGCACAGCGACAGCGTCGGCGGAATCGCCGTCCTCAAGCATCAAGACGATGTGGAGTGGATGAAGTTCGTGCAGAACGCGGCCGGGGCGATCCTGGGACCGATGGACTCGTGGCTCGTGCTGCGCGGCACCAAGACCCTGCCCATCCGCATGGAGCGCACCAACACCAACGCGCAGGCGCTGGCCGAGCATCTGGTCAAGCATCCAAAAGTGAAGGCCGTGCTCTATCCGGGGCTACCCGACCATCCGCATCATGCGCTGGCGGCCAAACAAATGCGCGGCTTCGGCGGGCTGATTACGTTCGACGTCGGGTCGCTCGACGCGGCACGCGCCGTGCTTCCGCGATTCAAGCTGATGTCGCTGGCCGAGAGCCTGGGCGGCGTCGAGACGCTCATCTCGCATCCCGCGATCATGACCCACGCGTCGGTGCCAGCGGATCGCCGGGGCGCGATCGGCATCACCGACGGCATGATCCGGATCTCGGTGGGGATAGAGGATATCGAGGACTTGAAGGAAGACGCAGATCAGGCACTGGGTGCCATCTGATTGTCTGGCGTTCTCGTGATGTGGCGATCTCCGGATTTGGCGATCTTGGGATCTGGCGATCTCATGTTGTGGTGATCTCGAGATTTGGCGACCGCCAGGTCTCCAGATCTCCAGATCACCAGATCTCCAGATCACCAGATCTCCAGATCACCAGATCTCCAGATCACCAGATCTCCAGATCACCAGATCTCCA
>JBOGIW010000430.1:0-12248 GCA_050748045.1 Vicinamibacterales bacterium | reverse complement strand
GGACCTGCTGACCGGTCCGCCGGTGTCGGCCGCGTTCAAGGCCGGCGGCGAGCCGACCCCCGCAGCCATCGGCTTCGCGAGGAAGCACGGCGTCGAGGTGCCGGCGCTCGAGCGCCTCAAGACCCCGAAGGGCACGTACCTGGCGTTTCGCCTCCACCAGCGCGGCAAGGCCGCGGTCGACGTGCTGGCCGGCGTGCTGGCCGGCCTCCTGCGCGACCTGACCGTCCCGAAGCCGATGCGCTGGGACGCCTATCTCGAGGACGGCAGAGGCGAGCTGGTGTTCGCCAGACCGATCCGCTGGATCGTCCTGCTCTACGGCGGCCGCGTCGTCCCCTTCGTCATCCGCCGTGCCGAGAACGCGCAGGGGCCGCTCGTGCAGGACGTCCGATCGGGCGCAAACACGTACGGCCACCGCTTCCTGACGACGAGCGGGCGCGCCGGGCGGGCGATCAAGGTCAAGACGTTCGACGACTACCAGGCGCGCCTCGCGGAGAACTTCGTGATCCTCGATCGCGCCGAGCGGGAAGGGCGAATCCGCCGCGAGCTCGAGACGCACGCCCGCCGCCTCGGCGGCCGCGTGAGCAGCGTGGCCTCCTCGGCCGTCGCGGTCACCACGGCCGGCCTGCTGCACGAAGTGCCCGATCTGGTGGAGTACCCCTCGGTCGTCGCCGGCCACTTCCCGGTGGAGTTCCTCGATCTGCCGGAGGAAGTGCTGACGACGACGATGATCCATCACCAGCATTACTTCCCCGTGGTGGACGACGAAGGGAAGCTGAAGCCGGCCTTCCTGGCCGTCACGAACATGCAGCCGGAGAAGCCGGAGATCATCGCGCGCAACTCGGAGCGTGTGCTCACGGCGCGCCTGCGCGATGCGCGGTTCTTCTACGACGAGGATCGGAAGGCGCCGCTGGCCTCGCGCCTGGATCGGCTGCCGACGATCCTGTTCCATCCGAAGCTCGGGAGCTATCGCGCGACGGCCGATCGCGTCGCGTCGCTCGCCCGCTGGATCGCGGCGGAGGCCTTCACGCGCCCCGACGCCGCCGCCGCCGCGGAGCAGGCCGGCCGCCTCTGCAAGGCCGACCTCGCCACCGACATGGTCCGCGAGCTGACCGAGCTGCAGGGTACGATCGGGGGCATCTATGCCCGCGAGGATGGGCTGCCGGTGGACGTGTGGAAGGCGATCTACTTCCACTACTTCCCGATCGGCGTGGAGGCCGACGCGCCCCCCTCGAAGCAGCAGCTCGGCGCAGCCGCCGTCACGTGGGCCGCGGCGTCGCTGGCCGACAAGCTCGACTCCGTCGTCGGGATGTTCACGGCGGGGGAGCGGCCGACCGGGTCGCGCGATCCGCTCGGGCTGCGTCGTCAGGCGCAGGGCGTGGTGAAGATCCTGACCGACTTGCCCGAATTGACCGGGATGAACGCGCGCCTGATGCTCGGGCCGCTCCTGGCGCGGGCGGCGGAGCCGTTTGGCGGCTACGGCGACGCGCAGCAGCCGCTGTTCGCGTTCCTGGCCGACCGCGTGGCCTACCTGCTGGAGCAGCGCGGCTTCGAGGTGCGGATGGTGCGCGCCGTCACGCACGACGGCGTCGAGACGCTCAGCCCCCAGACGGCGCGCCGCAAGCTCGAAGCGCTTCGGGAGATGAGCGGCTCCGACGCGCTCCTCGGCGTCGCCGCCCTGCTGAAGCGCGCGAAGAACATCACCCGGGACGTGCCGCGGATCGTGCTCAGCGACGTCCGGGCGCGCCTCAAGGAACCCGCCGAGCTGTCGCTCGCCGCCGACCTGGACCGCCGGGTGCCGGCCGTTCACGCCGCGCGCGACCACGACAACTACCGGGAAGCGTTCTCGCAAATCGCCCAGTTGCAGCCCGCCGTGGCGAAATTCTTCGACGACGTGCTCGTCATGACGGACGAGGCGCCGCTCAGGGAAGCGCGGCTGTCGCTCGTGGCGACGCTGCGCGATCTCATCCTGCCCATTGCGGATCTCTCGGAAATCGTGGCCGAGAAGTAACCAGGAGTAGCCGACACCCATGGCGACGAAGACGACCCGGAAGCCGGCGAAGGCGCGAGCCAGGAAGCATGTGTACTTCTTCGGGAACGGGAAGGCCGACGGCGACCGCACGATGAAGGACACGCTCGGCGGCAAGGGCTCCGGCCTCGCCGAGATGACGAATGCCGGCCTCCCCGTGCCCCCCGGCTTCACGATCTCCACGGATGTCTGCTCCATCTATTACAAGGAGGGGGGGAGGATTCCCGCGTCGATCGAAGCGGAAGTGGAGGAGAACCTCAGGAAGCTCGAGAAGGCCGCGGGCGCGACGCTCGGCTCGAGCGCCAACCCCCTCCTCGTGTCGGTTCGCTCCGGCGCGAAGTTCTCCATGCCGGGCATGATGGACACCATCCTCAATCTCGGTCTGAACGACCAGGCGGTCGAGGGGCTGAAGGGCCGCACGAAGAACGGCCGGTTTGCCTTCGACAGCTACCGCCGCTTCGTCCAGATGTTCGGCAGCGTCGTCCTCGAGATTCCGAAGCGCGTGTTCGAGCACGAGTTCGAGGCGGTGAAGCAGGCGCGCGGCGCGAGGATGGATACGGACCTCGATGAGGCCGCCCTGCGCGAGGTGGTGGAGCGGTACAAGAAGGTCGTGCGCGACCGGACGCGCAAGCCGTTCCCGCAGGATCCCCACGAGCAGCTCACGATGGCGCGGGACGCCGTCTTCCGGTCGTGGATGAACCCCCGCGCGCAGGAATACCGCCGCATCTACGACATCCCCGATCACATCGGCACGGCCGTGAACGTCCAGATGATGGTCTTCGGCAACACGGGCGACCGTTCAGCCACCGGCGTCGGCTTCACGCGCAACCCCGCCAGCGGGGCGAAGGAGTTCTACGGCGAGTTCCTGATCAACGCGCAGGGCGAGGACGTCGTGGCCGGCATCCGCACGCCGCAGCCGATCGCGGACCTCGAGAAGGTGCTGCCGAAGGCGCACAAGGAGCTCCGGACGATCACCACGCGCCTCGAGAAGCACTACAAGGACGTCCAGGACTTCGAGTTCACCATCCAGGACGAGCGGCTGTTCATGCTGCAGACGCGCAGCGGCAAGCGCACCGGCCGCGCGGCCGTCGTCATTGCCACGGACCTCGTGCACGAGAAGCTGATCTCGCCGAAGGACGCGATTCTGCTAATCGACCCGGAGGCGCTGTCGCAGCTCCTGGCGCCCGGCTTCGACCCGAGGGAGTGGAACGCCCTGCCCGCGGCCACCCGGGGGCTGCCCGCCTCGCCCGGCGCCGCGAGCGGCCACGCGGTGTTCAGCGCGGACGAGGCCGTCAAGTGGGCCGACCGGGGGAGGCCCGTCATCCTCGTCCGGCGCGAGACGGTGCCCGACGACATTCACGGCATGTTCGTGTCGCAGGGCATCCTCACCGCCACGGGCGGCATGACCTCGCACGCGGCGGTCGTGGGCCGCCAGATGGGCAAGCCCTCCGTCGTCGGCGCCGGTGAGCTGGAGATCAACGAGGCCGCGAAGCAGTTCACCGTGAACGGGAAGACGGTCAGGGAAGGGGACTTCGTCTCGTTCGACGGCCTGACGGGCGAGGTGAAGCTGGCGAAGGTCGCGTCGAAGCCGAGCGAGATCCTGCAGGTGCTCCACGGTCAGTTGAAGAAGAAGGATTCACCCATCTACCGCCGGTTCAACCAGGTCCTCGCCTGGGCGGACAAGTACCGCCGCATGGGCATCCGCGCCAACGCGGATCAGCCGGACCAGTCGGAGCTCGCGTACGCGTTCGGCGCGCGCGGCATCGGCCTCTGCCGCACCGAGCACATGTTCTTCGGCGAGGGGCGGATTCCGATCGTGCAGCGGATGATCCTCGCCGACAACGAAGCCGATCGGCGTGCGGCGCTCCAGGAGCTGCTCCCGCTCCAGCGCCGCGACTTCTACGGGGTCTTCAAGGCGATGCACGGCGAGCCCGTGACGATCCGGACCATCGACCCGCCCCTCCACGAGTTCCTGCCGAAGCGCGAGGAGCTGATGGTGGAGATCGCCAGGCTCGAGGCCCTGGGCAGGACAGGGACGGAGCTCGAGGAGAAGCGGAAGCTGCTGCAGCGCGTGGAGCAGCTTCACGAGTTCAACCCGATGCTCGGCCACCGCGGCGTGCGTCTCGGGATCACGTACCCGGAGATCACCGAGATGCAGACGCGCGCGATCATGGAGGCGGCCTGCCAGCTCGCGAAGGAAGGGCTGAAGGTCACGCCCGAGATCATGATCCCGCTCGTGGGCCACGTGAAGGAGCTCCGCGACCAGAAGGCGGTGGTCGAGCGCGTCGCCGGCGAGGTCATGAAGGAGATGGGCGTCAAGGTGAAGTACCTCGTCGGGACGATGATCGAAGTGCCGCGCGGCGCGATCACGGCCGACCAGGTGGCGCAGGAGGCGCAGTTCTTCTCCTTAGGCACCAACGACCTGACGCAGCTCACCTTCGGGTTCTCGCGCGACGACATCGGAAAGTTCCTGCGCGTCTACACGGACAAGAAGATCCTCGACAAGGATCCCTTCGCGACCTTCGACGTGGAAGGCGTCGGCCCGCTGGTGAAGACCGCCGTCGAGCTCGGGCGCAAGACGCGCGCCGACATCAAGCTCGGCGTCTGCGGCGAGCACGGCGGCGACCCGGCCTCGATCCACTTCTTCGAGACGGTCGGCTTGAACTACGTGAGCTGCTCGCCGTACCGGGTGCCCGTGGCGCGCCTGGCCGCCGCTCAGGCCGCGCTCGCGGTTCGCGTCGGTGACTAGTTGGTCAGCGTCTACGTCCACCGGACTGGCAATACCAGATGCGTCGATCGGGTCGAGACGCAGTGGCTCGACCCATCGTCCGGCGTCACCTTGTGGGTGGACCTGACGAGCCCCACGCCGGAGGAGTCGCGACAGATTCTCGCCGAGACCTTTCGCTTTCATCCGCTCGCCGTCGAGGACGCCATGAGCGAAACGATCACCTCGTGCGGCTGGCCGACGAGGCCATCATCTTCCAGGACCACGTGACCGGCATTCTCGACGCGCACCTCTCGACAGTCTCCAATCGCCTCAACCAGGTGATGAAGGTGCTGACGGTGATGTCGACGATCTTCCTCCCGCTCACCCTGCTGACCGGCGTGTGGGGCATGAACATCCCGCTGCCCGACTTTCCCGGCGGCGACGCGGCGCAGTTCCGGTGGATTGCCGGGATCATGGCGGCGCTGTCGGGCGCCATGCTCGCGATCTTCAGCGTCAAGGGCTGGATCTGATGGGGAGGATCCAGCGGCTCCCCGTCGGCCTCGCCAACCAGATCGCCGCGGGCGAAGTGGTGGAGCGCCCGGCCTCCGTGATCAAGGAGCTCGTCGAGAATGCCATCGACGCCGGCGCGCGCCGGCTGTCGATCGTCGTCGAGTACGGCGGCAAGAAGCTCGTCCGCGTCGAGGACGATGGCGAGGGGATGGAGCCCGACGACGCGCGGCTGGCGATCGAACGGCACGCGACCAGCAAGATCCGCCGCGCCGAGGACCTCGAGCGCATCGCGACGCTCGGCTTCCGGGGCGAGGCGCTGCCGAGCATCGCGTCCGTCTCGCACTTCGTGCTGCGGACGCGGCCGCGCGGCGCCGCCACCGGCACCGAGATCCGCGTCAACGGCGGCGCCGTGGCGGCGGTGACCGAAGCCGGAATGCCCGAAGGCACGCGCGTGGAGGTGGCGGACCTCTTCTACAACCTGCCCGCGCGCCGGAAATTTCTCAAGTCCGACGCCGCCGAGGCCGCGCAGGTGTCACGCATCGTGACGCAGCTCGCGCTCGGGTACCCGGAGATCGGGTTCACGCTCACGAGCGCCGGCCGGAAGGTCGTGCAGTGTCCGCCGGTGACGACGCTCCGGGATCGGCTCTACCAGCTCTATGGCGAGCGCGACGATCTGGTCGAGGCGCGCCGAGACAGTGGAGACATCACGGTGGTCGGCTACGTCGCCGCGCTGGCGGAGCAGGGACCGACGCGCGGCCCGCAGAACATCTTCATCAACCGCCGCGTCGTGAAGGATCGGACGATCGCCAGCGCCATCATCACCGCCTACAGCAGCGCCTCGATCAAGGAGCGCAGTCCCGAGGTCCACCTCTTCATCGGGATGCCGCACGACGCCGTCGACGTGAACGTCCACCCGACGAAGGCCGAGGTCCGCTTCCGCGACCAGGGCCACGTGCACGAGGTAATCCGCCGCACCCTGGCCGGCGCTCTCGGCCGGAGCGGGGTGCCGGTGCTCGACTTGCAGCCGCCGTCGATCGGCCGGCCAGACCTGCCAACCACGGCACCCCTGCCGCATTCGTACGCGACGACGTTCCCCAGCCGATGGAGCGCAGCCCCGGCCGGCCACGCGCCGTTCGCGCCGTCCGGCGAAGCCGAGATCGCGCCGTCGGGCGTGCCGGAGACCGCACCAGGCCTGTTGCGCCCGTTGATGCTCCTGGGGCAGTTCAGGGATACGTTCATCGTCGCCGTGGATGACGAGGGGATCGCCATCATCGATCAGCACGTGGCGCACGAGCGGGTGCTCTTCGAGCGCATCACGGAGCGGCTGACCCAGGGCCGCCTCGAGAGCCAGCGGCTGCTCGAGCCGATCCTCGTCGATCTGCCGGCGAGCGGGCGCCAGGCGCTTGCCGCGCACGCCGCGGATCTCGACCGGCTTGGCTTCGAGGTGGAGGAGTTTGGCGGGGACGCGATCCGCATCTCGGCGCTGCCGGCGCTGCTCCACCGCGAGGACGGCCAGGCTGCCATCCGCGCGCTGGCCGAGGATCTGGAAGGCTTCGATCGCGGCTCGCGGGTGGACGACGCGATCAAGCGCATCGCCGCGACGATGGCGTGCCACGCGGCGGTGAAGGCGAACGACCCGCTGACGCCCGAGAAGATGGCGCACATCCTCGCGGAGCTGCGGGGCACGGCGTACTCGACCATCTGTCCGCACGGCAGGCCCGTGATGCTGCGGCTCACGCGGCGCGAAATCGAAAAGAACTTCCAGCGAACGTGACATGTTCGTCTATTACGTGGGCCGTTCGCTGCAACTGGCGGGCATGTGGGTGCTGCTCGTCGCGATTGTCGAAGCAGGACCGATGGGGCCCAGCCCGCGTCTCTTCGCGTACGGCATTGCCGTGTTTGTCGCCGGATGGGCCATCGTCCGATACAAGGGACGAGCAAAGCCTTGACAGTCGGGCTGGCGGTTGCTACGCTGGGCGCACTCGCTAAATACTGACAGACAAGGATTTAGCTCAACCGTTCCCAAGCGAAAGGGCGCGGGTGGAGTCGTCGGGCTCCGTCGCGCAAAGCTGTAAATCCCGTGGAATCGGGATGATTTAGCTGCCGAACTTGGAAGCGAGAGCGCGGCTTTTGTGCCCCGGTCTCCTCGTCCATTTCTGGTAGCGGATTCGGAGCACGAATGTCCCCGCGCCGCTTCATCGCCTACACCGGTCTCGCCGTCGGCGGGGCTCTCCTCTGTTTTGCGATCGGCGCCTACACGGCGCAGCACTCGATGTCGCTGCAGCTTGCGGAGAACGACGCCCGCATCAGCGCCCTGCGCGACGAGATGGCGCGGAGCATCCTGCAGATCCGGCAGGCGCAGTCGAGCCGTGCGTCGGGCACCGACGGCCAGCGCGAACCCGAGGTGGTCGGCGCGTCGGGCGTGGCCGGCACGCCGCTCGTGGAGGAGATCAAGCGCCAGCTCCAGAGCGAGATGGGGCTCCTGCCGGTGCGCCTGCTGCGCGATCGCCGCCGGAGCTTCGTCGAACTGAACGCGTGGGACAACTACGGCAAGTCGAGCTACGGCACCGCGGGTTACCTGGGGAACGGCTACTTCATCACGGTGAAGCACGGCGTCGTCGCGCTCGAGGGGCCGCAGGACGGCCGCGAGCCGCGCCGCATCACGCGCATCACGCTGCGCTACAAGGGCAAGGACGTGCCCGCGCGCCTCATCGACGCGGGCGACGCGAACGTGGAGGTCCACCCGGGCGACTGGGCCATCGTGAAGATTCGGGGGGAGGTCGACCTGCCGGCCCTGCAGCTCGACATCGCGTACGGGTACGAGTTCGCCGACCCGATTTTCCGCCTCGGCAACGACTACTCGAAGGGCATCATCCTGAGCACGGGCTACGTGGGGCAGCGGACGCAGAACGGTCTCGTGACGTGTCTCACCGACGGGCACCCCGGCGTCTCGGGCGGCGGCGTGCTCGACCAGCAGGGGAACCTGGTGGGCATCCCGATCGGCCGGATGCAGGGCGACTATCGCTTCTCGTTCATCCTGCCGCTGCGCGCGGAGATGTTCCGGAAGGTGCCGGGCCTGGAGATCGCGGACGTGGCAGACACCACCCACTGACCTGCCGCGCCATGCTCACGTGGGATCCTTGGCTCGTGTCTTCTGATCCTTGATTCGCTCCCAGCCGTCCAGCCGACGCTTGATCTCCTTCTCGAATCCGCGCTCGGTCGGGCGGTAATACGTCCGGCCCTTGAGCGACTCCGGCAGGCACTCCATCGCGGCGATCGCGTCGCGCTCGTCGTGCGCGTACTGGTAGTCCTTGCCGTAGTCGAGATCTTTCATCAGCTTCGTCGGCGCGTTCCGCAGGTGCAGCGGCACCGGGTCGGCCGCCTGCCGGTGCGCGTCGTCGGCGGCGGCGCTGTAGGCCAGGTAGACGGCGTTGCTCTTCGGCGCCGTGGCGAGATAGATCGCCGCCTGGGCCAGCGCGTTGCTTCCCTCGGGCATGCCGATGAAGTGCACGGCATCCTTGGCCGCCACGGCGACGACGAGCGCCTGGGGATCGGCGTTGCCGACGTCCTCGGACGCGAAGCGCACGAGGCGCCGCGCGATGTAGAGCGGATCCTCGCCCGCTTCGAGCATCCGGGCCACCCAGTAGACAGCCGCGTCCGGATCGCTGTTGCGCATCGACTTGTGGAGCGCGGAGATCAGGTTGTAGTGCTCCTCGCCGCCCTTGTCATAGAGCAGCGCCCGCCGCTGAATGGCATGCTCGAGCTGCGGCAGGTCGAGCGCGCGCACCATCGTCTCGGGATGCGTCGGGGCGGCGGCCGCCGAGAGCTCGAGGAGGTTGAGCGCCGCCCGCGCGTCCCCGTTGGCGAAGCGCGCGATGGCGGCAATCGCCTCGCCGGTCACGTGGAGGTTCATGCCGCCGAGCCCGCGCTCGCCGTCGGCCACGGCCCGCCGGACGATCGTCTCGACGTCGGCCTGCACGAGGCCGCGCAGCACGAAGACCTTCGAGCGGGAGAGGAGCGCCGCGTTCACCTCGAAGGACGGGTTCTCGGTCGTCGCGCCGATGAGGACGATGTCTCCGGCCTCGACGCGCGGCAGGAAGGCATCCTGTTGAGCCTTGTTGAAGCGGTGGATTTCGTCGACGAAGACGATCGTGCGCCGGCCGCTGCGGCGCCGGCGATCCTCGGCCGCGGCCATCACGTCCTTGATCTCCTTGATGCCGGCGAGCACCGCGCTGAAGGCGACAAAGTGCGCCCGCGTCATGTCGGCGATGATCCGCGCGAGCGTCGTCTTGCCGGTGCCGGGCGGACCCCACAGGATGATCGACTGGAGGAGATCGCGCTCGATCGCTTCGCGCAGCGGCCGGCCCGCCCCGAGGATCTCGTCCTGGCCGAGCAGCTCGTCGAGCGTGCGGGGACGCATCCGCTCCGCAAGCGGCGTGCCCGCGGCTGGCGCCGCCGGGGACGGAGGTTCGGGATCGTCGAACAAAGACATGCTGCGTCAGGGGGGCTGACCCCTATCGTCCCCTATGGTGCCAGGTTGCGCTGGCGTCGCGCCTCGTAGACGAGCAGGGCGCCGGCAACGGCGACGTTGAGCGATTCCACGGGTGGCGCCATCGGAATGGTCACACGCGCATCGCAGGCGGCGAGGGTCCGCTCAGCGAGCCCTGCACCTTCTCCGCCGACCACGAGCATCACCGGGCCGCGCCAGTCGATCGCGTCGGGGGACTGGCCATCGCGGGCCACCGACGCCACCCGTCGCACGCCGAATCGCCCAGCGCATTGCACGAGCGCCTCGGGCGCGCCGCCGGCGGCGATCGGCAGGCGCAGCACACTTCCCATGCTGCCGCGCACGGCCTTCCAGGAAAACGGCGACGCCGATCGGCCGCCGACGAGGGCGCCGGTGGCGCCGCCGGCTTCGGCGGCGCGGATGAGCGCCCCCAGGTTGCCTGGATCTTGAACATCCATCGCGGCGACGATGAGGGCATGCGGATGCCGGCAGATGCCAGCCGGGCTGAACGGCTGACGCGACGCGATCGCGACAATCCCCGACGGCGATCGCACCGGGCTCATCGCGCGCATGACCGGATCCGTGACCGCGAGCACGTCCACGCCGCCGTGTGCAAGCGACGCGGCGAGTCCGGCGACCTCGGATCCGTCCTCGACGTGTTTCGCGGACACGGCGGCCCGTTCGATGAGGAGCCCCGCCGCGCGGGCGTCCTGGACGAGGTGCGCCCCGTCGAGGAACAACCGGCTGCCATCGGCAGGGGGACTGGCCGCCAGCTCGCGAAAGGCTCGCACGATCGGATTCTGCCGGCTTGAAATGCTCCGCACGCGGTCCGCAGGTGAGCATAGCAGACCGGCGCCGTGTGCTAGAATCCGCGATCGGGGCCACGAAGCCACGAAGCCGATTGCTTCATGCCTTCGTGGCCGTTGACCGTACGCAGGCGGGGATGAAGGATCGGATACTGAAGCGCTTCAACGACGAGATCGCCGCGCTCGAACGCGAGCTGAAGGTCGATCTGCCCAAGGAGATCCAGCGCGCGCGCGAGCACGGCGACCTGCGCGAGAACGCGGAATACAAGGCGGCGAAGGAGCGGCAGGACATCGTCAACGCGCGGATCGCGATGCTGAAGAAGCGCATGGCCGAGATCTCGCTCATCAACCTCGGCCGGATCCCCAGGGGCAAGGCTGGCTTCGGGTCGACCGTTCACCTTCGCGACGAGAACGGCGGCGCCGTCGTGTATCAGCTCGTCATGCCGGAGGAATCCGACGTCGAGAAGGGCCTGATCTCCACCTCCTCGCCGATCGGCCGCGCCATCCTCAACAAGGAAGAGGGCGACGAGATCCAGGTGGTCACGCCCGGCGGCCGCCGGGAGTTCGCGCTGGTCAAGCTCATTACCATCCACGACGATTCGAACTAGTGGAACCGTACTCGCCTGGCCGCCGCACGGCTCTGCTGTTCTGCGGCACGGGCGCGCACGGGGCGTACCAGGCGGGCGTGCTGCGCGGCCTCCAGGAGGCGGGCGTCAAGGTGGACGTGGTCGCAGGCCAGGGGATCGGCGCGGCCACGGCGGCGCTGGCGGCCATCGACGGCGGGGCACGCCTGTGGGACGCCGACGGCGTCTGGCGCGGGACCGGCGCGCCCGGGTTGTATCGCTGGAAGCGTGCGCTTGTCGTCGCCGGATGGCTCCTGGTCCTCCTCGGCCTCGTCGCCGTGATGGCGGCGATGCTCGCCGCTGGAGGTTACGCGTTGTCGCCAGCGGTCTCGGCCGCCGCCGGACTCCTGGCGCTGGCGAGTGTCGGCGTGCTGGCCGGCGCGGTCGTGGTCGATCGCGTCCGGACGCCGGCGGCGCGCCGGGCGACCGGTCCGTGGTGGTGGCGTCTGGCGGGCGCGCCGCTCGACGCGCGCGGCGCCCGCGAGCTCGTCGTCGATGCCATCTGGGGACTGATTCGCGGTGCCGCGCCGCTGACCCGTCCCGATCGACTGGCGCTCGGCCGCCGGTACTCGGAAGTCCTCGCCGAAAGCCTCGGACAACCCGGCTTCCGCGAACTGCTCATCGTGACGCACGATCTCGACACGCGCCGCGACGTTGTCGCGACCCTGCTCGGCGACGCGTACCGCCACGAGTTCATGGCACGGCGCCCCGGCCGCGAGCGGCGGGCCGAAGCGCTCGATCTCGCCGGCGTCGGCCGCGACCACGCCATCGACATCGTGTGCGGCGCCTTGAGCCTCCAGGTCGGCACCGACCCGTACCTGCTGACCTTCGGCGCCGATACCTACTGGCGCGGCGAGACGCACCGTTGCGTCGATCGGCCGGGCGGCGTCGCGCGGGTGCTCGAAGAGCTCTACGCGGCCGGCGTGTCGCAGGTGATCGTCGTGAGCGCGGTGGCCGTGGCGGCCGGACCGCACCGCCTCACCTCGCCGGGTCTCGACCTGCGCCGGCGCCTCGGCGAGGCGGCCGCGTCGGCCGAGGCGGCCGCCGTGCGCGACGCGATCGAGCAGGC
>JBOGIW010000429.1:0-6676 GCA_050748045.1 Vicinamibacterales bacterium | reverse complement strand
CGACGCGATCGCTCGACGGAACCTCCAGCGCGCCGCCGGAACAGAAGTCATTCTGGACGTCGACCACGAGCAGGGCGGAATGCTCGATGTCGAATCTGTCAGATTTTCCGCGCGCAGATCCAGCGGTCATGGTGCCCTCCTCGTCGCCAACCGTCGATGGCTGGCGTGCACAGCGGCCGTCATCCTGCTGACGGCCGCACCCGGGCGGCCCGGGACAGATGATGGGTCGCGTGCCGAGCCGTTTCAGTTCTTCGCCCCATGGATAACAGTATCCGAGGCGGACAGACGGCGTCTGGATCGCGACGAGGTGATCGTCCGGGCGTTGCCCGGAACCGACGGTCAGTTGGCGGTATTCGCGGTAACCCGCCTGAACGCGCCGCCGGACGCGCTGGTGGCGTGGACACGCGCCATCGCCGAGCTGAAGCGCAGCAGGTTCGTGCTGGCCCTGGGGTCGTTCTCGGATCCGCCGGCGCTCTCGGACGTCGAGGATCTGATGCTGGATGAGCGCGACCTGGAGGCGATTCGCCGGTGCGCCCCCGGCGACTGTGACGTGATGCTCTCGGCGGCGGACATCGCGTCACTTCGACGTGTCGTCGGCGAGGGCGTCGAGTGGCGGGAGGCGGTCCAGCGTGAGTTCCGGCGTCTGCTGGTGGCACGGGTGAATCTCTATCGCGCAGGCGGTCTGGCTGCGCTGCCGCAGAGCGCCCATCGAAGCACGCCGGTTCGGCCGGACGAGACATTCGCGGCCATCATGGCGAGGTCCCCGTACGTGACGCGCCTTCCGGCCGTCGCGGCGTGGCTGCGAACCTACCCTCATATCGACAACCCTGACGTCGAGTCGTTCTTCTACTGGTCGAAGGAATCCTACGGCTCCGGCAAGCCCGTGATCAGCGTCACGCACGTCGGTATCTTTCGCTTCGAGGCCGGTGTCTCCGGTCCGGTGGTGCTCGTGACCGGCAAGCAGATCTTCGCGACGCATTATATGAACGGGTCGCTCGGCCTCACCATGGTGCTGCGCGATGCCGAGAGCGGCACCCAGTATTTCGTCTACCTCAATCGCTCGCAGATCGACCTGCTGAAGGGCTTCCTTGGTCCGCTGAGGCGCGCCGTGCTCGAGGGGCGCGTCACGCGCGATACGCCCGAGGTTGTCCGGGCGCTGCGAGAGCGGCTCGAAAGCGGCAGCCCGCCCTGATGGCCGCGCGTCGAATGCTGTCGGGCAACTGTAGCACACAGCCACTCATCCTGTGCTACACTCGTTTTCATGAAGGCTTACATTCACGCCCGTCTTGGCGACAAGGACCGGGCCGCCCTCGAGGAGCTGAAGGCAAAGACAGGGCAGACGGAATCCGAAATCGTCCGGCGCGGCTTGCAGCTCGTGGCACAGGAGGAACGGCGGCGCCGAAGCGCACTCAACCTCGCCGGGGCCAGCGTCGGACGATTCAAGAAAGGCCCGCGCGATCTGTCCACGAACCGAAAGCACTTCGAGGGCTTCGGCGAGTGAATCCGCCGGGGGTCTTGCTGGATACGGGTCCGCTCGTGGCCCTGCTGTCGAAGAACGACGTGAATCACGACCGGGCGCGGGAGCTGTTCGCCCGGTGCGCGCCGCCCTTTCGCTCGTGTGAGGCGGTCGTGGCCGGGGCGTGCTTCCTGATGCGGAAGGTGCACACCGCGGGTCCGGCCGACGTCCTGGCGCTTGGAGCGCGTGGTGTGTACAGCATCGCGATCTCAGCCGAGGAGCACTGGACCCATATCGAGGCGCTGTTACATAAGTACTCGGATCGGCCGATCTCTCTCGCTGACGCGTGTCTCATCCGATGCGCCGAGATCCACCAGGAGGCCAGAATCGTGACGTTCGACAGCGACTTCAGCGTTTACACGTGGGCGCGGAATCGGAAATTCGCAGTCCTGTGACGCGCGAGTGCGACCACCGCGCCCTGCTGCAGCTTCCGAGAACGAGAAAGCCTCTCACCGCGATTCCTTCCCGCTGGTCCTGGCTCGGAACCGCAGGTGAATGACGTTCAGTCGAAAAGAGCGCCTCGTTGAAGGTGCCGGCCGCGAGCTCGGCGAGAAGCGAGCGGCTCGTTCCCGCGATGATACGGGCGCCGACGTCTCCGGCGTCCATGAGAGCGAGGAACTGGCGCTGCACGAGTGAGTGCATCCCGCCGATTTCGTCCAGAAACAGCGTTCCCCCTCGAGCTCCCGCAAGTGTCCGTGGCGGGATGAGGCCATGAGTCGCATCGCAGCGGATCGCGAGGAACGGGCCCTGGTGACGCGTGCCGTTGTCGTGAATCAGGCGTGCGTAGCTCTCGCATTCAGTCGGGCTTCCGGCTGTGATCAGGACCGGCACGGCTGACCCGGCCGCATACTGGAGATCCTGTGGACCGAACTCTAGATCATCTGCACGATCTCCAGCTCGCCCAGGGATCCCAGCCATAAGGCCATCCTTCCGTAGATGTAACGCATGTAAGCAGAAAGCAACTGACGTACCGCGGGCTCTCCACCCGTTGGTCAGATGGCGGCGTTCACGTGAGCGTCCTCCGGTGAATTGTCTCCGTGCCCTCGGGATTATTTCGATGCTCATCGAGGCTCATCGAGCGATGGCGTGGCAATCGTGAACAAAAACAACGCGGGCCACGGGCATGGCGATGCCTTTGCTGGCTTTGATCAGCCAGGTCAGGTGATCCTTTCACGCAAGAAGCCGCGGCGGCTTTCGCGATCCCTTTGGGCTCGTGCGCCAGATGACGTCGGAGTTCGACCGCATGTTCGATGAGTCCGCCTGGCCGTCATTCCGGTGGCCCTCGTTCCGCGCTCGCCCCGAAACCGAAGCGGCGGCCTGGTACCCCGAGGTGGACGTGTTCGAGAGAGACAGCCGGCTCGTGACGAAGGTCGACCTGCCGGGCATGAAGAAGGAAGATGTGAAAGTGGAGGTCACCGACGGCTACCTGACGATTTCCGGCGAGCGAAGGAGCGAGGCGGAGGAGAAGAAGGACGTCAAGGCAACCTTCTCAAACGGCGTGCTCGAGGTGAGCCTCCCCTTGCCGGCGCAACCCGAGCCGAAGGTGCGGAAGGTCGAGATCCAGGAGGCTCCGAGAGCCACCAGAACAGAGCCTGAGGATCCATGCCCTCATGGGACCACTTCTCCCACGACGCGGACATCGGCCTCGTCGGCATCGGGCCGACGAGGGCCGAGGCGTTCCGGCAGGCGGCCATGGCGCTGACAGCAGTTGTAACGGATCCCAACACGGTCCGATCCGCAGCGCCGGTGACGGTCGTCTGCCGCGCACCTGACGACGAGCTGTTGCTCGTCGAGTGGCTCAACAACCTCATCTACGAAATGTCGGTGCGCTCGATGCTGTTCGGCGACTTCGCCGTCGAGATCGAGGACGGCGAGCTGCACGCGACGGCCTGGGGCGAAACGGTCGATCCCGACCGGCACGAGCCGGCGGTGGAAATCAAGGGCGCGACCTTGACGGCGCTCCGCGTTGCCCCCGTGCCTGGCGGCTGGCGCGCGCAGTGCGTCGTGGACGTGTGATCCCGTCGATCGGTGAGTGAGAAGGGAAGGCACGCATGGATCCCGCGTCACTCGTCAGGAAATCGGAGTATGAGTGGTGGATTCCGCCCGCCGGCCGGATGCGCGTGCCGGGCGTCATCTGCGCGTCGGAGCCGCTCGTCCGGCAGATGGATGAGAAAGTCCGCGAGCAGGTGTCGAACGTCGCGACCCTGCCCGGCATCCAGCGCGCCTCGTACGCCATGCCCGACGCGCATTGGGGCTACGGGTTTCCAATCGGCGGCGTCGCGGCCTTCGATCCGCAGGAAGGCGGAATCGTCTCGGCCGGCGGCGTCGGATTCGACATCTCGTGCGGCGTGCGGACCCTTCGAACGGGTCTAAACCTCGACGCGGTCGAGCCGGTGAAGGAACAGTTGGCCACCGCTCTCTCGCGCAGCGTGCCCGCGGGCGTCGGCAGCCACGGGCGCATTCACCTGGACGAGAGCGAGCTCGACGCGATGCTGAAGGGCGGTGCGCAGTGGGCGGTGCGGCGCGGCTTCGGCGCGGCGGCGGACCTCGAGATGGTCGAGGAACACGGCTGCATGCCCGGCGCGCATGCCGAGTGGGTCTCCGCTCGCGCGAAGCGGCGGCAGCAGGACGAGATGGGGACGCTCGGATCGGGCAACCACTATCTCGAAGTGCAGCGCGTGACCGAGATTGACGACGCGACGGCCGGAGACGCGCTCGGCTTGCATCAGAACGACATCCTCGTCTCGATCCACTGCGGGTCGAGGGGACTGGGGCATCAGATCGGCACCGAGTTCCTGCAGGAGATGGCCATCGCCGAACCCGCGCTCGGCATCGCCATTCCCGATCGGGAGCTGGCGTGCGCGCCGGTGGAGTCCGAGCTGGGACGGCGGTATCTCGGCGCGATGCGCGCCGGGATCAACTGCGCGCTGGCCAACAGGCAGATCATCACGCACCTCGTGCGCCGGGCATTCGCGGAGGTGCTGCCGCCGGCAGCGCTCACGCTCCTCTACGACGTGTCGCACAACACCTGCAAGCTGGAAGAGCACCGGTGTGACGGCGCGCTGAAACCGGTGTTCGTCCACCGGAAAGGCGCCACGCGCGCCCTCGGCCCCGGGCATCAGGACCTTCCACCCGCCCTGCGCGGCGTCGGCCAGCCGGTTCTGATTGGGGGAACGATGGGCACCGCGTCCTACGTCCTCATTGGCACTCGCGACGGTGAACGCATGTCGTTCTCCTCCTCCTGCCATGGGGCGGGACGCGCGATGAGCCGCCACGAGGCGCTGCGGCGCTGGAAGGGACGCCAGATCATCGACGAGCTGGCGGCGCGCGGCATCATCGTGCGGAGCCACTCGTCGCGCGGCGTCGCGGAAGAGGCGCCGGAGGCTTACAAGGACGTCGGCGCGGTCGTCGGCGCCGCGCACCACGCCGGACTCTCGCGCAAGGTCGCGAGGCTGGAGCCGCTCGTCTGCGTCAAAGGGTAGCGCCGGTTCCGGCACCGTGCGTCAGTCGACGTGGCCGCGAATGCCCTGGAAGCCGTGCCGCGCCTGCTTCAGCAGCAGTTCGATGACGCGCCGGTCGTTGTAGCCGTAGCCGACGATGTGCGGCACAACCGTTGTGTCTCGAAGGTGAACCGGCGGTTCTCTCCGGTTACGCCGGCGCACGCAAGTCCGCCAGCGATTCGTCGCGGTGGTTGCGGCGAATGGCCGTGGCAATCAGGGGCGCCACGCTGGTGACTTCGAGGTCCGGCACGGCCGGCGGCTCGATCGTCACGGTGTCGGTCGCGAGGAGGCGGGTGAGCGGCAGCTTCCGCAGGACGTCTCGGGCGCGGCCGACGACGAGCGCATGGGTCACGGCCACGGTGACGGGCTCGGCCGCGCCGGCGGCGCGAAGCGCGCCCATCGCCGCCTCGAGCGTTCCGCCCGTGCTCAGCATGTCGTCGACGACGAGCGGTCGCCGGCCGCGCACGTCGCCGATGACTCCATGGGCTTCGACCTCTTCACCATCCAGTCGCGTCTTGTGGACGAAGGCCATCGGCACCTGGAGCAGGCGGGCGTACTCCCGGGCCAGCTTGACGGCGCCCAGGTCGGGGGCGACGACGACCGAGTCGTCGCGCAGCGCAGGCGCGGCGGCGCGCGCCAGGAGCGGCACGGCCGTCAGGTGATCAATGGGCACATCGAAGAAGCCTTCGATGGCCGGGGTGTGCGCATCGATGAGCATCAGCCGGTCGAAGCCGGCGGAACCGATGACGTTGGCTGCCACGCGTGCGCCGAGCGACCGCCTCTCGGTTCGCCGGTCCTGACGCGCGTAGCCGAAGTACGGGATCACGGCCGTCAGGCGGGCGGCCCCCGCGCGACGGCAGGCGTCGGCGAGAAGGAGCAGCTCCATCAGGTGCCGCTCGACGGGCGGGCTGGTCGACTGCAGCAGGAACACGTCCCGCCCGCGCACGGATTCCCGGATGTCGATCAGCATTTCACCATCGGGAAAGCGGCGGCAGTCGTAGACGGCTGGCGCCAGCCGCAGGATCTCGCACACCTCGACTCCAAGACGCGGGTTGGCTGGTCCGACGAAGACCGTCATCCGGTTATCCATGTCGCATCCTTGCTGTCGATTGTCGCCGATTCCGGGATGCAGCACCCGGGCCAAAATCAACTCCCAACTCCCAACTCCCAATTCCCAAACTCTCAACTCCCAAACTCTCAACTCCCAACTCCCAACTCCCATCTCCCAACTCCCATCTCCCAATCTCTCAACTCCTCCTTCCTGGCAGCCCGGTTGCTTCCGTGCGAGGGGGAGCTTGTCATGCGCTTCAGGAACGTGAGGAGGCAGCCGCGCGGCTCGCAGAGCGCCTGTCCGCCTATCGCGGCCAGCGTCCGCTGGGGCTTGGGGTGCCCCGCGGTGCCGTGCCGATGGCGCGCATCATTGCCGATGTGCTCGGCGGAGACCTGGATGTCGTGCTCGTGCGAAAGCTGCGGGCGCCGGAGCAGCCTGAGCTCGCGATCGGGGCGGTGGACGAAGCCGGCGCCGTCCTGAAAGGGCGCCTTCGCGCCCGCGGTGCTGACCGGCATCCCTCTGTGCCAGGACCTGCGCCGGGACGTTTTGCTCACCTCTCAGTGATCCTCTCGCGATCCGCGATCCGCCGGATCGCGGAGAGCGGATCGC
>JBOGIW010000428.1:0-3979 GCA_050748045.1 Vicinamibacterales bacterium | reverse complement strand
AGGGTGTGCGCGTGGTCCTCGGGAGCGTCGGCCCATCGCTTGTCCTCGAGGAACTCCTGGCCCATGAAGAGCATCGGGATGCCGGGCGCGGTGAGGAGCAGCCCCATCGCCACGCGCGACCGGCTCCACGCGTACCAGGTGCGGTTGTCGCCGCCGCCGGCCAGGTCCGCGATGCGCGGCGCGCGGTCCCGGTACACCTCGTCGTGGCTCTCGATGTACTGCACCGCCCGCCAGGCGCTGCGGAACCCCGGGGCGCGCTAATGGCGCGCGTTGTGCGTCGTTGCGGTTCTCCAGTGTGTCGGAGAACGGGTGCCGATGGATCACCGCGGCGAGGGTTCCGAACCAGACGACATCGGCAGGGAGCGCTGCTGACACGCGTCAGGTCTGCATCTGTCTATCTCCCTAGACATATCGGGCGGCCATCGGCTATCCTGATCTCGTGACCGCGAAGGACCTTCGGCGCATCCTGAGGTCCTTCGGTTGCGTCGAGAGCCGGCAACGAGGCTCGCATCTACGCATCGAATGCGGCCCGTGTGTGACGACCGTACCGGTTCATGCGGGCGAAGACATCGGGCCCGGTCTGCTGCGCCGTATCGAGCGCGACTTGGAGCCGTTGCCTCGGAAAGGGATGGTTTAAGAAGCCGTGAAGTCTTATCGCGTGGCCTACGAGCGAGACGAGTCGGGCTGGTGGGTCGCCACCGTGCGCGGGGTACGCGGCTGCCACACGCAGGGCCGCACCGTCGACGAGGCTCGGCGCCGCATCCGAGAGGCGTTGGGACTGTTCGTCGACGATGCGCGCAAGGTCCCCCTCGTGGACGACGTGAAGCTGCCGAGAGCCGCCACAAGGGCAATTCGGGCCTACGCGACGCTTCGTAAGAAGGCCGACCTAGAAGACCGACGGGCAGCTCGCGCGGCTCGACGCGCCGTCCGCGCATTGCGAACCGGCAAACTGAAGATGAGCGCGCGCGATGCTGCTCGTCTTCTGGGGCTGTCGCATCAGCGCGTACACCAGCTCACGCAACAAGAAGGAAACCGCTAAGGCCTCACGCGACGCTGGGTTCAGGCTGGCACCAGCACTCCGGCTTCTGTCTTGCGACATAGCCGATGAGCTCGTACTCATTGAATACGCGCCAAATCACTGCGAGAAAACGCGGTAGCTCGCGTGCGAACGCCACATCATGCCGGGCGGCTTCTGCACACATCCGCAGCTTCTCGCCGACGAGATAGTCGAGCGCGTCCTTGGCTCCGAAGCGTCGCTTGATCGCCCGCGTGGCGCGGCACTGCTCAATCCAGATCTTCTCAAACCGCATGACGGGGCAATATACCCTCACGAGGGTGTCACCGCCATAGCGGCACGCACCTGTGCCAATCCCTTTAGACCGAGCACGAGCGGGTACAGCTCTTCGTAATACCACAGGCGCGCGAAGTACAAGCCGATCGGCGAGGCAGGCGTCCGCCGGCCTTCTTCGGTCGCGGCGAGGAGCCATCCCACGCCGCGGCGCATCGCGTCGGCCATTGGAGGAGATGGATCCCCACACCTGCCCAGGGCGTGCAGCGCGACGCCCGTCTCCTCGATGGACGAGGGTGCGCCGTCGGCCCCGCCCCAGCCCCCGTCCGAGTTCTGGGCGTCAAGCAGCCATGTGATGCCACGGCGGAGGCTGCGCTGGGTAACGGGCGCGTCACGCGCGAGCGTGGCGGCGAGCGCGCCAATGACCCGGGCCGTCCCGTAAGTCAGATTGACCTCGCCTGCGACGTGCTGGTTTCCAAACCACAAAGGCGCCCAGCTTCCGTCTGGCCGCTGATCGCGCGCGAGGTACAACGCGCCACGCTCCGTAGCGTCAGAAATCCGGCACTGCAGATCCGGAGCGAGCGCGGGATACCAGATACTCCAGGCCTCGAGCGCGTGCGCCGTCAGATCCGGCGCGCTCCGATCGAACGGCAGCGCGCCCCATCCTCTACAGAACGTCGGGATGCCGCCGTCGCTGTTCTGCAGGTCGAGCAGCCACCCGATGCCGGCAACGGCCGCGTCGAGCTGCGTGACCCCACCCAGGGTCCAGATCGCCAGCAGCGCGCCCGCGGTGTCATCAGCGTCGGGGACGCCACCGGCGAGGTCTGTCCACGCCCATCCGCCAGGTTTCGCGTGCGTAAACGGGTGCTCGTGCGCAACCTGCTGATCGAGCAACCATTGCAGGATCCGCCGGCGGTCCTCGTCCGGGAGCCGGTCGTTGGGCGCCAGAGTCCCTACCGAGAGGGTCGTGACCCACGTCGCGAGATTCGTATCGATTGGCCAGCTTCCATCTGCGCGGGCCGACGCGATCAGGAATCGAACTCCATGCGCCACGATATCATCGTCGGCCGCTCCGGCGGAGACGAGGCTCATGACGACGAACGCCGTCAACGGGACCGCCTCCAGATAGCCGCCGCTCTCGGGTTGCATCTCGCGTGCGACCCGCAGGGTGCGCGATCGAAGCGCCGATCTCAGCGGCGCGAACAGCGGGTTGCGTGTCGGCGCCTGACGATGGCGTACCTGGCCGATCGCGACCAGCGCCGGCAGCGCATAGCTGACGACCGGCAACCGCATCCATCGGAACCACCGATGCGGGCAGGCCGCCAGCTCGAAGGGCAACTGCGGGACCAGCCGCCACGCTTCAGCGCCAGCGCCGAGCTTTCCGGCGATCGCCAGCACCGTCAGAATAGGCGCTGAAAAGGTGCGATCCCTTCCGTACCGCGCCAGGATTGCGCGTTTCAGCGACGGCCCGCTCAGGTCGTCGACCTGTACGCCCAGCCAGCACGCGGCCCGCTCGATGGCGGGCCGCGTTGATTCATGGGCATCAACACAGAGGCTCAACGCAGACCAGCACAGCACCGTCGTACTGAGGTTGCTGAAGCTGACGACCGTGTCACCCCACCCCCCATCAGCGTTCTGATGAGCGATGAGCCAGGCGAGACCGGCGCGGATCAGCGAGCGGCGGTCGTGGCCGGAGGCGCGCTCGTCCAGCATCAAGGCGACCGTTGCGGTTGCCGTCGAGAGCGCGCTGCTCGAGAGGCGGCCCTCCCAATGGCCTCTTGCTGTCCTGCGTTCGAGCAGACGCGCGGTGAGCGTGTCGATCGTTCGGTCAAGCGCGCCGGCGTCTTCGCTCATGCGGGAGTCGCGGCGGTGAGATGGCCCAGGGCCAGCAGACCGTAGTAGGTGTATTCGCAGTCGAGCGTGTCGTCCACCCAACTTGCGAAAAACCCGCCGCGGTTCGTCCAGAGCGAGTCGACAAAGTCGAGGCAGCTCTCGTATACGCCGGTCAGCGGGACGTGCAGGGTGGCGAGCGCGTGCAGCCCGGTGGCCGTCGAGAGCAGATCGGGGACCGGAGCCGCTGGCGTCGCGACGAAGCCGCCGCTCGCGTGGCACCGATCCAGCAGCCACACGCCAAGGTGCGGATCGATCGGGCCATCGAGGGCCCTGAGCAGCGAGACGGCTGCCGCCGTGACGGTTGTGATGCCATGTAGATCGTGCGGAGTGTTCGCGTATCCGCCATCGCGCGCACGCAGGTGAGTCAGAGCGTCGAGTAGCCGCTCCGGCTCGGGCAGCGGCATACGCAAATCCTGATACGCCCCGAGCGCGAGAAACGCGGCGTACGCATTGCCATGCAGAGTATCCGGCGCCTGGGCGTAGCCACCATCGGCGCTGCGATACGCTTCCAGACACGTCAGAATCTTGCGGGTTGGGACGGTAGCGAGATCGCGCGATACGCTGGCCCAGCATCGTGCGAGGCAGGCGAGATGGACGAAGTCGAGGCCCCCGCCGTCAACGAACGGTCTGAGGTACGAAGCAACGGCCTCCGCGGGCACGGGTTCCTGAAGGGCGACGAGCCCCTCCAACCCGAAAACCGTGTAATAGAGGTCGCTGTCGCCGGCGCGGTTCTGAAACCCGCCGTCGGCATTCAGGCGACTATGCAGGAACGCGACGACGAGATCCCTGGACTCACCG
>JBOGIW010000427.1:0-12862 GCA_050748045.1 Vicinamibacterales bacterium | reverse complement strand
TTGTAGTACTCGACGAGGGGCCTCCGGTCCCGCTCGTAGACGGCGAGACGCTTGCGGACGATGTCCTCATCGTCGTCGCTCCGCTGCACGAGCTCGCCGCCGCAGCGCCTGCAGCGGCTGGCGGCGCCGCCGTCGAACGGATCCACGGTCGCGCCGCACGCGCTGCAGATGCGGCGGGTGCTCAGGCGCTTTACCAGCTCCGCCTCCGGCACCTCGATGACGATGACGACGAGCGGCCCGTCGTCGCGCTCGTCCACGATCCGGTCGAGGGCCCGGGCCTGCGCCACCGTCCGCGGAAACCCGTCCAGCACGAACCCGCGCATCGCGTCGGGCTGCAGCAGCCGCTCCCGCACGATCCCGATCATCGTGTCGTCATCCACGAGCCTCCCGGCATCGATCGTCGCCTTCGCCTCGAGCCCGAGCGGCGTCTGCGACTGCACCGCCTCCCGAAGGATGTCCCCGGTCGAGACCTTCAGCAACCCTCGATCGCGCGCGAGCCGCTCCGCCTGGGTGCCCTTGCCGGCCCCGGGCGGGCCCATCATGATCACGTTCAGCGCCATCCGCTCTCCGAGCTGCACCGATCAGGGACACGAGAGCCGGTCACCCCCGACGGCCCCGAATCCGGGTCTTCTTCATGAACCCGTCGTAGTGCCGCATGATGAGCTGCGACTCCACCTGGTTGACGGTGTCCATGGCCACGCCCACGACGATCAGCAGCGACGTGCCGCCGAAGTAGAACGTGATGCCGAGCCCCTGCGTGAACCATGGCGGCAGGTTCGCGTCGAGCGACTCGCCGATCCAGGGGATCGGCGCCACCTTGAACCCGGTCAGCAGGAACTCCGGCAGGAGCGCGACGACGCACAGGTAGAGCGCGCCCACCAGCGTGATGCGCGCCAGGATCGTGTCGATGAACTCCGCCGTCCGCTTGCCGGGCCGGATGCCGGGGATGAACCCGCCGTACTTCCGCATGTTCTCGGCCACGTCATCCGGGTTGAAGATGATCGCGGTGTAGAAGTACGCGAAGAAAATGATGCCCGTCATGTACAGCAGGTTGTAGAGCGGCATGCCGAACGAGAGCTGATCGACGATCGCCCGTCCCCAGCCGCCCGCCTCGAACATGCCGGCCACGGTCGCGGGGAACGCCAGGATGGACGAGGCGAAGATCACGGGAATGACGCCGCCCGTGTTCACCTTCAACGGGATGTGCGTGCTCGAGCCGCCGTACTGGCGCCGTCCCACGACGCGCTTGGCATACTGCACGGTGATGCGCCGGTGCGCCCGCTCGACGTAGATGATGGCCCCGACGACGGCGACCATCATCACGACCAGGAAGATCACGCGCAACAGGCTGATCTGCCCCATCTGCATCTGGTCGATCGTCGTGATCACGGCGCTCGGCAGGCCGACGACGATGCCGGCGAAGATGAGAAGCGACATGCCGTTGCCGATGCCGCGCTCGGTGATCTGCTCGCCGAGCCACATGATGAACATCGTGCCGGTCGTGAGCGTCAGCACGCACATCAGCCGGAAGCCCCAGCCCGGGGTGTAGACGAGCGGCAGGCCGCCGGCGACCTCCGTCTGGCGCTCGAGGAAGATCGCGATCCCGAGGGCCTGGACGATCGCCAGGCCGAGCGTCAGGTAGCGCGTGTACTGCGTGATCTTCCGGCGTCCGAGCTCGCCTTCCTTCGAGAGCCGCTCGAGGTAGGGCCACACGACCGTGAGCAGCTGCAGGATGATGGACGAGCTGATGTAGGGCATGATGCCCAGCGCGAAGATCGTCACGCGCGACAGGTTCTGGCCGGAGAACATGTCGTACAGGCCGAACATCGTGTTCCGCGCCTGCTCGGCGAGAATCAGCAGCGCGTCCGAGTTCACGCCCGGCGTCGGGATGTGGCTGCCGACCCGATACACGCCCAGCACCGCCAGCGTGAACAGCACGCGGTTGCGCAGGTCGGGGATGGCGAACAGGTTCTTCAGCGCGTTGTCCATGATGCAACCCGGGGCCGTCCTAGCCGGCCAGGACCTCCGTGGCGCCCCCGGCGGCCGCGATCTTTTCCGCCGCCCTGCCGCTGAACTTGTGCGCCTTCACGGTCAGCTTCTTCGACACGTCGCCGCGCGCCAGCACCTTGATCGGCAGGCGGCTGCCCTTGACGACTCCCCGCTCGCGCAGCAGCTCCGGCGTGATCACGGTCTCCGCGTCGAAGCGGCCGTCGAGCGTGTCGAGGTTCACCACCGCGTACTCGGTGCGGAACTCGTTGTGGAACCCGCGCTTCGGGAGGCGGCGGTGGAGCGGCATCTGGCCGCCCTCGAACCCGCGCTTCCGTTTGTAGCCCGAGCGCGACTGCGCGCCCTTGTGCCCGCGGCCCGCCTGGACACCCTGTCCCGTGCCCGGACCGCGCCCCACGCGCTTCCTGTTCTTCTTCGACCGTTCGGCTGGCTTCAGATGGCTCAGATCCATCGATCAATCCTCGAAACCACGTTCGTGGTTATTCCGCGACCTCGACGAGGTGGCGCACCTTGCGAATCATGCCGCGGGTCTCGGGCGTGTCCGGCAGCTCCACCGTGTGGCGGATCCGCCGCAGGCCCATCCCGATCACGGTCTCGCCCTGCGTTCGGTTGAAGCCGATGGGGCTCCGGACGAGCGTCACCCGTACGGTCTTCCCGGCGTCCTTCATTGCAGCCTTCTTCCCCATCACGCGACTCTCTATCTTCTCGTTCCCGCGGCCGTGTCGCGGCGCTACGCGCCGACGAGCTCCGCCTCGTCCTTGCCGCGCATCCGCGCGACGCGAGCCGGGTCCTTGAGGTCGGCGAGCCCCGCGAACGTCGCGCGCACGACGTTGTGCGGGTTCGCCGAGCCGAGCGACTTCGTCAGCACGTTCTGGATGCCCGCCGACTCGACGACGGCGCGCACCGCGCCGCCCGCGATGAGGCCTGTGCCGTCCGGCGCCGGCTTCAGCAGCACGCTTCCGGAGCCGAACTTGCCGACCACCTGGTGCGGGATGGTCGAGCCCCGGAGCGGCACGCGGATCAGGTTCTTCTTGGCGGCCTCGATCCCTTTCTTGATCGCCGAGGGCACTTCCTTCGCCTTGCCGACGCCGAAGCCCACCACGCCGTGGCCGTCCCCGACCACCACGAGGGCGCTGAAGCTCAGGTTCTTCCCGCCCTTGACCACTTTCGTCACCCGGTTGATGGAGACGACCGTGTCCTTGATCTCGAGCTGCGAGGCGTCGATCTTCTCGCGAATGCGATGCATCAGTCCCACGTCAGTGGACCTTTCCTTCCAAACAGAGCGTCAGAGTTCCAGGCCTGCCTCGCGCGCCGCGTCGGCGACCGCTTTCACACGCCCGTGATACAGGAAGCCGTTGCGATCGAACACCACGCGCGTCACGCCCTTCTCGATCAGGCGCTCGGCGATCGTCTTCCCGATGACCTTCGCGCCGGCGATGTTGCCGCCCCTGGCATCCTTCTGCAGCGAGCCCTTCACCGCCGGTTCGAGGGTCGACGCCGACGCGATGGTGCGGCCGCTCAGGTCGTCCACCACCTGCACGTAGATGTGGGCCACGCTGCGGTACACGGTCAGCCGCGGGCGCTCCGTCGAGCCGCTGGTCCGCTTCCGGAGCCGGTACTTGATCCGCTGCCGGCGATCTGCCTTCGTCTTGATGCGCATAATCGTTGACGCCGCTCACCGCGTGTTCGAACCGCTCACTCGCTCCGCCGCGCAATGGCCGGCGCCGCTAGGCGCCGGTCTTTCCGACTTTCTTCTTCAGGTGCTCGCCGGTGTAGCGCACGCCCTTCTGCTTGTACGGATCGGGCTCGCGCATGTGCCGGATGTTGGCCGCGACCTGGCCGACCAGTTGCCGATCCACGCCGGTCACCGTGATGTGCGTCTGCTTGTCGACGGTGATGTCGATCCCCTTCGGGATGTCGAACACGATCGGGTGCGAGTAGCCGAGCGCGAACACGACCTGCCTGCCTTTCAGCTCCGCGCGGTACCCGATGCCGACGATATCGAGCTCCTTCTTGAAGCCCTCCGTGACGCCCGTCACGGCGTTGGCGACGAGGCTTCGCGCCAGGCCGTAGAACTTCTTCAGCGCCTTGTCGTCGCGCTCCGGCTTCGCGACGAGCGTGGGCGCGCCCCCGTCGGCGGTGTCCTGCGCGAACACGATTCCCGGGGGGATCGCCTGGCGCAGCGTGCCTTTCGGCCCCTGCACCTCGACCGCATCGGCCCCCACCTTGACGGTGACGCCCTTCGGGATCGGGATCGGCTTCTTGCCTATTCGAGACATGTGGCTGCACCTTGTGGCGGTGGGCGTCGGCCGTGAGCCTTCACCACACGTTACAGAGCACCTCTCCGCCGACGCCCGCCTTGCGCGCCGCGCGCCCGGTCATCACACCCTGAGAGGTCGTCAGGATGTTCGTGCCGAGGCCGCCGAGCACGTGCGGCACGTCCTCGACGCCGATGTACACGCGGCGCCCGGGACGGCTGATCCGCTCGATCCCGCTGATCACCTTCTCGCCGTGCGGGCCGTACTTCAGGAAGATCCGGATGATCTGTCGCGGCTGGCGGCCGTTCCGCGCCGCGGACTCCTCCACCAGGCGGAACCCCTGGATGTAGCCCTCGTCCTGGAGGATCCGGGCAATCTCCACCTTCAGCTTGCTGGCCGGCATGTCCACACGCGCGTGCTTGGCCGACACGGCATTACGGATGCGCGTGAGCATGTCGGAAATCGGATCGGTCATCTTGGTTTATTCCTTGTCAACTCCCAACGCCCAACTCCCAATCCCCAATCCCCAATCCCCAATCCCCAACTCCCAAACCTCCAACTCCCTAACCTCCAACTCCCAACGCCCAACTCCCAATTCCCACCCCTCCTGATCCCAGCGCTCCCGACAGAGGTCTTGGGAGTTGGGAGTTGGGAGTTGCCGCCGTGCTACCAGGAGCTCTTCGTCACGCCCGTCACGTCGCCCTCGAGCGCCAGCTTGCGGAAGCAGAGGCGGCACATGGCGAACTTACGGATGTACGCCCGCGGGCGGCCGCAGAGCCGGCAGCGGTTGCGCAGGCGGATCTTGTACTTCGGCGTCTTGGCCTCTTTGGCCATCTTTGCGGTGGTCGCCATCGATTCCTTCAATTCGTCCGGAACGGCATCCCCATCAGCTGGAGCAGCTTCCGCGCTTCCTCGTCCGTCCTGGCGGTCGTCACGACCGACACGTTCATGCCGCGCGCCTTGTCGACCTTCATGTAGTCGATCTCCGGGAACAGCAACTGGTCGCGCAGGCCCAGGGTGTAGTTGCCGCGGCCGTCGAAGCCCTTCGGCGACACGCCGCGGAAGTCGCGGACGCGCGGGAGGGCGATGCTGATCAGGCGGTCGAGAAACTCGTACATCCGCTCGCCCCGCAGCGTGACCATCGCGCCGACCGGCATGCCCTGGCGCAGCTTGAACTGCGCGATCGACTTCGTGGCGCGGCGGACCACCGCCTTCTGCCCGGTGATGCGCGAGAGCTCCTCGGCGCCGACGTCGGCGATCTTCGCGTTCTGCGTCGCCTCGCCGAGGCCCATGTTGACGACGATCTTCTCGAGCTTCGGGATCGCCATCACGTTCCGGTAGCCGAACGCCTTCTGCAGCGCCGGCGCGACCTCCTTCGTGTACCGTTCCTTCAACCGGCTCATTTGTCCACGACTCCCTCGCACTTGCGGCAGACCCGGACCTTGCGCCCGTCGGTCAGGATCTTCCGCCCGACGCGCGTCATCTTCCCGCACTCGGGGCACACCAGCTGCACGTTGCTCGCGTGGAGCGATGCCTCGCGCGTCACGATCCCGCCCTTGAGGGAGCGCTGCGGGTACGGCCGCGTGTGGCGCGTGATGAAGTTCACCCCTTCCACGATGAGACGATTCGCCGCGGGCAGCACCTTCAGCACCCTCCCGCGCTTGCCGCTGTCCTTCCCCGTCGTCACGATGACGGTGTCGTTGCGCCGGATGGGTGTGTGCAGTCTCGACATCGTCGGTTCCTGGTTCCTGGTTCGCTGTTCCTGGGTCGCTGTTCCTGGTTCGCTGTTCCTGGCTCCCCTGTTCAGAGCACCTCGGGGGCGAGCGAGATGATCTTCATGAACCGCCGCTCGCGCAGCTCGCGCGCCACGGGCCCGAAGACGCGCGTCCCGACCGGCTCGTTCTGGTCGTTGATGAGCACGGCCGCATTCCGGTCGAAGCGGATGTAGCTGCCGTCGCGGCGGCGGTGCTCCTTGCGCGTGCGCACGATGACGGCCTTCACGACCTGCCCCTTCTTCACCGTGCCGTCCGGCGTCGCTTCCTTCACCGACGCGGTGACGATGTCGCCGAGGCCCGCGTAGCGGCCCGTGGACCCGCCGATCGGGTTGATCACCGAGATCTTCCGGGCGCCGGAGTTGTCGGCGACGTCGAGGATCGAACGCATCTGGATCATGGCTGTTCTCCGTCTCCGGGCTCCGGCCTGGCGTCTCCGGTCCGGCCTCTCGTCACCCTAGACGTCCGCCGCCTTCGCCACGACGCGCGTCACGACCCATCGCTTCCGGCGGCTGAGCGGCCGCGACTCGGCGATGCTCACCGTGTCGCCCAGCTTCGCCTCGTTGTTCTCGTTGTGCGCCAGGAAGGTCGACGTCCGCCGCTGCGCCTTGCCGTACACCTCGTGCCGCACCTTGCGTTCGACGGCCACCGTGACCGTCTTCTCCATCCGGTCGCTGACGACCGTGCCGGTCAGTTCCGATTTCGCGCTCATGATCTGCCGCCGGCCCTTTCCTTTTCCCGGAGAATCGTCTTGAGCCGTGCCAGGTCGCGGCGCACGTCGCGCACCTTCGCGGGCGCCTCGAGCTGTCCCATCGACTTCTGGATGCGAAGGCGGAACAGCTGGTCGTCCAGCTCCTTCTCGCGTACGCGGAGCTCCTCGACGGCGAGCTCCCGGATCTCGCTGGCCTTCATGACGCCTTCTCCTGGCCGAAGCGCGTGGCGAACCTCGTCTTGATCGGCAGCTTCGCCGAGGCCAGCTGCATGGCGCGCCGCGCGTCCCCTTCCGTCACGCCCTCCATCTCGAACATCACCTTGCCGGGGCGGACGACGCACACCCACTGCTCGGGCGCGCCCTTGCCCTTGCCCATGCGGGTTTCCTGCGGCTTCTTCGTGATCGGCTTGTCGGGGAACACCCGCACCCAGATCTTGCCGCCCCGCTTGATGAAACGCGTCATCGCCACGCGCGCCGCCTCGATCTGGCGGTCGGTGATCCACGCCGGCTCCATCGCCCTGAGGCCATAGTCGCCGAAGGACACCTCCGATCCGCGCCACGCCTTCCCGGCCATTCGACCGCGCTGCTGCTTGCGGTACTTGACTTTCTTTGGCATCAACATCAGATTGATCCTTGCCGTTCCTCGTTCCGGGTTCCGGGTTCCGGGTTCGTGTTCCCGGTTCTGTTCGAGGTTCGGAGTTCGCGGTTCGGTGTTCGCGGTTCGGTGTTCGTCGTTCGCGGTTCATGGTTCGAACCCGAACCCAACCTCGAACTCCGAACCGAACTTGGAAGTCGAACCTCGAACTCCGAACTCCGACCTCGAACTCCGAACTCTGAACCTCGAACCGAACCCAGCACACGAACCCGGAACCTGGAACCCGGAACCCGGAACCGCTAGCCCCTTCCCGCCGGCCGCCGCGGCGCGCGGTCCCTGTACTCCTCGTCCCGACCGACGCGCGGCACGAGGCGCTCGCCCTTGTAGAGCCACACCTTCACGCCGATCTGCCCGTAGGTCGTGTTGGCTTCCGCGAAGCCGTAGTCGATGTCGGCGCGGAGCGTCTGCAGCGGGAGCTGCCCGTGCAGGTACCACTCGGAGCGGGCGATCTCGGCGCCGTTCAGCCGGCCGCTCACGCGCACCTTGATGCCGCGCGCGCCGAAGCGCAGCGCCGACTCCACCGCTTTGCGCATCGCGCGGCGGAACGCCACGCGCTTCTCGAGCTGCACCGCCACCGACTCGGCGATGAGCTGCGCCTCGAGCTCGGGCTTCTGGATCTCCTGGATGTTGATGAAGACCTGACGGCTCGTGCGCTTCTGGATCTCCTGCTTCAGCTTGTCGACCTCCGTCCCCTTGCGGCCGATGATGATGCCGGGGCGCGACGTGTAGATGTCGATCTTCAGGTTGTTCGCCGCGCGCTCGGTCTCGATGCGCGAGACGCCGGCGTGGGAGAAGCGCTTCTTGAGGTTCTGCCGGAGGGCGAGGTCCTCGTGCAGCAGCTTCGCGTAGTCGCGATCCGAGAACCAGCGCGAGCGCCAGGTCTTGTTGAAGCCGAGCCGGAACCCGTAGGGATGAACCTTCTGACCCATAGTCGTTACGCCTTCACAGTCTTCTTCCTGGCACCGCGTGACGCCGGCGTCTTCCGCGTGCCCTCCGCCTTCGCCGTGCTGTCGGCCGCCACGCGTGCGATCGGCAGCGGCTTCTCCGCAACCTTCACCGTCAGGTGCGCCGTCCGCTTGAGGACGCGGAACGCGCGGCCCATTGGCGCCGGCCGCACCCGCTTCAGCGACGGCCCCTGGTCGGCGTAGCACTCGGCCACGAACAGGCGCTCGACGTCGCCGCTGAACCCGTCCTTCTGCTGCGCGTTGGCCACCGCCGAGCGGAGCACTTTCGCGATGTCGCGCGCGATCGTCTTCCGCGTGAACTGCAGCGTCGCCAGCGCCTGGTTCACGTGCTTGCCGCGAATCAGGTCGAGCACGAGGCCCGCTTTCTGGGCCGAGGTGCGCACGTTGCGCGCGGTGGCGTGGGCTTCAATCATGACAAATCACCGACTCGCACGGTCCGGATCGCAGACTCCACATCTCACGGCCACCGATCGCCCCATCACCCGATGCCTAGGCCTTTCCAGCCGGCGCCGCCGCCGGCGCCGCGGCCGCCGCTTTCTCCGTCTTCGTGGTGTGCCCCCTGAACAGGCGCGTCGGCGCGAACTCGCCGAGCTTGTGGCCCACCATGTTCTCCGTCACGTACACCGGGACGAACTTCCTCCCGTTGTGCACGGCCATCGTGTGCCCCACCATCTCGGGGATCACCGTGGAACGCCGCGACCAGGTCTTGATGACCTTCTTCTCGTTCGTCCGGTTCATCGACTCGACCTTCTCGAGCAGGTGCGTGTCGACGAAGGGGCCTTTCTTCAGCGATCTGCTCATGGCCGCCTATTTCCTTCTCCGCTGCACGATGAACCGATCGGTGGCCTTGCGCCGGCGCGTCTTGTAGCCCTTGGTCGGCTGGCCCCACGGCGTCACCGGGTGGCGGCCGCCGGAGGTCTTCCCCTCGCCGCCGCCGAGCGGGTGGTCCACCGGGTTCATCGCCACGCCGCGCACGTGCGACTTCCGCCCGAGCCAGCGGCTGCGGCCCGCCTTGCCGATCGAGATGTTCTCGTGGTCGAGATTGCCGACCTGGCCGATCGTCGCCATGCATTCGACGTTGATCTTCCGGATCTCGCCGGACGGCAGCCGCACCGACGCATACTCCGACTCCCGTGCCACGAGCTGCACCGACGAGCCGGCGCTCCGCGCGATCTGGCCGCCCTTCCCCGGGCGCAGCTCCACGTTGTGGATCTGCGTGCCGAGCGGGATGTTCTTGAGGCGCATGGCGTTTCCGGGGAGGATGTCCACGGCGTCGCCCGAGACGATCGTGTCGCCCACCTTCATCCCGAGCGGCTGCAGGATGTAGCGCTTCTCGCCGTCGGCATAGGTCACGAGCGCGATGCGCGCCGAGCGGTTCGGGTCGTACTCGATCGTCGAGATCCGTCCCGGGATGTCCTTCTTGTCCCGTCGAAAGTCGATCGTCCGGTACAGACGCTTGTGCCCGCCGCCGCGCCACCACGAGGTCAGCTCGCCGTGGTTGTTGCGGCCGCCCGAGCGGTGCAGGCTCTCGGTCAGCGGCTTGTACGGCTTGGTCGTCGTGACCTCGTCGAACGTCTGGACGGTGCGGAACCGGGTGCCGGCCGACGTCGGCTTGTATTTGCGAATAGGCATGTCACATCACCAGATCTGCGATCGCGCACCCGCTGGCGCCTAGGCCCCCTGAAGGAATTCCGGCAGCTTCTCACCCTCGCGAAGCTTCACGTACGCCTTCTTCCAGTCGGAGCGCCGGCCGACGAACTTGCCCTGGCGCTTCATCTTCCCGTGGTTCAGCGTTGTGCGGACGCTCGCGACCTTCGACCCGAGCAGCTGCTCGACGGCGCGCTTGATGTCGATCTTGTTCGCGTCCATCGCCACCTGAAACACCAGCGTCCGGCCGTCCTCGCGGATGACCGTCGTCTTCTCGGTGATGAGCGGGCGGCGAATCACGTCTGTGAGCTTCATCGTCTTCAGTCTCTGGTCTCTCGTCTCTCGTCTCTGGTCTGGTCTTCAGCCGAGCGCCTCCTGCAGCCTCTCGAGCGCCGCGCGCGTCAGGACGACGCGGCGGGTGTCCATCACGTCGCGGGCGCTGATGCGGTTGCTCGGGAGCAGGCGCACGCCTTCGATGTTGCGCACCGAGAGCGCGAGCTTGTCCTCCGGCTTCACGTCGACGAGCAGCGTCTTGCCGTTCACGCCGAGGCGCTTCAGCATCTCGGCCGCGGCCTTCGTCTTGATGTCGCCGACGCTCAGCGCGTCGACCACCGTGACGGCGCCGTCCCGGAGCTTCACCGCCAGGGCCGCGCGGAGCGCACCCTTCTCGACCTTCCGCGGGAGCTGATAGTCGTAGCTGCGCGGCTGGGGCCCGAAGACCGTCCCGCCCTTGCGCCAGAGCGGGTTCCGAAGCTCGCCCACGCGGGCGCGGCCGGTGCCTTTCTGCCGCCACGGCTTCTTGCCGGAGCCGCTGACCGCCGCGCGGGTCTTCGTCGCATGCGTGCCGCGGCGCTCCGCCGCGTTGGCGCGCACCACCGACTCGTGGATCAGGTCCGTCTTGATGCGCCCGCCGAAGAGCTCGTCGCGCAGGTCGACCGATCCGACCTTCTCGTTCTGCTGATTCACCACATCTACGGTCATGGCGATGTTCCAGGTTCCCCGTTCCAGGTTCGTGTTCGAGGTTCTGTTCGATGTTCCGTGTTCTGCGTTCCCCGTTCTGCGTTCCCCGTTCCTGTTCTGGGTTGTGGAACCCAGAACGCAGAACCGAGAACTCAGAACTCAGAAACCGAACCCAGAACACGAACCCGGAACCAGGAACCCGGAACCAGGAACGATCGTTATTTCCTCCCCCGCTTCTTCGCCGGCTCCACCTGCGCCACCCGCACCGGCTTGGCGGCCACGGCTTTGCGAATCGTCACGTAGCCGTTCGGCCCCCCCGGCACCGCGCCCTCGAGCAGCAGCAGGTCGTGCTCCGTGTCGACCTTGAGCACCTTCAGGTTGCGCACCGTCACGCGGTCGTGGCCCATGTGCCCGCCCATCCGCATGCCCCTGACCACGCGCGAGGGGTACGACGAGGCGCCGATCGAGCCGGGCGCGCGGTGGAACATCGAGCCGTGCGACGCGCGTCCGCCCTTGAAGTGATGGCGCTTGACGACGCCCTGGAAGCCCTTGCCGCGGCTCGTGCCGATGACGTCCACGCGCTCGCCCTCGGCGAATACCGACACGTTGACCTGATCGCCCGGCTTCACCGGATCCCCGCCCGCCTTGAGCGTCACCTCGCGGCGCACGCGCGTCGCCGGCACCCCGGCCTTCTTGAAGTGACCGGTCGTCGGCTTGTTCTCCTTCGTGGGCCGCTCCTCGACCAGGCCGAGCTGCACCGCGGCGTACCCGTCGGTCTCGACCGTCTTCGTCTGCACGACCACGCACGGACCGGCCTTGACCACCGTCGCCGGCGAGACCCTGCCGTCGGCGCCGAACAACTGGGTCATGCCGACCTTCTTGCCAATCAGTCCTGTGACCATCTGTCGGTCTCTCGTCTCTGGTCTCTCGTCTCTGGTCTCTGGTCCCTGGTCTCGAGTCTCTAGCAGGTCTCTGGTCGAAGCGACCAGAGACCCAGGACCACCAAAGACCAGAGACAAGAGACCAAAGACTACTTCCCGTGCTCCTTCCCGAACGCCTTGATCTCCACGTCCACGCCGGCTGGCAGATCGAGCTTCATGAGCGCGTCCACGGTCTGGGGCGTCGGCTCGAAGATGTCGATGAGCCGCTTGTGTGTGCGGATCTCGAACTGCTCGCGTGACTTCTTGTCCACGTGCGGCGAACGGAGCACCGTCCACTTGTTGATCGAGGTCGGCAGCGGAATCGGTCCCGCCAGCCGTGCGCCTGTCCGCCTGGCCGTCTCCACGATCTCGCCGGTGGACTGGTCGAGGATGCGCGAGTCGTACGCCTTCAGGCGGATCCGGATCTTGTCTGAGAACATCGCCATGGTTTGTTCCGCTATTCCACGATTTCCGTGATCGTGCCCGCGCCCACCGTGCGGCCGCCCTCGCGGATGGCGAAGCGGCTCCCCTTTTCGATGGCGACCGGCGTGATCAGCTCGCCGGTAATCGTCGTATTGTCGCCGGGCATGACCATCTCGACGCCCTCGGGCAGCTTGAGCGTGCCGGTCACGTCGGTCGTCCGGATGTAAAACTGCGGGCGGTAGCCGTTGAAGAACGGCGTGTGACGGCCCCCCTCTTCCTTCGACAGGATGTAGACCTCGCCCTTGAACTTCGTGTGCGGCTTGATCGAGCCCGGCTTGGCCAGCACCTGTCCGCGCTCGACGTCGGTCTTCTCCACGCCGCGCAGCAGCACCCCGACGTTGTCCCCCGCCACGCCCTCGTCGAGCAGCTTCCGGAACATCTCGACGCCGGTCACCACCTTCTTCTCCGTCGGCCGGAAGCCCACGATCTCGATCTCTTCGCCCACCTTCACCTTGCCGCGCTCGATCCGCCCCGTCACCACCG
>JBOGIW010000426.1:0-9274 GCA_050748045.1 Vicinamibacterales bacterium | reverse complement strand
CGAGCACGATCCTCCTATCTTCCTCACCGACGGGAACACCGACTCCTGTCTCGACGTGAGCGCCGCGGCCTGCGCGCGCGCCAAGCTGGCGTGGGTGGCGGATCACGCGCCGCGCGGCGCCGCCCTGCTCGACGTCGGCGCCAACTTCGGCCACTTCGTGCGCGAGGCCGCGTCGATGTACGACGCCGTCGGCATCGAGCCGAGCGCGACGGGCGTCGCCTGGGCGCGCGCCCACCTCGGCACGTCGCTCGAGCTCGGCACCATCGACGACGAGCGCCCCGACTTCGTCCACCGCTTCGCCGCCGTGACGATGTTCGACGTGATCGAGCACGTGCCCGACGCCGGGCGGGCGCTCGCGCGCGTCCGCCAGTGTCTTGCGCCTGGCGGGCGGCTCTTCATTACGACGCCCGATACCGGCAGCCTCGTGGCGCGCGCGCTTGGCGGCCGGTGGTACCATTACGACCTGGTCCAGCACGTCGCGCTCTTCAATCGCCGCAACTTGACACAGCTCCTCCAGCAGGTCGGCTTCGCCGTTCGGGCGGCCCGGACGTTCGGCCGCACGTACCGCCTCTCGTACATCGAAGAGCGGCTGCGGCACATGGGCGCGACGAGCGCGTTCTGGCGCGCGGTGCATGCAGCCGCGGTGCCCCTTCGCCTGGCGCCTCACGGCCGCGTACCGTTGAATCTCGGGGACGTCATGGGTCTCGTCGCCGAGGTGCGCTCGTGATCGCGCACGACGACCCGCGGCCCCTCGTCAGCATCGTCCTGCCGGTCTACAACGAAGAGCAGGTTCTGACGGACCTCGTCGCGCGCCTCGACGCCGTGACGCGGGACCTCGTCGCCGAGTACCGGTTCGAGCTCGTGTTCGTCGACGACGGCAGCACCGACGGCACCATTCGGGCGCTCGAGCGCCTGCAGGAGCGCGACGGCCGGCTGCGCATCGTGCGCCTTCGCCGCAACTACGGCCAGACGGCCGCCCTGCAGGCCGGGTTCGACAGCGTCGCCGGCGAGCTCGTGATCTCGATGGACGCGGACCTCCAGCACTTCCCCGAGGACGTGCCTCGCTTCCTCGCGAAGCTGCGGGAGGGGTACGACGTGGTCTGCGGCTGGCGCCGGGACCGGCAGGAGGGCATCCGGCGGCGGTGGCCCTCGCGGGCCGCCAACTGGCTGCTCCGCAAGGTGACGCGGCTCTCCATTCACGACATCGGGACGACGTTCCGCGCCTATCGCACGGATCTGCTGCGCGACGTCCGCCTCCTCGGGGAGAACCACCGCTTCGTGCCGGTCTTCGCGCGCCAGGCCGGGGCCCGCATCGCGGAAGTCGAGATCCAGAACGTGGCGCGGGCGGTGGGCGCCTCCAACTACGGCCTCGGCCGCACGTTCAACGTCCTGCTCGACATCATCTTTCTCGTCTTCTATGTGCGCTATCTCGATCGCCCGATTCGCTTCTTCGGCAAGATTGGCCTGGCGATTCTCGCCGTCGCCGTGGTCATCACGCTCGGCCTCGTCTGGGCGTTCGTCGGGCTCGGGATCCCGGTTGTCCGCGATCACACCGGCTGGTTCATCCTCGCGCTGGTGCTGTACCTCGGGGGGTTGCAGAGCATCTTCGTCGGCGTGCTGGCGGAACTGCTTGTGCGCTTGTACTTCGAGCCGACGCGCCGCGCGCCGTACTACGTGCGGCGCGAGGCGCTGGATGACGCGGCGGCGCTTCAATGAGGTTCCGGGTTCCGGGTTCCGGGTTCGTGTTCTGGGTTCTGTTCGGAGTTCAGGGTTCGGAGTTCGCGGTTCGGGGTTCGGGTTCCCGGTTCGTCGTTCTTGGTTCGCTGTTCCCGGCTCGCGAATCGCGGTTCGCGTTCGCTGTTCATGTTTGCTGCACGGACTCGGCAACCTCGAACCCCGAACCCCGAACCCCGAACCGCGAACCGACAACCCCGAACCAAGAACCCCGAACGGAGAACTGAACCCGGAACACGAACCCGGAACCCGGAACCTGGAACCCGGAACCTGGAACCCGGAACCGTGCAGAGTAGCGCCAGTGTGTGGCATCTTCGGTCATCTTTCCCGCGACGGTAGCCCGGTGCCCGTGGCCGACTGCCGCCGGCTGACGGGGCTGCTCCACCATCGCGGCCCCGATGAAGGCGGCTACTGGCACGAGCCGGGGGTGTTCCTCGGGAACCGGCGCCTGGCGATCATCGACGTGCGCCACGCGCACCAGCCCATGGCGAGCGCGGACGGCCGGCTCGTCGTGACGTTCAATGGCGAGATCTACAACTACATCGAGCTGCGCACCGAGCTGAGCCGGCTCGGGCACGCGTTCAGGTACCACTCCGACACCGAGGTGCTGCTGGCCGGGTACCGCGAGTGGGGGACGGCGCTCGCCTCGCGCCTCGTGGGGCAGTTTGCGTGCGCGATCTACGACCGCCTCGACCGCACCCTGTGGCTCGCGCGCGACCCGCTCGGCGAGAAGCCGCTCCTCTATCGCGACACCGCGAGCGCCGTCACCTTTGCCTCCGAGCTCGCTCCGATCGCCGCCTCGATGCGGCCGGAGGAGCGCGCGATCGATCGCGAGGCGCTCGGCGGCTACCTGTGCCTGAACTACGTGCCGGGCGATCGGACGATGATGGCCGGCGTACGGCGAGTGCCTGCCGGCACGTGGCGCCTGTACGGGCCGTCAGGCGTCGTGACGACCGGCGTCTACTGGATCCCGCCGCAGTCGCCGGCCATCGAGACAGACGACCCGGAGGACGTGCAGCTCGACCGGTTGCAGGCGCGCGTCGACGAGGCCGTCGCGCTGGCGCTACGCAGCGACGTGCCGGTCGGCCTCTTTCTCTCCGGTGGGATCGACTCGACGGTGATTGCGGAGAGCGCCGCCCGGCAGGGCGCCATCGCGCGGGCGTTCTGCCTCGACATGGCCGACGCGGGCTTTTCCGAGTGGCCCGCCGCCGAGCGCGTGTCGCGGCAGATCGGCGTGCCGCTCGTTCGCGTGCCGTTCGACTGCACGGTCATCGATCGATTTCTCGACGTGGTCGACCATGCCGACGACCCGCTCGCGGACTCGTCGGCGTTGGCGGTCTGGACGATCTCGCTCGCGGCGGCGGAGGACGTGAAGGTCGTCCTCACCGGCGATGGGGGAGACGAGCTGTTCGGCGGATACCTGACCTACGCGGCGTCGCGCCTGCACGCCCGCTACGTCGAGCGTCTGCCGCGCGGGCTGCGGCGCGCGCTGGCCGCCTCGGCGGAGCGCCTGCCGGTCAACGACCGCGAGAAGGTGTCGGCCACCTACAAGCTGCAGCGCTTCCTGCGCGCCGCGCATCTCTCGACGCGCGAGGCCCATTTCACCTGGAACGGCACCTGGATGCCGGCGGACGCCGCGGGACTCCTCCGCGATCCGGCCGCGGCGCGCGCCGCCGCGACCGCCTTGCGCGACATGGCCGACCGTCACGGGCTGAACGGCGCGCCGGCGACCTTCGACCTGCAGCGTGCCGACCTCCGCGACTACCTGCCGAACGACATTCTCGTGAAGGTCGATCGCATGTCGATGGCGCACGGCCTCGAGACACGCGCGCCGTTCCTCAATCCGGCGCTCGTCGCCTTTGCCCTCGGCCTGCCGGAGCACCTGCGCGTCTCGCGCGGATCGCGGACCAAGGTGCTGCTGCGGTCGCTCTGCCGCCGTCACTTCGGCCCGGAGATCGCCGGCGCGAAGAAGAAGGGGTTCAGCATCCCGATCCACCAGTGGCTTCGCGGCCCTGCGCGCGCCCGCCTGCAGGAGCTCCTCGCGCCTTCGGCCATCGACGCGATCGGGCTCCTCGACGCCGGCCGCGTGTCTGCGGCGGTCGCCGATCATCTCGAGGGCCGGCGCTCGCTCGGGTGGGAGCTCTGGGGCCTGATGGTGCTCAGCGCGTGGCACGACTCGCGCGTACGCCGGCCGGCCGAACCGGCGGACCTGCCGGAACCATCCGCCCTCGTTGACGTCTCCGCGCGGATGGCGCTGCCGAACCTCTCGCGGGCCTGATCATGGTCTTCCCGACCCGTGCGGTCGTCGTACCGGTCGCCTGACGCATGTCCGAGACACACGCGGCCATCAGGGTCCCCTACACCGCCCTCGGCGCGCAGGCCGGGACGATCAAGCGCGAGCTGCTCTCGGCCTGCGAGGCGGTGATCGACAGCGGCCGCTACGTCCTCGGGCCCGAGGTGGCGGCCTTCGAGCGGGAGTTCGCCGCGCTCTGTGGAACGGCCTTCGCCGTGGGCCTCGCCAACGGCACCTGCGCGCTGCACCTCGTGCTGCGCGGCCTCGGGCTGCGCGACGGAGACGAGGTGATCACCGCGCCGAACTCCTTCCTCGCGTCGGCGTCGACGATCGACCTGGCGGGCGCGCGCCCCGTGTTCGCCGATATCGGCCCGGATCTGAACCTCGACCCCTCGCGTGTCGAGGCGGCGATCACGCCGCGCACGCGGGCGATCGTGCCGGTGCATCTCAGCGGACGGCCGGCGCGCATGCCGGAGGTCCTGGACATCGCACGGCGACACAATCTCTTTGTGCTCGAGGATGCGGCCCAGGCCGTCGGCGCCGCGCTCGACGGCCGCCCGGTGGGAAGCTGGGGCGGCGCGGCCTGCTTCAGCCTGCACCCGCTCAAGAACCTCCACGCCTACGGCGACGCGGGCATGATGACGACGAGCGACGCCGCCATCCTCGATCGCATGCGGCTCGCGCGGAACCACGGCCTGCGCGATCGCAACACCTGCGAGTTCTGGAGCCTGAACTGCCGGCTCGACGAGCTGCACGCCGCCATGCTGCGCGTGCAGCTCCGGCACCTCGCCGCGTGGACCGGCGAGCGCCGGCGCCTCGCGTTCCGGTACAACGACCTGCTGCGTCCGTTCGTCACCGTTCCAGACGAGGGACCGGGCGAGCGCTGCGTCTACCAGACCTACATGGTGCAGGCGGACCGGCGCGACGAGCTGCAGCGGCATCTCAACGATCGCGGCGTCGAAGCGCTCGTGCACTACCCGGCGCCGATCCACGTGCAGCCCGCGGCCGCTTCGCTCGGCTACCGCGCCGAAGACTTTCCGGCCACCATGCGCGCGGCGGCGCGCATTCTCAGCCTGCCGCTCTATCCCGGGCTCACGCGCGAGCAGCAGGACCGCGTCATCGAGCTCATCGCCGGCTTCTATCGTTCGGAAGCGGGCGGTCCGGGTTCGGCCGCTTCGAGCAGTTCGGGGAGCCCGGAGCCGGAGAGGTCCGCGTGATGCGAGTGAAGTACTCGTATCTCGACGAACAGTTCGCCGACGCCGAGGCGTACTTCGACGACCTGCGCGCGCTTGTCGCGACGGGGGAATTCACCCTCGGACCCTTCGTCGAGCGGTTCGAGCGGAAGTTCGCCCGCTACATCGGCGTGAAGCACGCGATCGGGACGAACACCGGCACGGGCGCCCTCACGCTGGCGCTCAAGGCGGTCGGCGTGAAGCCCGGCGACGAAGTGATCACCGTCGCGAACACCTTCGTCGCCACGGCCGGCGCCATCGTCGCCGCCGGCGCGCGGCCCGTCTTCGTGGACTGCGACGACAGGTACCAGATCGACGTCAACCTCGTCGAGCGGGCGATCACGCCGCGGACGCGCGCCATCGTGCCGGTGCACTGGGCGGGGTGCCCGTGCGACATCGAGGCGGTGATGGCGATCGCCCGCCGCCGCGGCGTCGCCGTCGTCGAGGACGCCTGCCCCGCGGTCGGTGCGACGATCGACGGGCGCTTCGCCGGCACCTTCGGCGACGTCAGCGCCTTCAGCATGCACCCGCTGAAGCCGCTCAACGTCTGGGGCGACGGCGGCATCGTCGTCACCGATGACGACGAGAAGGCGGCGTGGGTGCGGCAGTACCGGAATCACGGTCTGGAGGACCGCGACCACGTGGCGTTCTGGGGCGTGAACGAGCGCGTGCAGCCGGTGCAGGCCATCGTGGCGATGCGCGTCCTCGACACGATCGAAGAGCTGATCGACGCGCGCGTCCGCAATGCGCGGGCGTTCGACCTGGCGCTGTCGAGCGTGGAGGGGATCCGAACGCCGCGGCGTCAGGCCCACGTGCGCGAGGTCTACCAGTTGTACCTGGCGAGCGCCGCGCGCCGCGACGAGCTGCGCCGGTTCCTCGAGTCGCGCGGCGTCGAAGCGAAGGTGCACTATCCCGTGCCGCTGCACCTGCAGGAGGCGGCCAGGGACCTGGGATACCGGCGCGGCGATTTTCCGGCGGCCGAGCGGTACGCCGGCGAGACCATCACCCTTCCCGCGCACCAGCACGTCAGCGTCGATCAGGTGGAGTACACGGTGCGCGCCATCCGGGAGTTCTACGCGTGAGCTTCGACGCAGCCGCCGCGAGGGCGCGCTGCCGCCGCATGCGGCGGCGCATCCTCGGCATCTCGCAGACCGTGCCGGCCCTTCACATCGCGCCGGCGTTCTCGTGCCTCGAGATCGTCGATACCATCTACCACGGTCTCATGCGGCGCGACGGCCCGGAGCCCGACAGCTTCATCCTGTCGAAGGGCCATGGCGCCATGGCGCAGTACGCGGTGCTCGAGGAGCTCGGCGTCATGACGCCGGCGGATCTCGACAGTTGCGGCAAGGACGGCGGCCGCCTCGGGATGCACCCGGACATCGGGCTTCCCGGCATCGAAGCGTCCACCGGATCGCTCGGGCACGGCCTGCCGCTGGCGCTCGGCATGGCCCTCGCCGACAGGACGCTCCGCTCGGATCGCTCGGTCTACTGCGTCCTCAGCGACGGCGAGCTGGAGGAAGGCTCGGTGTGGGAGGCGCTCATGCTCGCCCCGACGCTGGCGCTCGATCGGCTCATTGCCGTCGTCGATCTCAACGACTTCCAGTCGCTCGGGAAGATCAGCGAGATCCACCCGAACTTCTACCCGCTCGTGCCGAAGCTCGAGGCCTTCGGCTGGGAGACGCGCGAGGTGGACGGCCACGACGCGGCCGCGCTCTACGACGCCATGGTCTCGCGGCGGGGCGGCCGGCCGCTGATGGTGGTGGCGCGCACGGTGAAGGGCAAGGGGGTCAGCTACATGGAGAACGCGCCCATCTGGCACTATCGCTCGCCGTCGCCGGCGGAGTATCAGCGGGCGCTTGCCGAGCTGGAGGCGGCGCCGTGAGGGACGCGTTTGCGCGCACGGTGTACGAGATCGCGAAGCAGGATCCGCGCGTCTTCGTCGTCGTGGCGGACATCTCGCCGGCCAGTGCCATGGCGCCGTTCGTCAAGGAGTACCCGGATCGGTTCCTGAACGCGGGTCTCGCCGAGCAGGCGATGATCGGCCTGTGCGCGGGGCTGGCGATGCGGGGGTGCACGGCGTTTGCGTACACGATCGCCACCTTCGCCATCTATCGCCCCTTTGAACAGCTCCGGGACGACGTGTGCTATCAGAACCTGCCGGTGACGATCGTGGGCATCGGCGGGGGCACGTCGTACTCGCTGCTCGGCGGCACGCATCACGCCCAGGAAGACGTCGCCGTCATGAGCGCGCTCCCGAACATGTCGGTCGTCGCGCCGTGCGATCCGCTCGAGACGGCGGCGGCCACGTGGGCATGCGCGCGGCACCGCGGCCCCGTCTACCTGCGGCTCGGCAAGGCGGGGGAGCCGGTGCTCACCGACAAGGCGCCGGCCCCCTTCGAGCTCGGCAAGGTCCGGATGATCAAGGACGGCCGTGACGTCTGCATCGTCTCGTACGGTCCGATCATGAAGATGGCGTTCGACGTGGCGGCCCGCATCGAGGCCGGCGGCCGCTCGGTCGCCGTGGCGTCGGCCCACACGCTCAAGCCGCTCGATCGCGACGGCCTCGGGCGCATCCTCGACCAGTTCGAGATGGTCATCGTGATCGAGGATCATTCCGAGCGCGGGGGACTGGCGGCGCAGGCGAAGCAGCTCGCCTGGGAGCGGCGCGCCACGTGCGCCCTGCACACCTTCTCGCTGCGCGACGCGTTCATCCACGTGTACGGCTCGCAGCAGGATCTGTGGCGCGCGCACGGCCTCGGCGCGGATCGCATCTGTGCCTCGCTCCGATCCGGCGCGACAGACAACTGAACCGTTCCGGGTTCCTGGTTCCGGGTTCCGGGTTCGTGTTCCGGGTTCGGTTCCCGGTTCGGGGTTCAAGGTTCTTGGTTCGCTGTTCTGAACCCGAACCGCTAACCCCGAACCCAGAACCCAGAACCAGGAACCCAGAACCAGGAACCCAGAACCAGGAACGAAGAACCAGGAACGAAGAACCAAGAACCAGGAACCGAACCCAGAACACGAACCCGGAACCCGGAACAGGGAACAGTAAGCTGGCCGAAATCAACCTGATGGATCAGTACCCGCGCGCGACGCGGCCGATCGAGGAGCGCGGGCAGCTCGTCACCGACGACGACCGCGCCATCTCCCGGCGCTTCGCCTTCGACTACTTCGACGGCGACCGCCGCCACGGGTACGGCGGCTACACGTATCACCCGCGCTTCTGGCAGCCCACGGTTCGGCGCATCCGCGACCACTACGGTCTCTACGGCGACGCGCGGCTCCTCGACGTGGGGTGCGCGAAGGGTTTCATGCTCCACGACTTCAAGGAGCTGCTCCCTCGCCTGCACGTTGCCGGCGTGGACATCTCCGAGTACGCGCTCGCCCACGCCATGCCCGACGTGCGGCCGTACCTGGCGCGCGCGAACGCCCGCGACCTTCCGTTCCCCGACCGATCCTTCAACCTCGTGACGGCGATCAACACCGTGCACAACCTGCCGCTCGACGAGTGCCGGCAGGCGCTCGGCGAGATCGAGCGTGTGTCGCGCGGGCGTGCCTTCATCGTGGTCGACGCCTGGCGCAACGACGCCGAGCGCGAGCGGCTGTTCAAGTGGGTGGTGACCTGTCGAACGGCCATGCACGTGGACGACTGGAAGGCCCTCTTCGCCGAGGTCGGCTACACCGGCGATTACTACTGGTTCATCGCCGGATGATCCGCGTCACCCTCGGTGGGCGCCGCACGTGGGTCGTCAAGCCGAACGGGCGCGAGTACGGGCACCTCGCCATCGAGATCCTCCAGGCCCTCGCGCAGGCGCGTGCGGACGGTGCCGACGTCTTCTTCGTGCGGCCGGATCTCATCGTGAACCCGGCGCTCTTCGATCTCGAGAGCGACGAGGTGCGCGAGGTCCATCCGTCTCGGGCGATGCGGACGTGGCTCGAATCGCGGTGGCGGGCGGCCGACCTCGCCGGGCGCGGCCGCACGATGGCCGCCGGCGCCGCCGGCGCCGTGCGCCTGGAG
>JBOGIW010000425.1:0-3323 GCA_050748045.1 Vicinamibacterales bacterium | reverse complement strand
CCGATGAATGGACGAATCCCGACGAGGAACGCCACCGCCGCCAGGAACATGCTCGTCAACACGACGAAGACCGCTGCGAGGAGCAGCCAGCCTTGCTCGGCGAGCAGCGCCTCGAGCATCAGCTCCTTCGCGATGAACCCGCCGAGCGGCGGAATCCCGGCCATCGAAAGCGCCGCCGCCCCGGCGGCCGCCGCCGTCACCGGCATCGCGCCGCGCAGCCCGGACAGCCGCGTGACCTCGCGCTCCCCGGTCTCGTGCGACACCGTCCCCGCGACGAGGAACAGGGCGCCCTTGTACATCGCGTGCGCCAGCAGGTACACGAGCGCCGCCCGCACGCCCAGATCGCCGCCGATGCCGAGGAGCAGCGTCATGAGGCCAAGGGCGCTGACCGTCGAATAGGCGAGGATCCGCTTCAGGTGGGTCTGCCGATACGCCAGCACGGCGCCCGTCACCGCCGTGAGTGTGCCGACGCCCGCGACAGACCAGACCCAGAACGCCGTGCCCCCCAGGACGGGATAGAGACGCGCGAGCAGGAAGACGCCCGCCTTCACCATCGTGGACGAGTGCAGGTATGCGCTGACCGGCGTCGGCGCTTCCATCGCGTTCGGCAGCCAGAAGTGAAACGGCGTCTGCGCGGACTTGGTGAAGGCGCCGGCCAGCACGAGGACGAGCGCGGGCGTGTAGAGCGGGTGCGCGACGACGACCTCTCGTGCAAGCGCGAGCTCGCGAACAGAATAGCTGCCGCCCGCCTGCGCGAGGAGGACGGCTCCCGCCAGCAGCGCGAGCCCGCCGCCCCCCGTGACGAGCAACGCCTGCAGCGCCGCCGCGCGAGCGGAGTCACGCTCGTGCTCGAAGCCGATCAGAAGGTAGGAGCTGAAGCTCGTCAACTCCCAGAACACGAAGATGGCGAGCAGGTTGTCGGCCACGACGATGCCGAGCATCGAGCCCATGAAGGCCAGCAAGTACGCGAAGAAGCGGCCCTGCTGCGGATGCCCGGCCAGATAGGCGCCGGCATACACGACGACCAGCGCGCCGACGCCCGTGATGAGCGTCCCAAGCAGCCGCGCGAGGCCGTCGGCGTGCAGCGTGAGCTCCAGCCCGAGGCTTGGAGCCCAGGCGATGTGCTCAATCTCGGGGATCGCCCCGGGGACGAGCAGGAGCACGAACGATCCCGCGGGCACGATGGCCAACAGCCACCCGGCGTATCGCGGGAACGCTCGCTGGACGAGCGGCGCCGCGAGCGCCAGCGCAAATATCGAGGAGAGAACCGCCGTCATGATCCAGGAGACGTGAACGGGCTGGGCGCGTGCGAGCCGGGCCGCAGACAGGGCACGACTCCACACGTTTTCACGATCGTCAGGGGAAGGTCAAGGAGCGCCGGACACTCGCCGCGCCGCTCAGTGCCCGGCCCGCATCAGGGTCCTTACCTGCCGGATGCGGCAAAGGCCGACCCGGCCGGCACCGGTCCGGGCGTCCACACGGCGTGATGCTGGCGCGCCGCCGCGGCTTCGGTGAGGATGGTGGCCGCCCATCGATGCGCATTCGCATGCGCCACGACGGCGCGCATGCGACGCATCCGCCGCCGCTGTTCGTCCTCCGGCATGGTGAGCGCGGCGGCCAGCGCTCGAGCGGCGCCCGCCGTGTCGAGCGGGTTCACGACGAGCGCGTCGGTGAGCTCCCGCGCGGCGCCCGCGAAGGCGCTGAGGACGAGCACGCCGCGCTCGTCGGCGCGCGCCCTCACGAACTCCTTGCTCACCAGGTTCATCCCGTCGTGCAGGCTCCCGACGTAGCAGAGATCGGCGGCGCGCAGGAAGCGGTGGACGCGGTCGGGCGGGTGATGCCCCTCCAGCACGATGACGGGCCGGTACGACGCCGTGCCGAACCGGCGATTCACGCGCTCGGCGGCGCGCATCACGCTGCGGTGGACCGCCTGGTAGACGGCGACGCCTTCGCGGGTCGGCTCGGCAAGCTGAACGAACGTGAAGCGTTGCCGGTGCTCCGGGTGACGCTCGAGGAGCGACTCGATCGCGAGGAGCTTCTCCTCGATCCCCTTCGTGTAATCCAGCCGATCGACCCCCACGCCGAGCCGCACGTCGGGAGCGATCGTCACCTCCCGCCGGACGTCTTCGCGCCACGCGGCTGCCTGCGACTCGTCGGCGTGGGACGATTCATCCCAGACGACCGACACCGGATACGCGCGCACGCGGATGCGCCGCCCGCCGTGCCGGATGGCGCGATCCCGGTCGTCCACCCACGCCCCGAGAATCTGCCGCGCCCCCTCGATGAAGTTGTGGCCGTCGACGGTGGTCTGGAAGCCGATGATGTTGCTGCCCAGCAGCCCCTCGAGGAGCTCGCGGGCCCACGGACAGGCGCCGAGCGTCTGCCACTCCGGCCACGGAATGTGCCAGAACGTCACGATCGTCGCACGCGGCATCCGGGCGCGAATCATGTCCGGCGCCAGCGCGAAGTGGTAGTCCTGGACGAGCACGAGCGGCGCGTCGCTCGCCGCTTCGTCGCACACGGCGTCGGCGAACCGCCGGTTCGCCGACGCGTACGCGCGGAAGTCGGCCGCGCGGAACACCGGCTGCACGCGCACGCGGTGGCAGAGCGGCCACAACGCCTGGTTGGCGAATCCGCCGTAGTAGCCCTGCTCCTCATCCGGATCGAGCCAGACCCGGCGCAGCCGATACCTCGGCTCGACCGGCGGCACGTCGAGGCCGTCCCGCCAGACGACGGCTTCGCGATCGGCGGACCCGGCACCGTGACCGACCCAGACGCCGCCGCACGCTCGCAGGATCGGCTCCACCGCATTGACGACCCCCGACGCCGAGTGCGACACGGTGATGTTGCCGCGCGCATCGCGGTCGTGCCGGAAGGGCTGGCGATTGCCCAGGACAATCGGGCCTTCGCCGTCCCAGCGCGCCGCAAGGCAGGCGGCCAGGTGCGTCTCGGTCCACGTGTCGGGGAGCACGCCGCCCATCGGAATCGCCATCGGTTCCCCTCCCAAAACCTGTAGTACATGCCGGAAGACCGGCGGCCGCTATCGGGGCGATCCGGGATTCTTGGAGCGGAGACAGGGGATACGGCGTCGATTCGGCCGCCAGCGGCCCATCAGTGCCGGCGTCCCGGGGTGTTGATACACTCGGGAATGAGCCGATTGTGACCGCAACAGCGCCGCAACCTGCGCGGCCCGTGGTGCTTTGCGCCCGCGGGGTGACGAAGGTCTACCATATGGGCGAAGTTGATGTGCAGGCGCTCGGCGCCGCGTTCGACATGGAAGGCGGCTTCAACGACGTCGCGCTCACGCTGACCCCCGGCGCGAG
>JBOGIW010000424.1:0-3506 GCA_050748045.1 Vicinamibacterales bacterium | reverse complement strand
CTTCTCTCAGGCGACCGAGCTCCACGAGCTGCCGCAACACCGCCGACGCCGCCGCCACCTCGGTCGTCTCGATCGCCAGGCCGGCGAGCCCACGGATCGCTTCGGCGCGCACTTCCTCGTCCGGATCGGTTCGCCCGATCTCACCAAGGATCGCCGCATCGTCGACGCGCGAGACGGCGGCGCGCCTCACGCGCGCGTCGGCATCTTCGCGCGCCAGCGCTCGGAGCGCATCGACGTCTTCAGGACCAAGCTCGTACACGGCGGCGGCGCGCACGGACGGATCGCCGTGCTTCCAGCGGGGCTGCGGGCGGAGTTTCTCGAGAAGTCCCATCAGTACTTGTGCGCTCGTGCTCTTCCCGTGCTCATTCCCAGTGGATTCCGGCGCTCAGCCGGGACCTCCTAGTCTACACCCTTGTGACGAACGAAAATCGCGACGACTGTATTACGAATGCAAACCGGAAACTGTTGCACCAGATCCATCAGACGCCACATCACGCCATGCGGGTTTCGCGAATCTGGCTCCAAGGTTTTGGATGCGTGTCGGCGGCTCCGGCGTGCACGCTGTGTGACGAGCGACGGTCCCGTCTCTTGATCGGCGTCGAACACCGGACTGCTGCGAGGCCCGTCGCGACGCGACCAGGCCGGCACCTGACGCCTCGGCTGTTCATGCAGTCCGTGGACCCGCCGGTCAGAGCTGAGGCGAGCTGGTCGACTTCTGCTCGGCCCACGCCGGCCTGAGCGCACGGCCGGCGAGCCGGTTGGCGAGCGTACCTTCGTCCACCGCCAGTTGACCGTTCACCAGCACATACCGAATGCCGACGGGATAACTGTGAGGCTTCATGTATGTCGAGGTCGGGCGAATCGTGACGGGGTCGAACACCGTGATGTCTGCCCAGTTCCCCGTGCGGAGCAGGCCGCGATCCTCGAGACCGATGATCGTCGCCGGCAGCGACGTCATGGCCCTGACGGCGAACGGCAGGCTGACGAGGCCTTTCTCGAAGACATACTGCCGGAGGATGTGCGGATAGATGCCGTAGTAGCGCCGGTGCGGGAAGCCCTCCCCGAACCGCACCGCCCCGCCGTCGGTGGAGTAGGCCACGTAGTTCTTCTGCACGATGCGCTCGTTGTCGATCTCCGCAATGTTGAAGCCGCGGTAGGCGCCGCCCCCCGGGCGCGACGGCTCGCCCTCCATCTGCAGCCTGATGGCCGCGTCGATCGGGTCTTCGCCGTGCATGGCGGCAACATCAGCCAGGAAGCGGCCTCGGTACTCGGCCTTCGGATGCTCGACGAGCAGCACGCGATCCGGACCACCCGCCTTCGCGATCTCGTACTCGATGTCGCGCCGGACCTTGTAGGCGAGGCCGGCGTCTGCGAGACGCCGACGGAGGTTCTGCTGGGCCCTGGCGTAGGGCTGCGTCAGCGTGCCGGCCAGGCCGCCGTCCTGGCCCCCGATATCGACGCCGTCATCGACGAGCGCCCAGTGCGGCACGAGCGCCACGGTGGCGGTATTCCCGTACGATTCATAAGTATACGTGTCGAGGAACACTTGCACGCCGCGCGCGCGTGCCTCGTCCAGCATGCGCAGCATCGCGTCGCTCGAGCCCCAGAAGTCCTTGCCGAGCACTTTGAAGTGCGTCGCCATGACGCGTGCCCCCGAGCGCTCACCGATCTCGATGGTCTCCCGCGTCGCCTCGATGCCGTCCACCGGCTGCCCGGGGGTGCTGGCGTTCCACCAGCGAGGCGACCGGCCTTCGGCCCGCTGGTGGGCGTGGAGGAAGCCGTTGTGCCCGGCAATCACCGTCGCGAGCGCCACGAGCTCATGCGTGTCGCTCCAGCGACCCGGCACGCCCTCGAGGCCGAGCGTCAGGCCGAAGGCGCCCTCGCGAAGCCCCTGCCGCAGGAGATCCGTCATCCGGTCCAGTTCCGCGGCCGACGCGACCCGCGGCGCATTGCCCATCGCCAGTTGGCGAATCTTGTTGTGGCCCACCATCATCACCACGTTCACGCCAATGCCGTCACGGCCGTAGCGATCCAGGTGGTCCGCAACGGGCCACATGGAGCCGCCGTCCGGGTTGTGCACGGCCGTCGTGATGCCCTGCATCACGCTGTTGTGCTCGTTGCGCAGGGCCGCGTCGTGGTTGCCCGGCCCTCCGTGGCTGTGCATGTCGATGAAGCCTGGCGTGACGTAGTGGCCCCGCGCGTCGATCGTCCGAGCCGCACGACCGCCGGGAAGCCTCCCAATCGCCGCGATACGCCCGTCCTTTACGGCGACGTCGGCCAGCACGAACGGGTTGCCTGTCCCGTCGAGCACGCGTCCGCCGCGGATGACCAGGTCGTACTCCGTGCCTTGCGCGAGGAGCGCAGGCGCCAGGGCGAAGACCAGGAGGAGGGCGTAGCGGCGTCCGGGCATGAGGACCTCCCTGCAGGCGGCCGGAGTCTAGCAGAAAGCGCGGCCACAGGCGCAGCACGAGGAATCTGAGAGACCAGAGACCCGAGACCAGAGGCTACTTGATAAACAGCATCTCCCGGTACGTCGGGAGCGGCCAGAGCTCGTGCGGCGTGAGGAGCTCGATCTGGTCGCCCAGATCGCGCAGCCGGCTCATTCCGGGAATGACCTGGTCCCGCATGTGCCTGGCGTGCTTCTCGGTGGACGTGTTGGTGTGCTCGAGCAGGTCGGCCAGCACGTCGGTCTGGGTCTTCAGGCCGTCGACGAGCTTCGTGAACGTGGCCAGCAGCTTCTTCCCCTGCCGCGACGAGGCACCGGCCCTGGCCACGGCCGACACGCTCTCGGCAATCTGCTTCTGGTACTGCAGCGCGGCGGGGAGGATGTACCGGTTCGCCATCAGCACCATGAGCTGCGCCTCGACGTTCACGGTCTTGCAGTAGGTCTCGAAGTTGATCTCATAGCGCGCGTGGAGCTCGCGCTCGCTGAGCACGCGGTGCTTCTCGAACATCCTGACGACCTCCGGCTTCACCATCTCCGGCAGCGCGTCGACGGTGTTCCGCAGGTTCAACAGGCCTCGCTTGCCGGCCTCCTTCTGCCACTCGTCGGAGTAGCCGTTGCCGTTGAAGACAATGCGCTTGTGCTCCTTCGCGAGCCTCGTCACGAGCCGGGCCACCGCCTTCGAGAGCTCCTCGCCCCCCGTCACCGCCTTTTCGAGCTCCGTGGCCATGTGGTCGAGCGCCTCGGCCACGGCGACGTTCAGGACGATGTTCGGCCAGGCGATGTTCTGGCTCGACGACACGGCGCGGAACTCGAACTTGTTCCCCGTGAACGCAAACGGGCTGGTGCGGTTGCGGTCGCCGGCGTCACGCGGCAGCTTCGGCAGCACGCTCACGCCGACGTCGAGAGTGCCGCCCTGCTTCGTGCGCTTCGCGCTCCCCTTCTCGATCTGCTCGAAGATGTCCGTCAGCATCTCGCCGAGGAAGATCGAGAGGATCGCCGGCGGCGCCTCGTTGGCCCCGAGGCGATGGTCGTTGCCGGCGTTGGCGCGGATCAGCAGGCG
>JBOGIW010000423.1:0-3689 GCA_050748045.1 Vicinamibacterales bacterium | reverse complement strand
AGCCACCACGCCCAGCAGCCGAACTGGGCGCACGCGGTCCACGTCTTCTTCCGGAAGCAGGGGAACGGGTGGAAGACGGTCGGACTCGAGCGGATCGTTCCCTCACGCGACTCGTAGCGTGCAGCACCGTCTCCAGAAACAGGCACTCGGGTTCATGGCACGGACCGTGGCCCTGGCACTGACCGCCGTCGTTGCCGCGCATGGCACGGCGGCGGCCCAGGGGTCGCGGGCCGACGAGATCGCCCCGCTTCCGCACCGGCGTGGCCGAGGGACACGAGTATCTCGTCGAGCCTGGGAAGCTCGGGCAAGGAATCCTGGGCCTCGGCTTCTACGGCCTTGGCCAGCGAATAACGCCAGTGGTGGAATCACCGGCAATCGGTCGCATCCATCGGGACGACACCCACTGGGAACGGCGGCTCAGCCGGCATCAACGGGCCGGCCACGCTGCCCACGGCGGCGGGCGCATACCTGCGTGTCTCGATCCGGGCCGTCGATCACGACGCCGCGGCGTGGCAGATACCCGTGCACGCGTACTTCCGGCGCACGAACGCGGGGTGGCGCCTGGTGGGGCTCGAACGCCTGCCGGCGGGCTCCTAGCGCTTCACCCTCAGCTCGAACTTGAACGGGATCGCGTTCGGCTTGAAGCACACGCGGTCGTCGCACGCCTGGTATTCGAACTTCCCGGAGAGCGTCAGCGCGTCCTTGCCCTTCAGCGCCTGCGGACTCACGGCGATCGCCTGCTTCAGGGCGAACGGCTTCATGTAGACGGGGACTCGCTCGTCGAGCGGCTCGAAGTGATAGATCTCCGACGGCGGATACACGATGTCGCGCGCCTTGAGGCCCGGCTGCGGGTCGACCTTGACCGCAACGACCTGGTACTCCGCGCCCGGCGCATAGACGTGAATACGGCGGCCCGGCGTCACGTTGAAGGTGATGGTCAGCTCCGAGCCTGGCGACACGACCTCGGGATCGACGATGGCCCGCAGGGACAGATGAGGGTTGGCGGCGGTCAGCGTCGATCGGAATGCAGTCTGGGCGAGCACAGCCGTGGACGAGACGGCCAGGGCAAGGAGCAGAGTGCGCATCACAGAAGTATAGAACTATCGCCGCTGCGCTTCCCGGTGCAATCTCGCTTCGCTGGCGGTGCGGTGAATCGGAAGATGAATCGGAGTCTGAATCGACTCGGAATCCAGAATCGGAATCGAGAATTCAAAAAGAGGGCGGGGGTGTGTGGCGCCCCCGCCCTCCCCGGCACGCCGAATTGTGCTCAGCGGCGCCTGGTCGCCTCGTATATCGAGGCCGCCCCACCGCCGATCGCCGCGCCGACGAGCGCGCCCTTCTTGCCGCCGATGATCGCGCCAACACCGGCGCCGGAGGCCGCCGAGCCGCCGATGATGAGCGCAGTCTTCGTCTTCGATCGCTCAGGGCGCACGTCTTCATCCCTGTAGACCACGAGGTCGCTCGGCCGTTCGCTCGTGCGATACACCGGCCGCGGCGGCGCCGCCGTCCTCACGACCCGCGCGGGCGCAGGGTTGTGGCTCACGAACGTCGCCCGCGGCTCGGCGGCAGCCGGAGCGAGGTATTGCCCGTCCAGCGTCTGGACGAGCGCCGGGTTCTCGACGAGAGCGTCGTCCTGCGCGGCGCGCGCGCCAATCGCATACATCGCCACGCCGGAGATCAGTGCACCCCCCACTGCCGCAGCCATCGGTGTCATCGTCAGGTCCTCCCCCTGAGAAAGCGGTTCACGACCCCTCATTCCAAGGCACGTGCCACGAGAACCCATCCATATAAGTCGATATACGGTAATGATTTAGTCCTAACGTGGCTGGCTCGCAGGCCGTGCGGCGTCCTCTGCCGGGCTCAACCACGGCCTACAATCTGGGCGGAGGATCGGACGATGCAGCTTCTGGCGATCGCGTTAGCGGCAGGCGGTCTGCTCGCGTTCAGTGCGGCGCTCGCGTCAGCGCAGGGATTCACCGTCGGCACCGTGACGGCGCAGCCTGGGACAGTGGCGTCGGGCGAGCTGACGATCGCGCCGGCGGCCGGCGACGCCGGCACGCGCGTGCCCTTCTCGATCGTGCACGGCACGACGCCGGGGCCCGTGCTCGCCCTCGTGGCCGGCGTGCATGGTCAGGAGTACACGCCGGTGCTCGCGCTGCAGCGGTTGCGCTCGGCGATCGATCCGGCGACGCTCGGCGGCACGGTGATCATGGTGCACGTCGCCAACATGCCCTCGTTCACGGGACGCACCATCTACTACTCCCCGGCCGATCGCAAGAACCTCAACCGCGTCTTCCCCGGCCGCGCCGATGGCACGCTCTCGGAGCGCATCGCCGAGCGCATCACGCGCGAGGTGATCGATCGCGCCACGCACGTGGTGGACCTCCACGCGGGCGACGGGAACGAGTCGCTGCGGCCGTACGTCTACTGGATCACGACCGGGGCGCCGGGCGTGGCCGAGATGGCACGACAGATGGCGCTCGCATCGGGCTTCGATCACATCGTCATCGACCGGGGACGGCCGACCGATCCCGCCGCGTCGGTGTACCTCTCGAACACGGCGATCCTCCGGGGCAAGCCGGCGCTGACCGTGGAATCGGGCTTTCTCGCGGTCTCCGACGAGGCATCGATTGCGCGGATCGAGCACGCCGTCGCCGGCTGGCTGAAGCTGCTCGGCATGCGCGCGACCGGGCCGGACCCGATCGAGACCGCGGTCTGGATCGATCGCGGCGAGGTGCTCACGAGCCGGTTCACCGGGATCTGGTATCCGGCCGTCGAGCGGGGCTATACCGTGGCGCAAGGGGCCAGCGTCGGCCGCGTCACTGACTTCCACGGCAGGACGCTGCAGGAGATCCGAGCGCCCTTCGCGGGCGAGGTGCTCTACGTGGTCGGCACGCCGGCGATGAACGAGGGCGAGCCGGTTGCCTTCATCGGGTCGCCCGCCTCGGAACCTCCACGTCCGCGATGATCGTTCGAGAAGACGGCAGCTCCTTTCTGCTCATCACGCAGCCGAATCATGCGCGGCTCGCCCGTGACATCGTGGCGGCGATCCGGACGGAGCCGGCGCTGGCGACGGCGTCGCGCGGGACCATCCTGTTTGCCACGCGCGAGCACGACAACGGCTGGATTGAGGTCGACGCGGAACCGACGATCGACCCGGCCAGCGGGCGGCCGTGCGACTTCATCTCGGGCCCGGCGCGGGTCAAGCACGAGCTGTGGCCTCGAGGCATCCGCCGCGCGGCGCAGGTCGAGCCGCGCGCCGGCGCGCTCATTGCGCAGCACGCCATCACAGTCTATGCCTACCGGGCGGGCGAGCCCGGCTGGGAGCCGTTCTTCGGACCGATCACGGCGATGCGCGACGAGCTGCTGGATCAGATCGGCGCGGCGGACGGGGCCGCACGCGAAGCCTTCGATCGGGAATACCGCCTGGTCCGGCTGGGCGACTCCTTCTCGCTGCAGTTCTGCAACGGCTGGACGCCGCCGCAGGAAACGTTCGGCTACCGGGCGGAGCTGCGGGGATCGTCGCTCGTCATCTCGCCCGATCCGTTTGCAGGCCGGCCGGTTCCGCTCCGCGTGCTGGCGCATCGCGTCCCCGCCAGGCGCTACGACTCGGACGCCGACCTCCGGCAGGCGGTCGCGCGCGCCGTTCCGGAGGTCCTCGAAGGCGACGCGCGAGGATAGCGCGGAAA
>JBOGIW010000422.1:0-7613 GCA_050748045.1 Vicinamibacterales bacterium | reverse complement strand
CGCGTCGAGTCCCGCGCCTTCGTCCGCGGTATTCGGCGGATGCGCCAGGTTCCAGAGGTCGTTCCAGGCGCGGCTCGTGGCCCCTGGAGCGTGAACAGAGCAGGCGGAGCCAACCTTAGGCTCCGCAGAACGTCTAAGGGGAGTTGAGGATGCGCGCCGGGAAGCGCTGAGGCAATTTGGCGACCTCCAGGGAACGCGCGAGTACTGCCGGCGGAAGGACGAGGAAAAGGAGACGGAGACGCAGCGGTTCCTGATGCTCCAGGACTTCGCCGAGGACATCCGGATCGGGATCCGGAGCCTGCTGCGCGTCCCAATCCTCGCGCTGACGATCGTCGTCACGGTGGGCGCCGGCATCGGCGCCACGGCGGCGATCTTCAGCGCGATCGACGCCGCGCTGCTTCGGCCGCTGCCCTATGCCCATCCCGGGCGGCTCGTGCGCATCTACACGGATGCGCCGCCGTTCAAATGGCGGTTCTCCGTCGCGGATTACCTTGCGTTTCGCGAGCAGCAGACACAATTCGAGGAGAGTGCCACCTACACCGACCGGCCGGTGGTGTATGGCGACGGCGTCTCGTCCGACGTGCTGCGCGCGCGCGTGGTGTCGTGGGCGTTCTTCCGGGTGCTGGGCATCCGGCCCGCGATCGGCCGCGACTTCGCCGAACCTGACGGACGTCCCGGCGCCCCACCGGCCGTCGTCGCCAGCCACGCCTTCTGGCAGGAGCGTCTCGGACGCGATGCCGAGGCGATCGGCCGGCGGATCAAGCTGGATGGCGCCGAGCACACGGTCATCGGCGTGCTGCAGCCTCGTTCGGGGCCGCTCGAACGCGGGCAGGACCTGTTCCTCATCCAGCAGTTCAGCCCGCCGCCGCGCAGGGGCCCGTTCTTTTATACGGTCATCGCCCGGCTGCGGGACGCGACCGATCGATCCGTCGCCGCAAGCGAACTGCGCGCCATCAACAAGCGGATCTTCCCCATCTGGAAGGCGTCGTACCAGGACGACAAGGCCACGTGGAGCATGGACGATCTCAAGACGGCGCTCGTCGGCGACGTGAACGCCATGGCAGGCGTGGCGCTGGCGTCGGTGGCGTTCGTGTGGCTGATTGCGTGCGCGAATGCGTCGAACCTGCTCGTCGCGCGCGTGACGGGCCGCCGGCAGGAGCTCGCCGTCCGCGCCGCCCTCGGCGCGTCGCGCGGACGCGTCGTGCGGTACCTCCTTGCAGAGAGCGCGGTGCTCGCGGCAGGCTCCGTTGCGCTCGGCGCGGGCGCGGCGTGGGCCGGCGTCCAGCTGCTGCGGGGCATCGGCTCGACGTACTTTCCACGGACGGAGGAGATGGCGCTGGACGCGCCGGTGCTGTGGCTGCTTGCGGGCCTGGCCGCCTGCAGCGGACTCATCTTTGGACTCGTGCCCGCGCTGCACGGCACGGGCGGATCGGTTGACGCATCACTGCGATCGCTGGGTCGATCGTCGACCGGCAGCGTCGCCGTCCGGCGCCTTCGCCGTGCCCTCGTCGCCTCGCAGTTCGCCGTCGCGACGCCGCTTCTCATCGTGGCTGGCCTGCTCCTGGCGAGCCTGAACCAGTTGAAGAGCGTCAATCTCGGCTTCGATCACCGCACGGTGATCACCGGATCGGTCCGCCTGCCCGCCGCGCAGTATCAGGATCCAGGCAGCGTGCGCGTGTTCTGGGACGAGCTCGCGCGCCGCGTGAATGCGCTCCCGGGCGTCGTGGGCGTCGCGTTCGCCGACGGCCTGCCGCCCAACGGCGTCGGCAACCTCAACAACTTCGATCTCGAGGATGACCCAACACCCCCTGGACAATCGCAGCCGGCCACCCCATGGGTGGCGACGACGCCGGAGTACTTTCGGGTGCTGGGCCTCAGGCTGCTCGAAGGACGGCTGCTCGAGGAGCGCGACGCGCTCACGCAGAACCTCGAATCGGTCGTCGTCGATCGGGCGTGGGCGCGGCGCTTCTTTCCCGGCCGGAGCGCCGTCGGCCGGCGGTTCCGCGAGGGCGGATGCACGGCCTGTCCGTGGACCAGCGTCGTCGGCGTGGTGAGCGAGGTGAAGTACCTCGGTCTCGACAAGCCTGATGACGGCACGGTCTATTCCCCGCTGTCGAATCGGGGGCTCGCACGGTTCCTCGTCGTCCGTACGCATCGGGATCCATCGGAGGCGTTGCCAGCCCTGCGGCGGACGGTGCGCGAGCTGGATCCATCCGCGCCGCTCTCGAGCGTCGCAACCATGGACGATCTCGTCGTGCGATCGCTCGCGCGGCCGCAGTCGCTGTCTCTGGTGGTGGCGGCCCTCGCGCTCGTGGCGCTCCTGCTGTCCGTGGTCGGCATCTACGGCGTGATGGGCTACTACGTGCAGCAGCACCTCAAGGACATCGGCATCCGCATGGCGCTCGGCGGCAGCTCCGCCGATGTCCTGCGGCTGGTGGTGGGGCAAGGCATGCGCGTCGTGCTCGTCGGAGTGGTCTGCGGGGTGCTCGCCGCGCTCGGCGTCACACGGTTGCTGTCGAGCCTGTTGTTCGGCGTCAGCGCCGCGGACGCGCTCACGTTCGTGACCGTGTGCGGCGCTCTGGTGATCGTGGCGCTCGCCGCCTGCGTCGTACCGGCACGGCGAGCCGTCGGCATTCAGCCGGCCGCCGTCCTGCGAAGCGAGTAGCGTGCATCGGTCGACGCGTCGCCAGGCGAACCTCCCGCGGCCGATCACACCGGGAGCGCCCGGCCGGTCTCTGTTCGGCGATCTCCGGCAGGACCTGCGCTATGCCGCGCGCATGCTGCGACAGCAGCCCGGCTTCGCCGCGGCGGCCGTCCTGACGCTGGGGCTCGGCATCGGCGCCAACAGCGCCATCTTCGCGCTGGTCGACGCCACCGTGCTCCGTCCGCTTCCATTCCCCGACCCCGAGCGCCTCGTGATGATCTGGGAGCGAACCGGGACCTCGCGCCGGGGCGGCGTGGCGCCGCTCAACCTTCGCGATTGGAACGAGCAGAATCGCACGTTCGATCTGATGGCCGCCTTCGTTCCCAGCGTCGGCGGCATGGTGATGGGCGGCGCGGACGGCACGGCCGAAACCGTTCCGCGCCAGTGGGTCACGGCCGGATTGTTCGACGCGCTCGGCGTCAGGCCGATCGCCGGCCGGACGTTTCTGCCGTCCGACGACCGCCAGCGCTCCAGGGTGGTGGTCCTGAGCGAAGCCTTCTGGCGAACGCGTTTCAATGCGGACCCAGGCGTGGTGGGCCGCGACATCCGGCTGGATGGGTCACCGTACACGGTGGTGGGCGTCGTGCCGAACGCGGTTCAGGTGCTCGGCCGGACGAGTATCTGGGCGCTTCTCGCGATCCAGGGCGCCCCGCCCGCCGCGCGAGGCGTGTACCCGTTCCGGGCGATCGGACGCTTGAAGCCGGACGTCACGCTGGAGGCCGCGGACGCGGACATGGCGGCCGTCGCCGAGGGGCTGGCGCGGGAGTTCCCGGCGACGAACACGGGGCGCGGCGCCGCGCTCGAGCCGCTGCACGAGGCCGTCATCGGCGGCGAGCTCCGGCAGACGGCGCTCCTCTTCCTCGGCGTCGTCGGCTTCGTGCTCCTCATCTGCTGCGCCAACGTTGCCAACCTGCTCCTGGCGCGCGCAACGGCACGTACGCGTGAGCTGGCGATACGGTCGGCGCTCGGCGCCGACCGGCGGCGCGTCATCCGCCAGCTCCTGACCGAAAGCCTCGTGCTCTCCACCATCGGAGGCGCGTTGGGGCTGGCGGTCGGCGCGGCGATTCTGCGCGTCGCACCGTCCGTGATTCCGCAGGGGCTGCTGCCCGCGGCTGTCACGCTTGGCTTCGACATGCGCGTGGTGGCGTTCTCTGCTTCGGCCACGCTGTTGGTCGGACTGCTGTTTGGCCTCGCGCCGGCGTGGCAGGCCACCGGGCGCTCGTCGCCGCAGGCGCTCGCCTTGGACAGCCGGACGGTGATCGGGCGTGGCGGCCGCATCCGGGGATTGCTCGTGGCCGGAGAGGTCGCGACCGCGGTGATGCTGCTCTTCGGCGCCGGGCTGCTGCTGCGCACGCTCATGGCGGTGGAGAACGTCGATCGTGGGTATCGTGCCGAGAGCGTGCTGACCATGATCGTCGACCCGCTGGGTTCGCGGTATCCAACCGCGGCCTCCCTGCTGCAGTTCTTCGAGGCCGTCGAAGGGGAGGTCATGGCGCTTCCCGGCGTACGCAGCGTGGCATGGGCGAGCACGCTGCCGCTCGGCCCTTCCTATGCCGGTCGATCGTTTTTCGAGATCGTGGGCGACCCGCCCGTGGACGAGAGCCACCGTCCCGAGGCCGACTACCAGATCGTGAGCCCCACCTACTTCCGGACGCTCGACCTTCCTGTCGTGGCCGGGCGAGGCTTCAGCGACCGCGATACGCGCGACGGCGTCCGCGTCTGCCTCGTGAACGAAGCCTTCGTCCGCGGCCACCTGCGGGGCAGATCGCCCATCGGCTTGCGGGTGGCAATCCGGCCGGAGATGTCCGCGCCGCCGGTGGTGAGAGAGATCGTGGGTGTCGCCCGTCAGGTGAAGGGCCGGCCCGACGAGACCGAGGAGCTCGTTCAGATCTATGTCCCGCTGGCGCAGAACGCCGTGGACGACATGTTCCTGGTCGTTGGACCGGCGTCAGGGCGCGCTGATGCGCTCGCCCCGTCAGTCCGTGCGGCGATCGCCCGCGTCGACAAGGAGCAACTGGTGAGCGTCCGGAGCGTGATGACGCTCGAGGATGTCGCATGGGAGGCGACGGCGCGCCATCGGTTCCGGGCGGTGCTGGTGACGACGTTTGCCGGGTTGGCGCTCCTGCTGGCGATGGTCGGCGTGTTCGGCATCCTCGCGTACTCCGTCCAGCAGCGCGTGCGTGACATCGGGGTGCGCCGGGCGCTTGGGGCCACCACGGGCGACGTCCTCCGCCTCGTCGCCGGCAGCGCGGCTCGCGTCATCGCAGCCGGCGCCGTCATGGGGTTCGCGCTGTCGGCGGCGGTGGGCCGGCTGCTGGCCACGATGCTCTTCGGCGTGCAGCCCTTCGACCCCGTTACCCTCGCATCCGTGACGATCGGGCTGGCCCTCACCGCGATGGTGTCGGCGGCCGGTCCCGCCTGGCGTGCGACCCGTATCGATCCCGCGATTGCGTTGCGAGGCGAGTGATCGAAGTCCAGACGAAGGCCGGAATCGTCGTGCCACCGGACCGGCTCGCCTACCTCGACGATGCTTCCTGGACGAATCCGGTCTGGGAGGCGTGACTCCGGTGCTGGCCGGCTGGTTCCGAGAGTGGCGGCTCAACTGTCTTCTTCTTCGCGGCCGCCGGCTGCGGGCTGCAGCCGCATCCAGACCCGCCTGCGGATTTGACATCCGCATCGAGCGCGCAGCAGGCGTCGGCGTCTTTCGAGGCCGCGCCACCGCAGCAAGCGCCCTGGGTGTTCTGCCCGAGAGGCGATGCTGGTTCGGGATCAGCGGAAGGGTGGGGGTCGGCCTGAACGTCGGTGTCGTGCGCCATGTCGTGCTCCTCCTGAGGAGGGCGAAGTGCTCTCCGCCCTTCCACTCACGAAGACGTCACGACGGCGCGAGGGACGCAGGGGGCTGGCTGCCCATCGCGCACGTTCCGGGCACGCAGCGGCGCGCTGCAGGCTTGCTGCTTCCGCGGCTGCTGCAGGGAGACGTCTCGCGTACCTGGTAGTTGGCAATGGCCCCTCGACTGTCGACCTCGACCTCGCAACAGCGAAGCAGCATCGTCTTCAACTGCTCGCGGGCGCGCTGCACACGGGACTTCATGCCGGACACCGACACGCCGGCATGTTTCGCCGCCTCGCTCTGCGTGAGACCCCGGAGTGCGGTGAGCTCGATGGCCCTCCGGTAGGGTTCCTCGAGATGGGCGATCATCGGCGCGAGACACGGCGTCAGTTCGGCTTCCGCGGCGCGATCGTCCTCCATGCTGTTCTCGGTGGGCGGGTCTGCCTCGAGCGACTCCGTACGGGCATCTCGCCGCCGCCGTGCGCGCAGGCGGTCTCTGAGCGCGTTCCGCGCGATCTGAAACAGCCACGCCTCGATACGATCGGCGTCGCGAAGCGACGGGAGATGCTTCACGACGCGGAGGAACACGTCCTGGAGGACGTCGTCGGGATCGACCGCGGGGGGGACGCGCCGCGCCAGGAACGCGCGAAGCGGCGCGGCAAAGTCCGCCCACATCGCCGAAAAGTCGCCGCGCGATTCGCCCGCCGGCGCGGGCGTCACCTCGTCGGCCGCAGGGTTGGCGTTCGCAGGCATGTGCACCCAACTCCCGGGCAGGCCTGGACATGATCGGCCGTGCACCCTCTCTATAGACGCCGGCCGAGTCCGGAGGACGCAAAACACCGCGTCGAGGACAGGGGGCGTCCGGACGATCGAGTGTGACCGATTGTCCGAGGGCAAGCAACACCCGCGAGATTCGGCCGAACGGGCCTTTTCAGTCCCGGCTCGGCCGGAAGTGTCGTGTCACCAGCCGGGCCACTCGCCGCCCGATCCGGTCGCCATCCGTCACCGAGAAGCGAAAGTGCAGGCCAGCCCACACGCGGGCGTCACCGACTTCGCGCGCGACCTCGCTGAACCGCGAGTAGTGCCGTACTGTCCCTGTCACCGAGCTGTCGAGCGAAAACTCGACCGTGTCCGTGCCGAAGAAGGACGCGAGCGTGTCGGTGACCGCGGTGGTCCAGCAGGCATGGGCGGACGGGTACTCGGGATGGTTGACGTTCAAGAGCGCCGCCCAGCTCGGATCGGGGACCGTCCAGGGATTGGCGTCAGTGTCCGCCCGCTGAATGGCATGCACCGGCCGCCAGGACAGAAAGTGATACTTGGTGTCGAAGCAGCCGACCACGGCGTCGGCGCTCGCGACGTGCACCATGGCGAGCATGCGCGCCGTGCCGGCGAAATCGAGCTGGGCTGCCGCCGCGAGCTGCCGGAGGTTGCGATTCCACTGGACCGCGGTGTGCTCGGCCCAGAACCGGGCCACCTCGAGCTGTTCCGGCGTGCGCGTGAGACTATCGAGGCGACCGAGATCGTAGACCTCTTCGAACGCCTTCGCGTAGGATCGGCTCTTGAGAGGGCGAGGGCCCTGTGGCCGGAAACGATCCGCCGATCGCATGACATACGGCACCACCTGCGCCAGTTTGACATCGACCGGCGGCGTGGGGGCCGTCGGCTCCCACACCCCGGGCGCCTGAGGCGGCTGTTCATAGACTACCGTGTTGTCGAATCGGTCACCGGCGCGCAGCTCGAGCCACGCGAGCGCGACGGCCGTTCCGGCGGCCGTGCCGTTGTCCTTCTCGGGTCCGTCCGGGAGGGTCGAGAGGTACGCCGCGTACTCGGCCGTGAGCGCGGGCTCGAGTGCCGGCAGGCGGAATCGCAACACGTAATACGCCGCGGCGGCGACGGCGGCCTCCGGCGATGCCGGGTGCATCACGTCGGCGGCGATGCGAAACGGACGGTACTGTCCCTCGATTGCGACGGCCGCATCGTACATCGCGGCATGCACCAGCGCGAGCAGATACTCCGAGCTTGCCGGCGACCGCCCGGCCGTGATCGCGTTCTGCGCCTTGAGGCTCCAGTCGTTCACGG
>JBOGIW010000421.1:0-22854 GCA_050748045.1 Vicinamibacterales bacterium | reverse complement strand
TTCGACCGCGACCTCGTCGCCTATGGCATCCTCGCCACGGCGGTCGTGATCGACCTGTTGATTTACCGCCGCCTCAGGACGTGACCGTTTGCTACCGCTGCCACGCCGAGTTCCGCGGGTCTTACCCACGCTCCGCCGGAGCGTTCGACCTTCACACGGCGGACCTCCTCGAGCCGGAGTGGGAGCGCCGCATTGGAAGACGGTAATTGATTGAGCCATCGGGCGGTCGCAGGCGGCCGCGCGTGACCCGGAGCTCTTGCGACACGACCACTCCGGAAGGACCTATGATTTGGAGGCTGACTGGCTGTCAGCGTTCGGGCGATTCAGTCGGTGAATGGCTCAGACTTGATCCATCGGCCGTCGATCGCGCAATCGCCCATCACGCAATCTCGCAGTGGAGGAGGCCATGACAGAGTTCGCGATCCGCGTCGGTCATCGGCCAGGCGAGCTGGCCCGGGTTGCCAAGGCGCTGGCACGATATGGCGTCAACATCAAGTCGGTGTCCGCTCAGGCCAACGGATCGGATGCGACGCTGCACATCCTGCCCGACAACCCCGAGCCGGCGCGCGCCGCGCTGACGCAGAACCAGATTGCCTTCGAAGAGTCCGAGGTCGTGACGGTCCTGCTCGAGAACCAGGCCGGGGAGCTGGCGAGGGTGAGCGAGCGGCTCGCTGAGGCGAACGTCAACCTGCGCGCCCTCTACCTGACCGGCATCGTCGACAACCTCGTCGAGCTGGCGATCGTGGCCGACAACGCCGACCGTGCGCGCGAGGCGCTGGAGCGCTGAAGCACACGAGGATTTCCGCCACGAAGGTCACGTAGCACACGTTTCGCTCCTCGCCATCTTCGTGATCGTCGTGTCCTTCGTGGCTCCCGGACTCTGTGATTTCATGATCAGAGCTTCGTGGCTGGCGAAGGGATCGTTCGCGGCCTTCTCTCAGACCTCTGAGATGCTCTGTTCGCTCCGGCGACGACATCCATAGCCAACGGCGAAGCCAGGTGATGGGTTGATGCAGACCGGGGCATGATGTGTCCGCCCTCCGCCGAATCGCGGCGACGGCTTTCCGCGTCTAATCGCAAGACGCGGATAGGCCGTGCGGGGGAGCGTACCGTACCATGGATGCCATGCAGGTCAAGGTCTTCGCGACCGCCCACGATCAGGTGACGGATCGCCGCGACAAGCTCCAGGCGGCGATCGGCGCGCTGGGGCCACGCCCGGAGCTGACGGGGCTCCTGGCCGAGGTGGACGCGGCGCTCGAGCGGCTCGCTCGTGGCACATACGGGCTCTGCGAGACCTGTCACGATCCCATCGAGCCCGATCGGCTGATCGCGGATCCGATCACGCGCTTCTGCCTCGACCACTTGAGCCGCTCCGAGCAGCGGGCGCTCGAGCAGGACCTGCAGCTTGCGGCGCGCGTGCAGCGCGGGCTCCTCCCGAATCCCGCGTGCGCGCCCCCGGCCTGGGACGTCGCCTATCACTACGAGCCGGCCCGAGTCGTCAGCGGCGACTATTGCGACCTCCTCGTCGTCGATGGCGACCTCTACTTCATGCTGGGTGATGTGAGCGGCAAGGGTGTCGCTGCCGCGACGCTCATGGCGCAACTGCACGCGATGTTGCGCGCCCTCGTGCCCACCCGCCTGCCGGTGGACGAGCTGGTGACGCGCGTGAGCCGCCTGTTCTGCGAGAGCACGCTCCCGATGCACTACGCGACGATGGTGTGCGGCCGCGCCACGAGCGAGGGCGATGTGGAGGTCTGCAACGCGGGGCACCTGCCCGTGTTCGTCGCCGAGGCGCAGGGCGTCCGCGCCCTTGGCGCAACGGGGCTCCCGATGGGCCTCTTCTGCGAGCAGACCTTCTCGGTGGAGCGCCTTCGTCTCTCGCCCGGCGACGGCCTGCTGCTCGTGACCGACGGCGTGTCTGAAGCGGAGTCGCCCGATGGACTGCCGTTCGGCCTCGACCGCCTCGCAGGGACATTGCACGATCGGCGCGCGATGGCGGCGGGGTCGCTCGTCGCCGCGTGCCTCGCCGACCTCCGCGCCCACGCCGGCGCGCGGCCGTGCGACGACACGTCCATGCTTGCCGTTCGCTATCGATGATCCGCGATCCGCACTCCGCGATCCGCACTCCGCGATCCGCACTCCGCGATCCGCACTCCGCGATCCGCACTCCGCAATCCGCGATCCGCACTCCGCAATCCGCGATCCGCACTCCGCAATCCGCGATCCGCACTCCGCGATCCGCAATCTGCACTCCGCACTCCGCAGTCCGCGATCCGCAGTCCGCGATCCGCAGTCCGTGTGATCGCTCAATCGCTAGTCAATCGCTCGACGCCAATCACCGATTGTCAAAATAGCTTGACTTCGACAACCTCTCCCTTCTCGACGATGTCGGTCTGCGCCGGGATCTCGATGTAGCCGTCGGCAAGCGACATGCTCGTGATGTCGCCGGATGCCTTGAAGGCGGGCTGCGCGACGCCGTCCACGAGGCGCACGGTATAGAACTGGTGGCGGCCGGTCGTCGAGACGATGCGCTGGCCGAGGGGGGCTGAGACCGTTCGCACCGCGTGCGCCGGCAGGTGCGCCATGCGGCGCAGCACCGGCACGAGCAGCATGTACGCGTTCGACAGGCAGGAGGTGGGATAGCCCGGCATCCCGAACACGAGGCGATCGCGGATGATGCCGAACGCCGTCGGTTTGCCCGGCTTCACCGCGATGCCGTGGAAGAGGATCTCTCCTCTCTGCGCGATGACGTCGAGGATCAGGTCGCGCTCGCCGACCGAGCTTCCGCCCGAGAAGACGATCAGGTCGGCGTCGAGGCACTCGTCGATTGCGCGCGAGAGATCGTCGAGCGTATCGGCCGCCGTGCGGTGCGGTTCCGGCACGCCGCCGTGCTCGCCGGCGATGGCCGCGAGCGTGAACCGGTTGATGTCGTAGATGTGCCCGGGCGCGAGCGGCTGTCCCGGCTCGATGATCTCGTTGCCCGTCGAGAGGATCGCCACGCGCGGCCTCACGAACACCTCGACCTCGACGGCGCCGAGCGCCGCGAGCGCGCCGACGCGGCTGGCGTTCAGGACGTCGCCCGTGCGCAGCACGACCTGGCCCGTCTGGATGTCGGCGCCCTGCCGCCCGACGTTCTGCCGCGGGTAGACCGGCGTGAAGATGCGCACGTCGCCCGCCGGATCCTTCTCGGTCTCTTCCACCATGACGACGGCGTCGGCGCCGGCGGGGAGCGGAGCGCCAGTCGCGATCTCCGTGCACTCGCCCGGGCCCACGTCGCGCGACGGCACCTGGCCCGTGAACACCTGCTCGATGCACGGCAGCGTGTTCGGCTCCTGGCGGCTGGCCCCGAAGGTGTCTTCCGCGCGCACGGCGTAGCCATCCATGCCGGCGCGCGTGAACGGCGGCACGTCGATGGGCGACGTGATGTCGCGCGCCACGACGCGTCCGTTCGCCTCGTCGAGCCGCACGCACTCGGTCCGCGTCGTCGGGCGCGCGGCCGCGTCGATGAGCGCCCGTGCCTCGTCGAGCGGGATTGTGTCCCGAATGGGTCGCATCTTCGTCGTCATAGGTTCAATTGTTGTAGAACGTGGCCGAGCTCCGGGAGGATCAGCTTCGTCATCGCCAGCCTGACCGCATGCTCCGATCCGGGCAGCACGAACACCGCCGTGCGCCCGATCGTACCCGCCGTGGCGCGGCTCAGCATGGCGGCGGCGCCGATCTCGCCGTAGCTGAGCATGCGGAAGAGCTCGCCGAAGCCGTCGAGCCGCTTGTCGAGGAGCGTGTCGATCGCCTCGAACGTCCCGTCGCGCGACGTGATGCCCGTGCCGCCCGTCGTGATCATCGCCTGCACGCCCGGGTCCGCCGCCTGTTCGCGCACCGCCGCCGCAACCTCCGCCGGCTCGTCGCGCACGATACGGTGTCCCGCGACCTCGTGGCCGGCGGCCGCCAGCAGCTCGCGGATGGCGCGGCCGCTCGTGTCCGTGCTGGCCGTGCGGGTGTCGCTGACCGTCAGCACGAAGCAGCGCGCCACGGCCGGCGCGGCGGCGCGGTGCTGGTCGGCGCTGTGCTCCGTTCGGTTCACGCCTGGAATGTTACGATGAAAGCCATGCGTCGCGCCTCGATCGGCCTGGCCCTTGCCGGTGTCGTGATCCTCTCGACCCTGGCAGGCGGCCAGGCGCTCGACCGCGACGCCGAGCGCTGGGTGAAGCGCACGCTCGAGCGGATGACGCTGGACCAGAAGATCGGCCAGCTCCTCGTGCCCGCGTTCGAGTCGACGTACCTGCCCACCGACACCGACGCTTTCGACCTGCTCGCGAGCTATGTGAAGAGCCAGCATGTCGGCGGCTTCATCGCGTTCGGGGGGAGCCAGCCGACGCCGGGCGTCCTCCTGAATCCGGGCTACGCGTCCGTCACGCGTGGCCAGCCGCTCGCGGCGGCCGCCACGTTCAACCGCCTGCAGGCGCTGTCCACCGTTCCTCTTCTCGCCGCCGCCGACTTCGAGTGGGGCGTCGGCATGCGCATCGCCGGCGGCACCGGCTTTCCACGGGCGATGGCGTTCGGCGCTACTGGCGACGATCGCCTGGCCGCCGAGGCCGCGCGCATCACCGCGCTCGAGGCGCGCGCGATTGGCGTTCACGTCAACTTCGCGCCCGTCGCCGACGTCAACAACAACCCGCGCAACCCCGTCATCAACACGCGCTCGTTCGGCGAGACGCCGGCGGCCGTGTCGGCGATGATCGCCGGCTACGTCCGCGGGCTGCAGGCGCACGGCGTCGTCGCGACGTTGAAGCATTTTCCGGGGCACGGCGACACCGACGTCGATTCCCATCTCGGCCTGCCGCTCATTGCGCATCCGCGCGAGCGCCTCGACGCGATCGAGCTGCCGCCGTTCCGCGCCGGCATCGAGGCGGGCGCCGGGGCGGTGATGACCTCGCACATCGCCCTGCCCGCGCTCGAGCCGCAGCCCGAGACCCCCGTCACCTTCAGCCCCGCCGTGACGACGGCGCTGCTGCGGCGGGAGCTCGGGTTCGGGGGGCTCGTGTTCACCGACTCGATGAAAATGGCCGGCGTGACGCGCCTGGCCGGGCCCGGAGACGCTGCGGTGCGGGCGTTCGCCGCGGGCCACGACATGATCCTCGACCTGCCCGATCCGGCCGCGGCGTTCGGCGCGATCAAGCGCGCCGTGGAGACGGGCGAGGTCGCCGAGGCGCGGCTCGCCGAGTCCGTCACGCGCATCCTGCGGGCGAAGGCGCGGCTCGGCCTGCACAAGCAGAAGCTCGTGAGCCTCGATGCCGTCCCGCGCGCCGTGGGTGGCCGCGCCAACCGCGCCGTCGCGCAGATCGTGAGCGAGCGGAGCGTGACGCTCGTCAAGGACGAGCACAATGCCGTGCCGCTTCGCGTGCCGCCCGCCGCTGCCGTGCTGTACCTGTCGGCGCTCGACTATCCCGGAGGCTGGGGCATCGCCGCGCCGAGCCGGACGATGGCGCCGGAGTTGCGCAGGCGGTGGCCGAACCTCACCGCGATCGAGCTGTCCGATGAGACGACGCCCTCCGAGCTCGACCTGGTGCGGGCGACCGCCGATCGCTATGACGCCATCATCGCGTCGGTGTTCGTGCGCGCCTCGTCGGCGAGCGGGCGCATGGACCTTGCCGCGCCCGTGGCGCGGGCGCTCGGCGACATCGCCCGTCGCGCGCGCGCGGCCGGCCGGCCGTTCATCGGCGTCCTCTTCGGCAATCCGTACGTCGCGACCGTGCTGCCGGACCTGCCCGCGATGCTCCTTACCTACGATTTCTACGATCTGGCGGAGCTCGGCGCCGTGCGCGCCATCGCGGGCGAGGCACCGATCGGCGGCCGGCTGCCCATCGCCCTGCCTGGTCTCTTCCCCGTGGGCCACGGGCTCACACGTGGAGTGGCGCCCGCCACCGCGGCGCGATAGTGGTCGAGGAGCGCGGCGGCGGACCAGGATAAGCTGTTTGCGCTTCGCAGTTTACGGGAGACGCCGGCGCCTGGGGCGGTCGTTCCTCTATGGTATAGTCAGTGTTTGTGCGCTCCGGGTGATGCTCCAGAGAGCGCACGTCACTCACATCACGTCTCGCGCCCTTAGCTCAGCTGGATAGAGCGTCTGGCTACGAACCAGGAGGTCGCAGGTTCGAGTCCTGCAGGGCGCGCCAATGTTTTCCGAACGAATTCGAGCGAATCGCGGTGAGCACAGGAGGTACTGTGCCCAATTCTGTGCCCACTCCTCACACGTTCAGCCCTGAATCCGGCTCCGGGAGTTGCTTCGACTTCCCCGCCTGACCGCGCGGCTGCGGCGTTTCGCTCAGAGCATCGAGGGCGGCGCGTTGCACGTCTGCTCCGATGTGCCCGTACCGCTTCGCCATCTTGGCGGTCGTGCCTGCGCTCCAGCCCATGATCGAGGCGACGATCGGCAGAGACGCGCCGCGTTCGAGGAGCCGCGTGCAGGCCGTGTGCCTCAGGTCGTGAAACCGGCATTCGACTCCAGCCCTAGCCTTCGCGGCCTCCCAGGCGGTCTTGATCTCGCCGGCCGGGATCGTCGGGTCCATGGTCTTGGCGTGCGGCTTTCGGTCGTTTCCGGCGAACCCGTAGTGCTCCGAGGGGAACACGTAATGCTCCGGGCTGCGCTCGGGGAAATTGGTCGCCCACGCCTGCAGGGTCAGCAGAGCGCGCTCGTTCAGCGGGATGACTCGGCCGGTCCCGGCCGCCGTCTTGGTGGTCCCGACCGTCAGCGTTCGGTTCAGGAAGTCGATCTGGCTCCAGCGGAGCGATTGGATCTCGCCTCGCCGCATGCCCGTGTGCAGGGCGAGGGTCACGATCGGCAGCAGTGCCCGCGAGCGCCGGCTGCGGCAGGCGTCCAGCAGTCGCCGCTCCTCGCCCTCCGTCAGCGCCTTGCCCGCGGCCTCATGCACCGAGAGCATCCGCACGTCCGGCTGCATTCCGGCCCAGAGCCGGTGACGACGCAAGATGGCTCGAAGGGTGCCGACTTCAAGATTGACCGTCTTGGGAGAAGCCCCCGCCTTCAGGCGTGTCTTCTGGTAGTCCGCGATATCCTCGGCCGTGATGTCGATGAGCAGGAGGGAGCCGAACGCTGGCTTCAGGTGCTTCAAATTCCGCTGCTCGACTTCAGCGGATTTCGGCGCCCAGGTGGGGGTCTTCAACGCCAGCCAGTCGTGGGCCGCCACGGAGAAGGTCACAGGCGCCGTCCGCTTGCGAATGCCGTGGATGGCTTCCTCGAGCTTCTGATGGCGCTTCCGCTCCGCCCGTCGTGCGAGCGCCTTCGAGGTGCTCTTCGCAGACTCCCGAAACAGTCGGCCAGCGAACCGGAATTTGTACCACCACACGCCGCCCCGTCGGTACAACATCACGCTCTCCCTCTCGCGGCTCCCTTCAGTGCTCTTGTCCAACTGCGCACAGTCGCCTTGTCGGTCCGGGTCGCGTCGGAAATCGCGGCAATGTCTTTGCCCTGTTTCGCCAGAGCGACCGCGGTTCGCTTCCGCTTGCGATAGTCCTTGGTCTTGCAACTCTCAGAACAGAACTCCCGGTGCCTTCGATAGCCCGTCTGCTCGGTCGAGATTTCGAACAGGCGCCGGCACAGCTTGCAGGCGCGAAACTCCTTGTCCCCTGCGACAGACAGGGCGAGTTGAAGCCACATCGCCGCGAGGAGTGTCAGGGGAGCGAACGACAGGCGTGGCGGAGCATCAGGGTTGAGGATCATGCGCGCCTGCACGTGCTGAAGATGCAGGTCAAACAGCCAACCGAGCTTCTTCCTACGCTCCGCATGGGGCGGCTGCCGCCCAACCCGACCCCACGCAGCTCGATCCTCTTCCTCTTCCCGCGATGTGCGGCTTCGTGTCTGATGCAGGGCCTCCCGCATCAGGCAGATTTCCCTTGCCCAATCGATGTGTGATTCCCCACGTGCGGCGTGAAATCGTGATTTGCCGAACTGGTGAACCATCAGGTCCTGCTCCTGGACCGGCAGGCCCAGGAGCCCGTACGTGCCGACGAAGGTCGCGATAGCGTCGAGATTCGTGTAATCGAGCTCGGCGAAGGTGCGGAACAGCGTTGCGTGTTCACGGGACATCGGCGAGTATTTCCGAGCGATGCGGGCGTTCGGTGCAAACCCGATCACGGGGCCCGTCTTCTTGCCTTCCTCGTAAAGCTGTCCCCAGGTGTGCTCCACCGCGCTCGGACTGTCGAGGCCGTTCAATCCGTCGGTGGGGATGCCGATCCGCCTTCCGCGTGCATCGAGCCAGTGCTGCCAGTGATACGCGGCGGCGACCGGCCACTCGAACTGTCGGAAGGGCTCGTCCATCTCGGTAGTGTTCACTAATTCGGTACGCGACACGGTAGCACCAGTCTCCTAGAATAGTCAACACCCGTTCATCGAGTGAATCGGTGAACACACGTGTGAGGTGCTCGGTGTCGATGAGAACCGATAGCCAACCCCGAACCGTCGAGCAGGCGGCAGCCGAACTGAATCTCTCGAAAGCCACCATTCGCGCCTGGATCGCCCAGCGAAGGCTGGGGCACGTCCGTCTGGGCCGCGCGATTCGCGTTCCGGCCGAGGAGATCCATCGCGTCCTCCAGGCGGGTTACGTGCCACCGCGCCGCGAGGACCGCCGGAACCTGTTGGACGAGTAGGCAGCGCGACCGAGCCCGACCCGTGGCGCGCGCTCCGAACTACCGGCTCGCCAAGATTCACCGGAACTACACCGTCGAGGAGGCGGCGACCACGTTCGGCGTCCACCGGAACACCGTACGCGAGTGGATCAGGCGCGGCCTCCGAACCACGGACGGCCGACGCCCTGCGCTCATCCTCGGGCGCGACCTTGCCGACTTCCTCCGGGCGCGCCGGTTGAAGAACAGGCGCCCCTGCCGGCCTGGGGAGATCTACTGCATGCGTTGTCGGGTTCCCACGGCGCCCGCGTATGGCATGGTTGACTACGAGGCGGTCACGCCAGCGTTGGGGAACCTGGTCGGCATCTGCCCCGCGTGTGAAGCCCTGATGTACCGCCGGGTGAACCCTGCGCGCCTGCGGCAGGCCGCCGGCGATCTGGCTGTCACGTTGCCGGAGGGACAGTGACACATAGGCGAGAGCCAGTCCCCCTCCGTGAACCGTGACTTCAACCAGGGACGCCGAGACCATGACACCGCACAACGCCAGCAACGAACGGATCAAGCGGCAGTACTTCGCCTACCTCAAGGAGGCGAAGCGTCAGAGCGAGGCCACGATCGACGCGGTCGCCGAGAGCCTGGCGCGGTTCGAGGCTGACACCCGGCACCGCGACTTCAAGACCTTCCGCGTCGAGCTGGCCGTTGCCTTCAAGAAGCACCTGGCCGCGCAACGCAGCCAGCGGACCGGCAAGCCCCTGAGCAAGGCGACCTTGTACGCCACGCTGGCGCACCTCAAGCGATTCTTCCAATGGCTAGCAGGGCAACCGGGGTACAAGTCGCGTCTCAAGTATTCGGACGCCGAGTACTTCAACCTCTCCGAGAAGGACGTGCGGGTCGCCACCGCCCGGCGCGAGCGGCCGGGCCCCACGCTGGAGCAGGTCCGACACGTCATCGACCTGATGCCCGCGGAGACCGAGATCCAACGGCGGAACCGTGCCCTGGTCACGTTCACGCTCCTGACCGGGGCGCGGGACAGCGCCATCGCCTCGATGAAGCTGAAGCACCTCGACCTGCGCGACGGGTGCGTCTACCAGGACGCCCGCGAGGTGAAGACCAAGTTCAGCAAGACCTTCACGACGTTCTTCTTCCAAGTGGGCGACGACCTGCGGGGGATCGTCGAGGACTGGGCCACGTACCTGCGCGTGCAGCAGTTGTGGGGCAACGACGACCCGCTGTTTCCGGCGACGCAGACCGTCGTCGGCCCGGCGCACCAGTTTCAGGCGTCGGGCCTGAAGCGCGAACACTGGCGGACGGCTGCGCCGATTCGGGGAATCTTCCGGGAGGCGTTCACCGCAGCGGGACTGCCCTACTTCAATCCGCACAGTTTCAGGAGCACGCTGGTCGCGCTCGGCGAAACACTGTGCCAGACGCCGGAGCAGTTCAAGGCGTGGAGTCAGAACCTCGGACACGAAGGGGTGCTGACGACCTTCTACAGCTACGGCGCGGTCGGAACCAACCGACAGCGGGAGATCATCAGGAATCTGGTCAAGCAGTCTCAACCGCGAAGTACTTGAAGAGTTTGCCAAGGTCGTACTGGAACGACTGCAAGCTCGGGTCGGTCGTTGACCTCGGGCATCGGCGGCGGGCAGCGCGTCGATCTGCTGGCGCGGGAAGCGCGGCATCTCGAAGCGCCGGCCGTCGTCGTTCCGGGTGGGGCGAGGAACGGGGGGCCATTACTGGCCCGCCTTCTTCGTGAACATGATCCGGCGCGGGTGCTCGGACGTGAGCAAATAGCACGCGAGCGCGAAACCAACCTCGAAACCGGTATCGGCCATCGGGCTGGCGATGCCGGAGATCAAGTCCACGTCTACTCGGGAGAGGACGGCGACGGCGCGGGCCATGTCGTCGCGGCGCGGGTCGTCACGAGGCACGACCAGATCGGCGATGTCGGGGTGTTGCCCGGCGTTCCTGCGGGCGGCACCGAGTCCGCTAAGGGCATCGATCAGGCCGTAGTGCGGCCAGCCTTCGCCGGCGTTCAGTTCGTCGACGACGAGCGGCGCGTGATGGTAGGCGCGCGCGAATGATTCGTCGAGGCGCGTGTTGTTGGTGGCCGCGCGGTAGAGCGCGGCGACGAGCGGCGGGAGTTCGTACGTCGTGGCCTGCGCGCGTGGCGCTCGGCGCGTCGTCCGGCCCGTCATCGCGTGCCGTCTTCCGCCAGCAGGTACATCACGGCGGCGCCGCGCACCATGGCCTCGTCCACGCAGGCATCGACGAGGAAGCGGAACGGCACGATCGTCGTCGTGATGGGGCGGTCCTCGGGGAAGCCGAGGTGCTGGAACGGGTCAAGCAAGGGCCGCAGTTCGGCATGGCGGCGCATGGCGACCAGCACGTATGGCGCCAACGTGCCCGGCCGGCGTTCATCGTCGAACGCCGTCGTGAGCGGCCGACGCGCGAGCAACGCGCGGGCATCGGCGACGGCCTGGGCGAAACGAGCGGCCAGATGGCCGTCGTCGTCGTCCTGCGGGCTCTTGCCGGTCACGTACATCAGGAACGCCACGAGGCGCGGGTCGCGGAGGGCCGGCGCGGCCTGTGGGCGCGGTCGGCGCGCGGATCGGGGGGTCGGCATGGGGCGCTCTCCCTTTCTTGGGATGCGCCGGCTCGGCTGCTACACTCGGTAGCAGGTCCGTCCGGCTGTTCATGCAGTCGGCGGGCTCAGGGGTGCGCGGGTGCTCACAACACTCGCGCGCTCCGTTTCCGCAGGGTTACTTTTTCGATTTCGGCGGTTTCTTCGAGGTTGCTCCTTTCGTCTCAAGCCAGGCGCGGAGTGCTCGTCGTAGCTGTTCGGAGATCGGTATGCCGTCACGCTCCTTCACGGACTGCAACCCTTCCATGATGTCGGGGTCGATCCGGAAGTTGGTCTGCTTCCGCGTGCTCGGCGTCATGTGAAGCACCGTATAACACCGTAGAGGCATCCTGGTCAAGGTGGGATCATCGTGTCGGACTGATTCGGGTGTTGGCGGCCACGGCAGGCACATCCATGAGGCACCCGCTGTGCCCAATGTTGTGCCCACTCCTGGTAGGAAACAGTCGTACACGGTCGTGTTCGCCGGACGGCCGGACTTCCCGGTTTCTGGCCGAAATAGGACGTGGCAGTTACCGGTCGTACCCAGTGCGTTCTGCCTCCTCCAGAACTACGAACCAGGTGGTCGCAGGTTCGAGTCCTGCAGGGCGCGCCACCTTTTACCTGCGACCATCGCCCGCTCCAGTAGCTGTCCGTAGTCCGCGTCAAACGTGTCGGCGGGACCGATGTGCTCGGCGCCGCGATTCCCCAAGTCGATGAAGGCCGGACGCGAGACTGCGATACCGGTGAACAGCTTGTCAAACCGCGTGGGTGCCTCGAACGTGTAGCCCGCCCCATCCGCAGTTGGCGTGAACGTGACGCGACCGCGCAGCACGCGCTGGAGCACCGCGCGACCTTGCGTTGTGCTCGCACGCAACAAGCGGCGCTACTCGGCCAGCCGATCTTCGATCACCTTCGGCGCCAAGCGCGGCAACGGTTGCAGGCCGCGCAGTTCGAGGTCGATCGCGGTGCGCCGGGCCTCGAGTTCGCGCAGTTTGTCAGCGAGGGACCGCACGTCGCCGGCGCTTTCAATGGCAGCGACTAGCCGTGCGATACGGGTGTCCACGCTCTTTCGTTCGCGTTCCAACGCATTCAGTTGTTCGCGGAGGTCGTCGCGCTCGGTCAACTCGATGACCTGGACGATGGCCTCGGGCGTGAGCGCGTGAGCCTCGATGGCCTGCAACACGGCCTCGTTCATGTCGGTCACGGACATGCGCAGCGCGTTCGTGCAGCTGTGGCCGTGATGCCGGCGCCGATGACACATGTAGTAGGCATAGCGGCCCTTGCGGTTGTTGCTCCACTCGACCACCATGCCGCCGCTGCACACGCCACACGTCGCGATTCCGGCGAGTAGGTTCTGCACGGCGAACTTCGGCGGACGGCCGGACATACGACCATCTGCGAAGCGCAGCGCGCGGCCCTCCGCCTGATGTCGCCTTGCCTGCACCCGCCGCCACAATTGCTCGTCGATGATTCGAAGGTGCTCGACGTGGGTGCGAAGCCACTCGGATACACGCTGCGTGCGGACGCGGAACTAGACCGCGATTACCGGCTTGCCTTGTGCAAGTGTTGAAGCTAGTTCGGAATCCTTACCGAGTGTTTCACTCTCCTGAGTCACAGAAGTCGCCTTTGGAATGGCGACGCGCGCGAACATCCAGCTCGCTGTGGACAAGCTAGTGGCGGTCTTGTCCTTTCACCGAGAGCAGCGACACGAGCTCCTGGCTGTCGGTCAGGTTGTCCACCGTCACGAGCGCCGAGAAGCCGCCGCGGAGATCATGGCGGAGGCCACCGCGGACATCCGTGCCACCGAGTGCATCCGAGCCATACAACGCCGAGGCGGACCCGTTGACGACTTCCACGCGTTCGAGGCGTGCCGTGGACTGTCGATCGAGGTTGATAATTCCGCCGCGCTTGATGCCTCGCGCACCAACGATGGGTTGTCCGTCGATCAGGATCAGAATCTGCCGGGAGTCGATTCCCTGAATCTGCTCCCCCGCGGCTCCTGCGGTTTCGGAGCCTCGCCGCGTCACAACGCCGGGCAGCTCTCGCAGGACCTCGCCAACGGTTTCATGACCACCGGTCTCGTCGATGCGGCTGCGCGTCACCACGTCCACACGGGTGTTCAACGCCTCACGCAGCTCCTCCTGGCGCGATGCAGATACGACCGTCACTTGTTCGACGATTGGGGCGGGCGAAAGCGTGATGCGGAGAGGCGCAGTCCTGGGAATCTCGACGCGGTCGACTGCCTACTATCGCGACGCCGACACGTTGATGGACCATTTCTGGCGCGAGGTCGACGCGATCCTGAAGAAGAAGAAGAAGGGCGTTGAATGAAGAAGACTCTGAAGATCGGGATTGCACCTCGTGAGGCGCACGCTCAAGCCCGTGGTGACGTTCGACAAAGTGGAATTGCGGCTCGCGCTGACGTGAAAAGCGAAGAACTACAAACCGGCCCGGTCAGCGCCATCCTCCAGTGACCACTGGTCCGAAGAACTCCGGCAGGTCACAAACGCTGGAAGCTTCTCAAGGCGTTGTGCGGGGCGGGTCCGGTTCCGTCCGAGAGGCCGCGCGCCGAGTCGGCCGCGACGTCAAGGCGGTGCAGAGCGACGTCAGGGCGCTCCTCAACGCTGGTGTCCTCGACCGCGCGCCTGGCGGCGGCGTGGTCTTTCCGTATGACGCTGTGAAAGTCGAGTTCCTGGTTCGCGCTCCTTGAGACAAAGCGCCGAGCGCAGCAAAAGACTGCGTCAGCCGACCATCCGGAACCCCGCGGTCGCGAAATGCGAGTCGAACGCAAACGCCACCCGAATACGGCGTTGGGTCATCAAGACAAAGCTGACAGCATCGACTGCCGACAGCTTATGTAGGTCCGGCCGCTCGAAGTACGCCCACGCCTGCTCGAGATCCTTCGCTGTAGACGGCAAGACCTTCAGGTGAGGAACCGTGTTCAGCGAATCCTTCCACGCCAGCGCCACGTCCCGTGCAGCATTACGGTCCAGAAACGTGAAGGTCTCCAGGATGACAGGAACGGAGGTCTGGAACCGGACGCCGTCGCCAAGCAACTGCTCCCAGGTGGCACGCGCCCGAGCGTGCAACGGATCGCGCGTCAGCGCGAGCGCTATCCACGCACCGGTGTCGACAAAGACTATCTCGCCGGTGCGCATGCGATCAGGAGGGCGGGAAGGGAGGTCCTACGGCTCGTCGTAGATGTGGTCATGCTCAACGGAGGTGTGCGCCGGTGGGCCGTCCCACAGCGCAACGGGTCCCTGCGCATCCGGACGTAGCCACACTCGTCGGACCGCCTCGCGCACGAGATCGGCAACGCTGCGCCCCGACCGCTCTGCCACGTTGTGCAAGGCATCGAGCTCTTCATCTCGCAGATAGACTTGGGTCTTGACCATAGGTGTCATCTTACACGTGCGAATGACACCCGTCAAAGAGAGGCATTTTAGGCAGGGGACCAGCCGGTTGCGGTGTGACACAGGTGTGACACGCCGTCACGGTCTGGGGTGGCAACCAGTTGCCTCACCCTTCAAAAACAGGCCGAAAAATCAGGGGAAATCGCTGAGGTGGTCTCGGGTCGGTCCGCGAAATCACCCTACGAACCAGGAGGTCGGAGGTTCGAGTCCTGCAGGGCGCGCCAGCTTTCGCTCGTCGGTTTGCAACGAGTTTGCAACGGGGGGAGTCAGGGGGCTACTCGCCCTGAATGCTCCTGACGGGCACGATCCGGTGTCGCTTAACGAATTCAGAGCGAGCGTATCTCCAGAGGGCGCTATCACATATCGATGTAGATCCTGGTGCCGTCATCGCTCCAGGCGTTGAACGCGTCGTTGTCCTGTCCGCCGTCGGTCAGGCGCAGCAGCCCCGTGCCGTCTGAGCGTACGACGTATACCTGGGTGTTCAATCCGCCGCCCGGCGCCATCGTCACGGCGAGCCACTCGCTGCCCGGCGCCGGCGACCAGGCGGCGCGGTCCCGAGCCGCGCAGGGCGATCACAGGCGGTGCAGCCGTGGTTGTGGACTGCGCGAACCGGCTGATCACGGTATCGCCGAACGACTGCGAAAAAGGGCTGCGAACACAGGGTCCCGAGGAGGCCGACGACCTCGACGCCCGCGCACGCGTTCCCGTTTCGATTCTCGCGGGTGCGGCGTTACTCACGACCCGTTGGATCGTCCGGTAGTTCAGTGGCACGCGACCAGCGAACCGGCCATTTAGCGCGCCTCGAGAACGGCACGTATGTTTCTCGCTGCGTCAGCGGACAGCGTGCCTCGCGCGAGACCGAGCGGAATCGTGCGTATGGCCAGCTGACGATACAGCGCGGCCATGTCTGGCGAGAACGCCTCAAGGGCCGCGAGATGCCGTTTGACCGTGCCGATATCGCCGCGGGCCACGCAACCGCCCATACCCTGCGCAAGCCCCCCATCCATGACTGCCGCAATCGTGCCCTCGAGCAGCGGCACCAGGGCCACGAGCGCGTCGCGCTCCGACATTCCCAACACGCGCCAGATCTGTACGGCTTCGTGCATCAGCGCGATGAGGAACGGGCCGACGTAGTACGCCGACGAGTGATAGAGCGCGCGCCGTCCTGGTGGCAGGCGCACCGGTCGACATCTGAGCCGCCGGCAGATACCTTCCAGCATGTCGGCCAGCGGCGCCTCGGCGTCGATCGTGACAGTGCACCCGGGCAGGGTGTCGAGCGCGACGGAAGGGTTCGCGAACATCTGCAACGGGTGAAATGCCCCTACGAACGCGCCCGCGTGCCTGGCTTGGCGCAGGGCGTCCAGTTCCGTGGCGCCGCTGCAGTGGACCACCGACTGACCAGGTCGCCACGCGACTCCCGCGCAGGCCGTCTCGATCGCATCGTCTGGAACCGTCAGGAAGACCAAATCGCTCGCGTCAGCCGCCGCCTGTGCCGTGGCCGGAACGGTTGCTCCGGGAATCCGCGCAGCGACATCTTCCGCGTCCCGATTGTCGCGGCTGAAGATTGCAGCGACGTGCAGGCCGGCGAAGTGCACGGCTTGCGCAAGGGTCGCCGCCACGCGGCCGGCGCCGATGAACGCGATTCGCACGCCCAGCTCCGCGTTATCCCGCATCACTTCACCAGATCAGCGATATCGTCGAGCGCGACCCGTACACCAGCCGAACCGCCCCCGGGCCGGCTGTCAATTACTTGGGTTTCGGTTGTCAGAGTCGCGACGGCGTCGTGATACAGCGGCCTGGCTATCGCCATCCTCCCGCGTCAGGATAGGAGGGGAGCGACCGGCGCGTCTTGGCGAAAATTGCGGGTGGGGTCCCTGCTCCCTATGCGCCCACGCGGCGGGCGCGCATGTATTGCCCCGGCGTGATGGCGTACGCGCGGCGGAAGTGTCGTGTCAGGGCGCTCTGGTCATAGAAGCCGGACGCCGCAGCCGCCTCGCCGAGTCCTGCTCCATACCGCATTTGCCGAATCGCCTCATGAAGGCGGGCGCGCAGCACATGGGCATGCGGCGGCATCCCTGTGAGCCGGTTGAATTGTCGAATCAGCTGAAACGCGGACAGGCCGGCAGCCGTCGCGAGCTCGTCGACCATGATCCGCTCCCGGAAGCGCGCACGGATCATCGCCAGCGCCGTATCAACATGCGTGCGCTCACGGCGTAGATCCGTCGCTGGAGACGCGTCAGCGGCGGCGTAGCTGGAGAACAGATGCCCGCAGGCTTCAATCAGCCGCTCGCGCCCGAGTGACGGATCGCCGTGGTCGAGTTCGCGGTGCGCACCCGCAAACGCGCGGATCAGGCGCGCGTTCGCGACCGCGTTGCTGGTGAAGCCCGGCACGCGCGTCATCCCGAGCGCGGGCACCAAGGCCTCGAGCGCGGGCCTCGCCAGATACAGGGCACGGTAATGCCAGTAGCGGCTGTCTCGCATGTGCCCCTCGTGCGGCTCAGCCGGGTTGAAGACGAGCAGCACGGACGGAGTCGCCTCTGCCGAACGGCCGCGGCTCTTGTACGACGACCCTCCGGCCTCGGTCACGGCAATGACAAGGGCCTCATGTGAGTGCGGCGCGAAATGCTGCGAGGTAAACGCAGCATCAAGACAGCTCACGCCTGGACAGGAGGGCGGGTTCCAGTAACGCGTCCACTGTGTCGAACGGCCGGCCATGATTGCAGCAGTTTAGCGCGCTAAGAGGCCTTCGGATTGGTTCCGCATGAGTCGCCAAATGTTGACGGATGCCTCGGGCCCGCTGCGGGGCCGGAACCAGGGGATCACCGCTCCGTGACCGGTAACACCCGTTCCCGGACGCGACACCGTACAACCCCAGCGATAAATTAAAAGCTACGCAGGTTGAACTCTGCTCGCTCCGCGTGAGCGAGTTTTCCGCACGGCCGCACTGGACAACCTACTTACTCGATGCGAAATCGACCTTCCAGTCCAAGCTCCTGCAGCGCAGCCATCAGCTCACGCCCCGACCCCGGAACCGGCCGGAGGTTCCACCGGCGGCAACGACGTGATTGGGATCATTTGAGAGACGCCAGGCACCGGAACCGTGCCGGCGCCCGCACCTACAACCGCGGCGGATGTCTTCAGAGCTTTTGCCCGCGCTTTCGTCAGCAGGTAGACGTCTGCATCGATCGTGACCTCGTCAGCCCCGACTTCCTCCTCGAACCACACGTGCTGGTACGTGCCGCTCGAGTCGGCACCGGAGGCCAGCCCGAAATCGCCAAATCGGGGATCTTCGCCTTCAAGTACGCATCCACGTCGAGGAGCCGCTCCATCGCGCCACTCAAGAACGCTTGGCGCAGACTTTTCAGGGGCCATGCGCCGGATTCCTTGAACGGTTGCGGCCACTGCCGATCGAGGTAACCGGCGCCAGGCGATTCATTCAGCAGCGCATTCGACCGAAGCGCCGTCACAATCCGTCCGGTGAGCGATTCGTTGGCGCTGCGTGGCCGGCGCCGAGATCGATGGGGGACCGGGCGGTCGAATCCGTACCTGGCGCCGAGATGCGCATGGATGTCCTCGGGACCGACCGTCGGCACGACGGGAAGGTCGCGCCGAAGCTCATCGAAGGCGCCCGCCTCCTGGGCTACACGATCCAACAGGTTCTTCATGAGGAGCCTCCCGACGCCTCTACCGTTCGCCGTTCATTAAAGGGAGATGTCGCGCCTCAGAACGTGACGACGAAGGCAATATCGGCGAGTGAACGAATGGTGCAGTCGCCGACGAGGGCCCGCAGGCGGGCCTCTGAAAAGTGCTCCGACCGAAAGCCGCCTTCCGTCCAGAGATACTCGCGGGTCTCCTCCAGGACGGCGTGTCCCAGGCGGCGATACCACTCCCGCCGGGACGGCACCGAGGCCTCCGAATAGATCGACAGGAGCCGCGTGCCGCAGCCGTCGTCGATAACCCGCATGCCTTCCACGATGACTTCGTGAAGGAGCTCCAGTTCCGCGCACAGGAACCCCTGGATCTCGGGCGGCTGCGTGGCCGGATCCAGAGCCCGATTCAACAAGCCAGCCGCGTAGACAGCCTCGTTCGACATGGCTGCTCACGAGAAAACGCGCTGCCTTCAACGCCCGACGGCCTTCACGGCCTCAAGGCCGTGCGATTCACCGCTCCTTCCCGACCCTGGGTCACAGAAATCGTCCCGCGGTGTCGGTCAGTTGGCCACACTGCTCCATCGCCTGCTGGCCCAGGGCTGATTAGCCAGACTCGCGGGCCTCACACCTTCATCACTGCAGCTTCCAAAACGGCGACGACAGGCCAAGGCTGGCGAAGAGCTCCTCTGTTTCCTCCGTGGTCTTCCGGCGCCACTCGGGCCTCAACCTCCCCGCGTACCAGGCTTCGGCGAGCAGCCAGCACTGCCCGAGCGAGAAGGTTGCGCCGAACGGCAGGTTCCAGCGCCGCCGCCAGGGATCGATGTGCTCCTCCGACCGGAAGAGAAGCATCGTTTTTCACGTGAAGACGACGTCGTCCCACCAGTGTCGTGCCGGGACCGTGAAGTGTATGGTGCCTTGCGACGGGAGGAGCGCGCCGTTTCTGGCCTGCAGCAGCATCGCCTCGCCGCAATCCGGGCAGCTCGTGTAGATGTCCGCGTCCGCGCCGATCAGAATGGGAATGCCGAGCGCCTCCCAGATGCATCCGGCCCACCAGGATCTCGTGCCCCCTTCAACGTGAAAGGCCGTCGGGATCGCCCAGAAGGGATCTGCCATCAGGATTTCGCCCGTGGGCTGCAACGCGATGATGTGGCCATCGGCCAGCCGCTTCAGCGCTCCTCGCACGTCCCGCTCCGATGCATGCAGCGCGTCCGCGAGCTGCCTCACCTCTGGCGCGCGTCCTGTCTCGACGAATCGGTTGTAGATGCCCGTTCGGACGACCACGTCGAAGTCGTCGGCCATGTGCGTGTGCGCCATCGACCCTCCGCGAAGGTCTTGCTGACCCGGCGCCCCATAAGTCCATGAGTCGAGCTCCTGTTCCAGATCCAGATCTCGCAATCAGGTCAGGCCAGTGTCACAGCACACGGACAGATACAGAGTTCCGGCTGGCCGGGTATCTCAAATCTGGATCTTCGCGGCGGCCGGCGCCGCTGCCATCCTGACGCCCATCGAGTGTTCAGGACCGAGTTGCATGCTGGCGAGCGCGTTCCGTCGGAGCGTGAGCGGACTGATTGCGTTGACCACCGGCCTTCTGCTGACGGCCGCATGGCCATTTCCATCCCAGGTGGCCGCTCAAGGACTCTCCGCCGGCACGGATAGCTCCCAGGATGACGACCTGATTCGGCATTCCGTGTTCGTCCACGCCGAAGATCGGCTCGCGTACGAGCGGCTGCGGTACCTGACGAACCGCTCCGCGACGATGAAGCAGATGCTCGCGGTGCTCAGAACGACGCTGACCGTAACGGTTCATCTACACTCGAATCACATGCTCTGGCGCACGCACAGGCGCAGAGGGCAGGGTCAGGTGTTCGTGGACGCAACGACGATCCGCATCTACCTCGAGTTCGACAGCAGCCACAGAACTGAACCGCTGCTGCAGCTGGGCGCACTGGCGCACGAACTCGCGCACGCGGTCGAAATCGCGTGCCTGCCGCCCGTGGCGCGACTCGAGGACATGTGGACGCTGTTGCGCGATCGCGGCGGACCGTGGCGCGAGAGCGCCACGGGCCGGATCGTCGAAACGCCTTTTGCAGAACAGGCGGAGCACCGCGTCCTGTTCGAAGCCTCCACCGATCAGAGGGTTGGGGGACAACTCGCAGAACTGGCGTCCCGGCATCAGTTGCGCGCGTCGTGTCGATGCCGCGCGCCGGTGAGCGTCAGTCGAGGGCCGGTAGGCCTGGGGCGCGCCGCCGACCGGGAGCCGCACCGGTATCCCAATTCAGGAACACATCTGATTCGGCTGACAACACGGGTACGTGCGTTCCCGGCGTGATGGTAGCGCTCTGGCCATACGCCGGACGGCGTCACGAAGCTCGGTTTCGTCGAGGCTGCAGAAACCCAGCCGGACGTAGGGTCGTGAGCGGCCGTCGAAGGCAAACCGCCGCGCCGCATGGAACACGACGCCATGATCCGGACCACGAGCCGCCCAGAGGTCGACGTCTATCGTCGGATCGACGTGGGCCCAGATCCCCGTCCCGCCGCTGGGCACATCGCACGTGAGGACGCCGCCCAGCTCCGCGCGCAGCGTCTCGATCAACAGGTCGCGGCGGCTCACGTAGATGCGCCTCGCCCGCTGAAGATGGCGCCGCAGCTCGCCATCCTCCAGAAGTTCCGCCACGGCGGCCTCGACCGCGTGATCGCCCTGAGCATCCAGGAAGGCACGGTACGTGGACATCTGCTCCAGGAGCGGGACGGGTGCGACGACATAACCGATCCGAAGACCTGGCGCGAGCACGGTGGAGAAGGTGCCGACGTAGACGACACACCCGCAACGGTCGACGCTTGCAAGCGGCAGGACAGGCCGGCCTTCGTAGCAAAACTCATGATCGTAGTCGTCCTCGATGATCGCGAAACGCGCCTCTCGGGCCAACTCGAGCAGCTCGATGCGCCTTCGGGGACTCAGCGTCACCGTCGTCGGGTACTGGTGGTGCGGCGTGACATACACGGCACGTATCGGCTCACGTCGTGCCAGCTCGCGCAGCGAGTCGATGCGCAGCCCTTCGCGGTCCACGGGCACCGCCACGACCCGAGCGCCGGCCAGGCGAAACGCCTCCCACGCGGCGCGCACCCCGAGGTCCTCCACCACCACCAGATGACCGGTATCGAACAGCGCGAACGCGGCCAGCGCGAGCGCCATTTGACTGCCACGCGTGACCATGACGGAATCCGGACCGGCGGCCACGGCACGCGTCGCCGTGAGCATGTCCGCGAGCGCCGCTCGCAGCCGCGGGTGCCCTTCGGCCGGCGCGTGGCCCAGCACGGTTCGCGTCTGCTGGCGCAGCGAGCGCCGATACGCGCGCGCCATCGCGCTGGCCGGGAACAGCCGTACGTCCGGGCCGTCAGCCGCCAGGGGCAAAGCGCTCCGCGCGGTCTCACCCGACACAGGGACGAACGCGGGTGGCGTTGGCCGCAGGTCGTACGTCACGCGGCCTGGGATCACGTCTCGAATCGCGATGGCCGACGCGAACTTCCGGGGCCGAGGATCCGGGAGCGCACGGGCGATGAACGTCGCGCGCGCCCGGAAGGCGGTCGTCCAGCCCTCGGCGGCCAGTTCCTCGTAGGCGGCGATCACGGTATTGCGGTGTACCTGCAGCGTCCGGGCCAGAGTTCGAGTTCCCGGCAGCCTGTCGCCTGGCTTCAGTCGCCCACGCCTGACATCGTCGGCGATCGCCTTGGCAATCTGCAGGAAGACGGGCAGCGGATGTGCACGATCGACCGCAAGGGTGAACTCCCAACCCCGCATGGCTCGCCTGTTCCTTTCAATCGCAGTCTAGCCGAGCCCCGTTGCCGGCTTGTGCGCATCACAATGCGCACGACAGCGGGCATATGGCATCCGGACTACCGGAAAGTGCGAATCCGGATCTGTCGCCGGCATGGTCATCGTGGTACTTAGAAGCGCGGAGTAAGGGCATCGGCACGATATCGACGCAGTCGTGGCCGATGGTTATCCCTGCGTCATTCGCCATGATGCTCCCCATCATTCAGGTGGACGCGTTTACGTCCGAGCCGTTCCAAGGGAATCCGGCGGCGGTCTGCATCCTGCCACGCGCGGCCGATGCCGAATGGATGCGCAAGGTTGCGCGCGAGATGAACCTCTCGGAAACCGCTTTCGTACATCCGCGCGATGGCGCGTTCGCGCTGCGCTGGTTTACTCCAACGTGCGAGGTCGATCTCTGCGGACATGCCACGCTCGCGAGCGCACACGCCCTCTGGGAAACCGGCCAGCTCGCGCCTACCGAGCCGGCTCGATTTCACACCCGCAGTGGGCTGTTGACGGCGGTTCGCTCCGGTGACTGGATCGAGCTGGACTTCCCCATCACGCCGGAGGAGCCGGTCGAATCGCCTTCGGGCCTGGTCGAGGCCCTCGGCGCGCTCCCCAGGTATACGGGCAAGAGTCGCTTCGATTACCTGGTGGAGCTGGATGACGAGGAATCCATCCGGCGTCTACAGCCGGATTTGTCTCGCCTGCGCGCCATACCCG
>JBOGIW010000420.1:0-2046 GCA_050748045.1 Vicinamibacterales bacterium | reverse complement strand
CGATTCATGATGGCGGCAGCCTCGACGTGCGCGTGCGCCGCCTCCTGGCCTTCACGCCCGGCGAGCGCCAGCTCGACGCCCACACGTGGCCGCTGGCTGCGGGCGCCTGTGCAGCGCTCGCCGGTCTGATGCTGGCCACTCCCTTGCCCAAGGCGCTCCACGGCGGCCTCGAGCTCCTCGTCCAGCACCTCTTCTGACCGGTAATCGCATTCGTCTTGAAGGCCGATCGCTCGTCGCCTGCGTTCGTCGGCTCCGTCCAGCACCTGTTCTGACCCACTACGATCGCTGGTAGTAGCTCTGCACACGTGGCTACAGTACCGTCTCCATGCCGTCGGTCCGCCGCCTCTCCATCTTCCTCATCCTGTTCGGCTTCGCTCATCCCGCGCTCGCCCTTCAGGGGCTCGTCGTCGACCGCGAGACGCGGGCGCCCCTGGTGAACGCGGAGGTCTCGATCCTCGGCCGGCCCGGCAAGGTGATCACCGACGCCAACGGACGCTTCACGTGGCAGCCCGATCCCACGCCGCCCTTCGAGGTGCTCGTCGTCCTGAGCGGAGAGCGCTACACCAAGCCGGTCCTCATCGAGGCGGTTCCCACGGACGGTCCGCTCGTCGTCGAGGTGAGTCCGCTCGTGTCTGAATCGATCACGGTCACCGGGGGCGCCGCGCCCGACATCCAGACGACTCCCGGCAGCGGCGCGACGCTGCTCACGAACGCCGACCTCATGAGTCGTCAGCCTGTCAACCTGATGCAGGCGCTCGAGAACGTGCCCGGCGTGTCGCAGGTGTCGGAGGGGCACGCTTCCGTGCCTGCCGTTCGCGGCATGGCGCGAGGGCGCACCCTCATCCTTATCGACGGCGCGCGCGTCACCTCCGAGCGCCGAGCAGGTCCCTCGGCGACCTTTCTCGATCCGTTCGTGCTGGAAAGCGTGGAAGTGTCGCGCGGGCCCGGTTCCGTGGCGTATGGATCGGACGCCTTCGGCGGTGTCATCTACGCGCGCACGCGCCGTGCGGCGCCTGCGTCCCCGTTGGCCATGCGCGCCATGGGCATGCTCGGCGCCGGCATTCCCGATCGTCGCGTGGGCGTGGAGCTCTCGAAAGGAGTGGCGCGCGGCGGCGTGATGTTCCAGGCGCACTATCGCGACCTGAACGACTATCGCAGCCCCGAGGGCTCGGTCTTCAACTCCGGCGCGACCGACCGCGGCTTCCTCGCACGCGTCGATCACGAGCTCGGCCGAGGGACGCTCGGCGTGGGATGGCAAGGCGACTTCGGGCTCAACATCGAGCGTCCGCGCAGCAACTCACGCGCCGTCCGCTTCTTCTACCCGACCGAGAACTCCCATCGTCTGACGATGAACTACGGCCTCTCGAACGTGTCCGGGTTCTCACGAATCGCGATCGACAGCTACGTCGGTGCCTACACGCAAGTGACGGATCAGGACCGGTTCGCGACCGCGTCGACTGGCCGAAGCCTCGAGCGCGGCGACCTCTCGGCGAAGGATTTCCAGGTCCGCGCAACCGCCGAACGACCGGTCTGGTCCAGCCGCGTCGAGCTCGGCGTCGACGTGAACGGCCGCTTCGGGCTGGAGGCGCTCGACACGATCCGCGCGTGGGATCCCGCCGGCCAGCTCCTGCTGGACACGACGACTGTTTCCATCGAGAACGCACACCGGACGGATACCGGCGTGTTCGGGAGCGCCGAGATCCCGCTGGGGCCCCTCTTCATCATGGGAGGCGGCGTCCGTCTTGACCGCATCACGACCGAGAACACCGGCGGCTTCTTCGGCAACCGCTCGACGTCGAACAGCGCTGGCTCCGGGTACGGCTCGATCACGGCCGGTCCGTTCGGACGCGTGAACATCACAGCGCAGGTGTCACGGGGGTTCCGCGATCCGGTGCTCTCCGACCGGTATTTCCGCGGGCCGTCGGGCCGCGGCTTCATCACCGGCAACCCGGACCTCGAGCCCGAGACGAGCATCCAGTTCGATCTGGCCACGCGCTTCACGTCGAGACGCGTCCGGCTCGGCGTGTTCTTCTACCAGTACAACAT
>JBOGIW010000419.1:0-4131 GCA_050748045.1 Vicinamibacterales bacterium | reverse complement strand
AGCGTGGCGCCCGTCGCCGCCTGTACGGCCGGCCGCCGCGTGCCGCCGGGTCCGCTCAGCGCTTCGTCGGTGTCCACCATGATCCGCTCGAGGTTGCCGTCGAATCGGGGAATCGTGGCCGGTGACGCCGCGTCGGCCGGCATGGTGTCGGCAACGTCGATGCCGGGCTCGCGGAACGGACGCGGCGTTCCGGGGATGACGCCGTACAGTTCGCCGAACCCGTTCGTCGGCGCAACCACCTCCAGGGCCGCGGCCCGCACGAGCATGGCCTCGTATCGCTCGAGCTGCGCCGTACGGTCCGCCGCAGACGCATCGAAGGTCGCCGCGTCCACCGCCGCGGGAAGCGGGTTGCCGGACGAGAGCACCGTGGTCTGCACCGTGCCGCCGATCTCGGTCAGCGTGCCCGGCCGCGCGTCGGAGGCGCGACGGAACTCCACGACCAGGCCGGTGACCCCAACCTCGTCTCCGATACTGACGGCCGGCGCCGAGCCGGTGAAGACGAAGATGCCTTCTGAGGTCTCGGGGAACGCATCCACCGCGTCGTCAGGCGTCTGCATGAAGTAGCCGTTCGCTTTCAGCCCGGTGACGACGCCCGTCGTCGCCACACGCTCGCCCCCGTACGGTGACGAGGCGCCGGCGCCCTGCAGCTCGTGAATCGCATACACCGGGAGATCGTCGTTCAGGATCGTGCCGATGCCGCGGTCGTCGGCCACCGCGACGCCCGTGACGTTCGTCAGGACGACGGCGAAGGTCTCGTCCGGCTCGATCGCGAAGTCGGCGAGGATCGTGACGTCGAAGGCCGCCGTTCGCTCGCCGACGGCAATCGCGATCGTCTGGGACGGTTGCGCAACGTAATCGAGTCCGGCGATCGCGGTCTCGTCGACGGTCTCGATGGTGAAGCTGACCGGCACGAGGGCCGGGCTGTTGAGGCTCACCGTGAACGTCGCGACCGGGTTCGACGCGTTGCCCTCCGCGACGGTGACATCATCGATGGACAGCGCAATCGCATTGCCCGTATTGCGCGGGTTCGGCGCGCCGCTCGTGAAGTCGGCGCGGTTGTCGTCCGTGTCGATCCGGCCGCCGTCGTTCCGGATCACGGCCGTCGTGTTGCTTGCGCCGAGAGCGGTGCCGCTTCCCTCGAAGAAGTTGGCGTTGCCGTAGCCGACGAGATCGATGATGCTTGCCAGTTGCGCCGGGCCGCACGGCGTCGATCCGCCGTTGCACCCGAGCGACGACGTGCCGCGCACGAGGGCGACCTTGCCGGCCCCGGCCCCCATCGCGATCGGCGAACCGGCCGTGTAGAACGGCTGCGGCAGCGGCGCCCCGTTGGTGCCGCTCGCCTCGCGCACGAGGAAGTACTGCCCGGGGGCGAGCATGACGTCCGGCAGCCGCGTGATGCCGGGCGAGCCGAACGCGCCGGTTCCCGTGGCGCTGGCATACTGCAGCGACAGCCCGTTCAACGACACCGGCGCCGTGCCGCGGTTGAACACCTCGATGAAGTCGGCGTTGAGGGGAGCGCCTGTGTTGCCGCCACCCCCATAGACCTGGCTGATGACCAGGTCCGGCGACCCTCCCGGAGACTGACTGGAACCCGCCTGGGTGAGCAGCAGGAGCACGGCCGCGAGCGAGACGGACCGGTGACGCGCGGTCAGCATGGGAGGCCTTTCGGGCAAGAACGGGAGTGGGCCGGAGAGTCATACCAGACGGGCGGCCCTCCGTCCAGCACCAGGACGTAACAGCCGATAATTTCTGTGAATGTCTGGATCCCTGCTGCACGAACTGAAAACGCTCGTCGCCTCGATGCACCCGGTCGCGACGGTGCACTCGGAGGAGGAGGAGCGAGTCGAGGACCTGCTCCGGGCGGTGGCCGCCGAGTTGCGCCTGCCGCTGTTCACCTGGACCGTCACGCGGGGACTGCAGCGCATCGACGGCCAGGGGATGATTCACGGCACGAGCAACCCGCTGACGCTCCTTCGTCACCTCGCGACGCTGACGGTCGAGGGGATCTTCCACCTGAAGGACCTCCAGGTCCACCTGTCCGATCCCAGCACGATCCGTGCGTTCAAGGAGGCCGCGCAGGCGTTCAGCCGCAGCCGCTCCATCATCGTCCTCTCGGGCGAGGGCATGGCGCTCGCGGGCGAGCTCAGTCGCTTGACGGTGCCGCTGCACTTGCGTCTCCCGCAGCAGGACGAGTTGAGGCAGATGCTGCATCGGGTGCTCCATACGCTGCGATCGAAGCACCGGTTCGAGGTGACGCTCGGACCCGAAGATCTCGACCAGGTCCTGCATGCCCTCTCCGGGCTGACGCTCAACCAGGCCCGCCAGGCGCTGGCCTGGGCAATCCTCGGCGACGGCAAGCTCTCGGCCGAGGACGTGCCGCGGCTCGTGAAGCGGAAGGGCGAGGCGATTCAGGACGGCGGGCTGCTGGAGTTCTATCCGCCGGACGAGAACGTCTTCGAGCTTGGCGGCTTCTCGCGGCTCAAGGCCTGGCTGGAGCGCGCGCGCCTCGGTTTCGGTCCCGAGGCGCGGGCGATCGGTCTCGAGCCGCCGCGCGGCGTGCTCATCGCCGGCGTGCAAGGCTGCGGCAAGTCGCTCGCCGCGAAGGTCATCGCCCGGCTCTGGCGCCAGCCGCTGCTCAAGCTGGACGCGGCGCGCCTCTACGACAAGTACATCGGCGAGTCGGAGAAGAACCTCCGCAAGGCGCTCGACGTGGCCGAGGCGATTGCGCCGAGCGTCCTCTGGATCGACGAGATCGAGAAAGGGTTCGCGCAGGGCGGCGAGAGTGACGGCGGCGTCTCGCGCCGCTTGCTCGGCTCCTTCCTCACGTGGATGCAGGAGCGGCGGGGGAGCGTCTTCGTCGCCGCGACGTCGAACGACCTCTCGTCGCTCCCGCCGGAGCTGCTCCGCAAGGGGCGCTTCGACGAGATCTTCTTCGTCGATCTCCCCGACGCGGCCGAGCGTGAGGCGATCGTGGCCATCCATCTCGAGGTCCGCAGGCAGAACCCCGCGTCCTTCGACCTCGCCGCCGTTGCCACGGCGGCCGACGGCTTCAGCGGCGCGGAGATCGAGCAGGCAGTGATCGCGTCCCTGTACCGATCGCTCCACGACAAGACGCCCTTGACGACGGGGCTGCTCGTGGAGGAGATTCGGCAGACGGTTCCGTTGTCGGTCTCGCGCCGCGAGGACATCGCGCGCCTCCGCGAGGCGGCGCGCGACCGCTTCGTTCCCGTCCGGTAGCCCGGGAGCATCGGTGGACGTCCTGCTGCAGGACCTCAGATTCGCGGTCCGTACGCTCGTCACGACGCCGCTCCTGTCCGTGCTCGCGATCGTCTGCCTCGCGCTCGGCATCGGCGCCAACGCCTCGATGTTCAGCATCGTCGACGGCGTCCTGGTGAAGCCCTTCCCCTTCACCGACCCGGACCGCATCGTGGTCCTCACCGAAACCAACCAGCGGAACGGCATCGACGACGGCGCGATGTCGTATCCGAACTTCCGCGACGTGCGCGAGCGGGCACGCACGGTGACCGGCGTCGCCGTTGAGACCGGCCGGACGCTCTCGGTGATGGACGGCGCGGAGGCGGTGCGGCTCCGCGGCACGGTGGTTTCCTGGAACTTGTTCGATCTGCTCGGTATCAGGCCCGCCCTGGGCCGCGCGTTCCGTGAAGGCGACGACCGGCCCGGCGCGCCCGGCGTCATCATCCTGTCCGACGCCGTGTGGCGCTCCCGCTATCACGCGGACGGCACCGTCGTCGGCCGGACCGTCATCGTCAACGACGTTCCGCACACGGTGATCGCGGTGATGCCGCCGCGCTTCGCGTTCCCGGAGCAGAGCGACGCGTGGGTGCCCGCCGCGCCGATTCATCACGCGCAGCCGCGGGCCGACCGGTTGTTCCGGGTCTACGCGCGGCTCGCGCCTGGCGCCACGTACGAGCAGGCGCGCGACGAGATGCGCCGCGTCGGCGGTCGCCTGGCGTCGGCGCATGCCGAGAACGCCGGCTGGAGCGTCGACGCGCTGACGCTCGCCGACGACCTGCTGCCCGACCAGCCGAGAATCGTCACGATGGCTGCCATGGGTGCCGTGTCGCTCGTGCTGCTGATCGCGTGCGCCAACGTGGCCAACCTGCTGCTCGC
>JBOGIW010000418.1:0-8296 GCA_050748045.1 Vicinamibacterales bacterium | reverse complement strand
GGCCCCTAGGGGGCCAGGTCTCCGATCGCCTTCGCTCGGGACCTGGCCCGCGTGGGGCCGGACCCCAAGCCCACCGGGCGCAACTGCGCAACCAGTTGCTCCCATCCGTACTGCGACTGTGCGATGTCCCGCGCGGCGAGGCCGATGCGCTCGTTCTCGCCGCCGTCGGGCAACCGGTCGCACAGGTTGATGTCGATGATGTTCTCCATGTGCACGAGCCCTTTCGGCGAGAGCTCGTCGAGGTTCGTGATGACCGAACACCCGCACTCCATCGCCGCGTTCACCGTGGTGTTGTTGGCGCGCAACCCCTTCTCGAAGAAGGCGGCGAGGAACGTGCAGTCCATCAGGTGGTTGAAGACGGCCGTGTCGGACAGGTAGCCCATGAAATAGACCTGGCCGTTGAAGAGCGTCTGCAGCTCCTCGAACCGGACGACGAACGACCCGTCGAAGCTCGTGTTCTCGTGCAGGGCGGTCGACACGTAGACCGAGTAGCTGCGGCCGGTCGCGTCGAGCAAATCCCGCAGCCGGCGATAGAGCGGCACGCGGATCTTGTGCGCCATGCCGAAGGTGAAGACCTTCAGGTCGGTGTCCTGGAAGCGCGCGGGGTTGAGGATCGTGCCGGGGCAGAACAGCTCCTGGATGTCCGGCCGCGCGGGGCGGAGCGTCTCGAACAGCTCACGGTTGCCGCAGTAGACGCGGCCCGCCGCGGCGATGAGCCGCTCCTCGATGGCCGTGCCGTCGAAGGCGTGGAGAAAGACCTCGAAATCCCCGGCGTGCGCCTGGCTCCACATGTCGAGGTCGGCGGCGTCCGTGACGCTGAACTCCGACAGCTTGATCGAGAGCAGAGGGCGCCGGAAGCTGCCCAGCTCGACGGCGCGGATACCGACGACGGGGAGCTCGAGGTGCCGGGCGAGGATGGCGTTGAATTTCGCGATACCACACGTCCACGGGTTCAGGTGGTATCCGGCGATGCAGTCGATCATCAGTGTCGTCTGTGGAGAGCCCAGCTGAACCGTTCGGGCAGACCACCCATTCTAATCTCAGAGCTCCAGAGTTGAGGCGATCGCGCCGCGAGGAACCCGCCGCCTCCCCGCGCTCGCCGATCGCCTCTCCACAGCGGGTTATCGGCTGGCATCATCAGCGAAAACAGGGAAGGCCGGTGTCGCCGAAGGTACCGGTGGCGACGGCTTCGCGGCGCGCCATCACCCGCAGCACCACGCCGCCATCAATCTCGATTCGACCCGCCGGCTCGTAGTGCGACTGGAGGTACTCGTCCAGCAGCCGGAACTCGGACGGATAGGACCGGTCGTAGATCCCGGCGTCCTCGGTCAGGACGATGGGCACGGACTGGCGGGACCAGCGCTCCACCGAGAGACGCTGGTGGTCGTCTGCCGCAAACTCCTCGGGACTCACGCGCGACAAGCCAGCCGCGAAGAGCCGGCCCGAGAGGCCGACCACCTCGGGCGCATACGTCATGACGAGCACGCGGTCCGACGGCCGTGTGCACCGGTTGAGATACTGCGCCGCGCGAATGCTGCCGCTCTCCGGCGGGCGTGTCCAATAGGCCTCGGGCAGCGCCGCGAGATCGGTCCAGCGTCGCACGGCCTGCCCCGAGAGCTTCCGCGGCGATTCGGACCACCCCGACGTGTCGAGCTCGCGCGTCACGTCGCCAATCGTCCAGACCGCCACGATGGTCATGGCGACGAGGAGAAGCGTTGCACTCACGCGCAGCAGGCGCGCGGCGAGACGCTCACCCGGCCACTCCTGCATCGCCAGGGCCGTGGCCCCGGTGAGCAGCACGGCGGCAATCGGACCGATGTCGCCGAACCGCGCGGCGAGGTTCCCGCGCAGCAAGAGCGGCATCGCCACGATCGCGGCCACCGCCAGCGCAATGAGCGTGACACGCCGTGCCGCCGGATCGGGCCGCCGCCGCGTCTGCCAGACGGCCAGGAGCGCCAGCCACGGAAGCGCCAGGTGGACGTAGTAGAGCCACGCCTCCGCGTTCTCCTCGACGCCCAGCAGGTCTTCGGTCGCCACACGCCGGCCTGCTGCGTTCGTGCGTGTCAGCGCCGGCCACTCGAGGTCGGTGTGCTGCATCTCGCGCCCGCTGATCCGGAAGCCGTCCTGGAAGTACGGCACGAGGCCGACACTCCGCTGCACGTGGACGAGCGACGGCGCGAGAAGCGCGAGCGTCACCGCGCCGCACGCGGCGAGATGGCCTGCGCCGCGCCTCCACGATCCGGCGCCCGCGAGCATGACGGCCAGCGCAGCCACGCCGGCATACACCGCGTAATCGTGCCGGAAGAGAAAGGCCGCCGCCACCAGCGCGCCGAGCGCCGCCGCGCGCGCAATCGACGGCCGCTGCGCGTAGCGCACGACGAGGAGGCAGGCGGCCGCGAGCACGAGCACCTTCGGATAGTTGTAGAGCTTCGGCGCGATGAGCACGCTCAGCCAGGTAAAGAGCGCCGCAAGCGGGGCCGGCCCCACCGCTGCGGCGGCCAGAAAGGTGAGGACGGCCGCTACCGCAATCGCGCCGACCGTCAGGACGGCCTCCGATCGCAGGTTGTCGCCGAACCAGCGCTGGGCCAGGGCGCTCGCCTCGAAGGTGAGCGAGGGCGGCACGCCCTTCAGCCCGACGCTGAGGAAGTCGCGTATCGGCTGCTCGCCTGCCGCCACCTGACGGGCGTAGGCATAGTGCACGAAGTGATCGTTGTCGAAGCCGGCCATCGCCCCGCCGAGGGTGTTGAACCGGTAGAGGGCCGCGAAGACGAAGAGCATCGCGATGAGAACCCACGACAGGCGGGAGAGGCGGGCGCGTGCGCCAGCGCGGTCAGCGTGTCTGAAGGGCGCCGAGGTGTGCACAGGCACGAAGGTCCATGAGGGTGAAATCGGCGGCGCCGACGCGACGGCCCGCCTGCCGCGCCACGAGGAGATGCGGCGCGAGCTGCCGGTCGTCGGCGTAGACGGCAATCGTCGGCACGCCAAAGAACGGGGCGAGCCAGGCAAGCCCTCCACACGTGCCGAGAAACAGCGTTGCGTGAGCGGCGAGCGCCGTCTGCACGCCGAGGTTCGAGCGCGGCTCCATCCAGTCCCGCGCGCTCGTCACGCCCGGAATGCCGCCGAACAGATAGTCCTCGTGCTCGTCCACGGCGACGCCGGTGTCGAGCGAGACGACGGGCGCGATGGCCGTCGCCTGCCGCACGAGCGATCGCAGCGCGTCGCGCCACGCCTCGTCGTCGGGCAGCGCCGTCCCCGAGTAGAACTTCGCCGCGATGTACTCGGACGGAAGTCCCGGGAACGCGCGCCGCGGCGGCCGCGGCAGCAGCTCGTAGTCGGTGTGCGTCCACAGGAGGTCGAGCGGGAGGCTCCCGTGCCACACGTGGCGGAAGAGGCGAAACATCAACGACGGGTGCAGCACGGTCCCCGCGGCGCGGCCCGTCACCGTGCGTGCGAGCGCCAGGATGTCGCCGTCGAGCGCGCCGGCGGCGCTCTGCTTGCGGCCGCCGTCTTCCTCCACCTTCATCCGCGCCTCGTTCCGCGCCGCCAGCTCCGCGGGAGATAGGTGATCGAAGATGTCCACGTACGTGCCGGCGATGCCGCCGTACCACTCGCGCACGCCGCCGCGCGAGACGACGGTGATGCGCTCGGGCGCAATCCGGTAGGCGTCCTGGAACCAGCGGAGAAACGGCACCCAGTAGAGCGCCTCGTACCCGACCTCGGCGAGCCATGGGCCCGCGACGATCGGTCCCGATCCACCGGCCGCCGACGCGATCTCCCGCTCGACGGCCCGCGCCTCGCGCGCGAACCCGAGCTGCTCCCGGGCACGGGCCCGCTTCCGCGCGCTCCGCACGAACGGTTTGTACGCCGATGCGAGCCGCCGCAGTGCCTTCAGCCCGAGGTTCCGCGCCGCCGCCGCGCGATCAGTCATGCGCGGGCAGCGCCGGCTCGACGGCCCCGGCGATCGCCTCGACGAGGTATGGAGGACGCCGCCGCGCTTCGTCCAGGGCGCGCCAGACGTACTCGCCGACAATGCCGAGCGCGAGAAGCTGCAGGCCGCCAAGTCCGACCACGAGAGCGACGACGAGCAGGAGGCCGGCGCCGAGACTCGGCAGGAGCGTGAGACCGCCGGCGCCGACGAGGACGCCGGCCGCCATGAGCGCCAGCCCCGCGTAGGAGCAGGCGCGGATGGGCGCATGGGAGAAGCCGGTCACGGAGTCGACGACGAGCTTCACCTTCTTCGCCAGCGTCCAGCCGGAACGGCCGCTGTGCCGCCGCTGTTTGTCGTACTCGATGAACGCCTGCCTGAATCCCATCCAGGTCACCAGCGCGAGCACGCTCACGTGGCGCTCGGGAAACCGGCGGAAGGCATCGATGACGACGCGGTCGGCGAGGAAGAAGTCGGCGCCGCTCGCCGGCATCTCCTTCATGCCGACGAGGTACCGCATGATGAAGTAGTAGACGCGCGAGAAGCCGAGCGTTCGCGTGCTCTCGCCGTCGCGCTGCCGCCGGACGGCCCACACCACCTGGGCGCCGGCGCGCCACGCGTCGACGAGGGCCGCCAGCGTCTCGGGGGGATCCTGGAGGTCGGCCGCGAGCACCACGGCGGCGTCGCCGGTGACGTGGTGCAGACCGCAGGCGATGGCCGTGTGCGACCCGGAGTTGCGCGCGAGCCGCAGGCCACGGACGCGCGGGTCGCGCGCCGCCAGCGCCCGCGTCACGTCGAAGGTCGCGTCGTCCGAATGGTCGTCCACGACGATCCACTCCCACTCGAGACCCGCAGCGCTCGTCGCAGCCGCCAGCCGGCCGTACATCGCCTCGAGGTTCTCGGCCTCGTTATAGGCGGGCGTGATGATGGAAAGGCGCATGGGGCTCCGCGATCCGCGATCCGCGACCCGCTCTCCGTTCTCCGGAACCCTGATGTGCGATCCACCCATTTGCGATCTGCTCACAACGAAGTGCGGGCTGCGATGACGATTGCGGACCGCGGATTGCGGATTGCGGACGAGATCACGCCGGCTGGGCGCACGCCGCCCGCAGGGCGGCCACGACGCGGTCCTGGTCCCCCTCCGTCATCTGGTGGAAGAGCGGCAGCGCGATCGCCGTGTCCTGCAGCGTCTCGCCCGTGCGCAGCCACTCGCACCCGGAGCCGGCGCACGTGCAGGTGTCGTGCGCGGGGCCGCACGACCAGCTCCCCTTGGGGTGCGACGCCTCGCGGTGCGCGTTCATCACGCCGCGGCGCGTCGAGATGCCGGCATCGAGCATCTGCTGCATGACCGCTCCCTGGTCGAGACCCTCGGCCAGCCGGATCGTGTAGGTCTGCCAGTTCGTGCGCGCCCACGCGGGCTCGATCGGGAGAATGATGCCCGGCAGATCGGCGAGGAGCGCCTGGTACCGCGCGCCCATCTCGCGCCGGCGCGCGACGATCGCGGGCAGCCGCGTCAACTGCTCGCGTCCGACCGCCGCCTGGATGTCCGTCAGCCGGTAGTTGAACCCGACGATCGGGTAGGTCTCGGCGATGACCTGCGCCGAGGCGTGCCGCACGGTATCGGGCACGCTCATGCCGTGGTGCCGTAACAGGCGGAACGTCGCGTCGTACTCGGCGCTCCGGGTCGTCAGCATGCCGCCGTCGCCGGTCGAGACCAGCTTCCGCGGATGAAAGGAGAAGCACGCGATGTCTCCACGCGGCCGCCCGATCGGCTCCCATCCGCCGTCCCAGTCGATCTCGCTGCCGATGGCGCACGCGGCATCCTCGATCACGGGGAGCCCGCGCGCCCGCGCACTCGCCAGCAGCGCCTTCAGGTCGCACGGCATCCCCACCTGGTGCACGACGAGAAGCGCCCGCGTCCGCGGCGTGATCGCGGCTTCCACCCGCGAGGGGTCGATGTTGAAGGTGCCGGGCTCGACGTCCACGAAGACCGGGCGCGCCCCGCAGTATCGGATGCTGTTGGCGGTCGCCACGAACGAGTGGCTCGCCGTCACCACGTCGTCTCCGGGACCGACGCCGACCGCGAGAAGCGCCATGTGCAGCGCGGTCGTGCAGCTCGAGACGGCGCACGCATGCGGCGCCCCGACGGCGCCGGCGAGCTCGCGCTCGAAGGCGAGCACCTCGGGACCCTGCGTCACCCACCCGGACAGGATCGCGCGGCGCGCCGCGCCGGCCTCGCGCTCGTCCATCCACGGACGCGCAAACGGAATCCGTGTCATCCCCACCGCCTCCCGCCTCCCGCTCGCCGCCAACGGCCTACCGCCCACCGGCCGCAGGTTGCCAGTTCCGAACGATCTCCTGCTCGAGGAGCGTCTCGGCCGGGACGCCCTGCACGGCGTACCAGTCGAGGAGACGCCTGAGGCCCTCGTCAAGCGACACCGCCGGCGCATACCCGAGCGTCTCGCGAGCCAGGGAGATGTCGGCGCAGAGCCGCAGCACGTCGCCAGGCCGCGGGATGTCGTGCTGAACAGGCGCGTCCGGCCGGCCGGTCACCCGGGCGATCGTCCTCGCGAGGTCGTTCACGGCGACCTCGTGACCGCTGCCGAGATTGATCGTCTCGCCGATCGCGGCGTCCAACGCGCCCGCCAGAAGGATTCCCGCCGCGGTATCGGAGACGTAGGTGAAATCGCGCGTCTGTGTGCCGTCGCCGAACACCATCATCGGCTTCCCCGCCAGGCACCGCAGCAGGAACTTCGGGATCACCTCGCCGCTGTCGCCTTCGTGATGGCTGCGCGGGCCGTACGTGTTGAACGGACGCAGGACGGTTGTCGGATAGCCATACGTACGAAAGTACGCGCGCGCGTAGCACTCCCCCGCCAGCTTCGAGGCGCCGTAGACCGTGCACGGAAACGCCGGATGCTCTTCGGTCATCGGCACCCATCGGGCGGTGCCGTAGACCTCGGAGCTCGACACGTAGACGAACCGGGGCACGCCGGCCTCGCGGCACGCCTCGAGCAGCCGGAGGGTCGCCGTGGCGTTCACCTCGTGGTTCTCGCGCGGCGAGTGGACCGAGTGCCGCACGCCGAGGCAGGCGAGATGATAGACGACGCCGACCTCGGGCAGGCGCGGGCGGATCGCGTCGACGTCGCGCACGTCGACGTGTGCCAGCACGACGCGATCCGACAGCACCTCGGCGACGTTCTCGCGCCGGCCGTTCACCAGGTTGTCGGCGACGAGCACACGGTCGCCGCGCGCGGCGAGCGAGCGCACCAGCTCCGAGCCGATGAACCCGGCGCCGCCGGTGACGAGGATCGTGTCCCTACTCACGCTCGCCCTCGCTCGCCACGTCCGTCCGATAGCGCACCAGGCGGGCGGGCACGCCCGCGACGACCGCGAAGGGGGGCACGTCGCGGGTGACCACGGCACCGGCGCCGACGATCGCCCCCTTGCCGATCGTGACGCCGGGCAGGATGACGGCGTTGACGCCCACGTCGGCCCACGCGCCCACGCGCACGGGCTTGATCTCGAGCTCGGTCTCGATGATCGGCACGTCGACCGGCAGGGCGGTGTGCCGGGAGCCGAGCACCTTCGCGCCGGGCCCCCACCCGACACGCGCCTCGATGACGAGACTGCGCGCGTCGAGGAACGCCTGCGGCCCGATCCAGGCGTAGTCGCCGATGGAGCAGGTGCCGTCGAAGCGGCCCTGGAGCACGGCCTGGTCGCCGATGAAGACGCCGGTGCCGATCGTGAAGGTCTCGGGATGCCGGCAGAGCACGCCGCGTCCCACGCGGAGGCCGTCGCCGAGCCGCGCGGTCATCGCGCGCAGGACGATACGGCGCATCGTTTCGTCGAACGCCGACTCGCCGTCCGCGAAGCGGGAGTACAGCTCGGCCAGCGCCACCGGGCCGAGGCTCTGCAGGTGGTCGGCGAACGCGCGCTCGAAGGCCGGGTCGGGCTCCACGACCCGCCGTCCATGGACGGCCGGCACGGTGCGCGCCTCGCGGTTGCTCCTGGTCATTCGGTTCCCTCTTGTCTCGATCGCGCGACGACGCGCTCCACGGCTTGCCCGCGGACACATGCCTGCGCCGGCGCAAGGTACTCGGCGACATCGGGCAGGTCGAGGTCCCGTGCCAGGCAGGCCAGCTCGCGGCGCTCGTCGTCGCCGATGATCGCGCCCTCGCGATCGAGGGCCCGGATCATGCTGATCCGCCGCGACCACATCGCGGCCTCCAGCGTCGTGGCGCGGACGATCGCCGAGGAGATCAGGTCGGGCCGCACCGGGTGCACGCGCGTGGGATTGTCGCCGCGCCGCAGGAAGAGGAGCATCGCGGCGGCGTCGCCGGCCGCGGCCGCCTCGGCGCTGTTGCGGAA
>JBOGIW010000417.1:0-4424 GCA_050748045.1 Vicinamibacterales bacterium | reverse complement strand
GTTCCAGGACGTGCCGATTGTCGAGTCGATCGTCGATCCCTCCTTCGCGCTGTCCACGCCGGCAGGCCGATCGTTCAGGTACCTGACCGACGTGGTGGCGTTCAGCGGTCTGCAGCAGGCGAAGGTGCCGTTCGAAGGCGAGGTCGTTTTCGTGGGCCACGGCATCGTCGCGCCCGAGCTCACGTGGAACGACTATGCCGGCGCGAACATCAGGGAGAAGATCGCGCTCATCATGGTGAACGATCCGCCGGCGCCGGCCGGAGAGCCGCAGCTCTTCGGAGGGGAGGCGCTGACGTACTACGGGCGGTGGACGTACAAGTACGAGGAGGCGGCGCGGCAGGGCGCCGCCGGCGCCATCCTGATTCACACCACCGAGTCGGCGACCTACCCGTGGCAGGTCGTGCAGTCGTCGTGGAGCGGCACGCAGTACTCGCTGCCGGCGCCGCCCGGCGAGCCGGCGCTGGCGCTGAAGGCCTGGATCACCGAGGAGGCCGCCCGCGCGCTGGCGAAAGCGGGAGGCCAGGATCTCGACGCGCTGCGCAAGGCAGCGCTCAGGCGGGGCGCCAAGCCGGTCCCGCTCGGCGTGTCGGTGTCGGGGACGATCGTCCAGACGGTGACGAAGAAGGTGTCGCCCAACGTGATCGGCGTCCTGAGAGGCACGAACCCGGCGCAGGGCGTCGTCTACACGTCGCACTACGATCACTTCGGCATCCGCGATCCGCGGCCGGACGACCCCCCTGACGCCGATCGGATCTTCAACGGCGCGCAGGACAATGCCTCGGGCGTCTCAGGTGTCCTCGAAATCGCCCAGGCCTTCGCGCGCGCGCCCTCGAGGCCGGCGCGCTCGATCTACATCGTCTTCACGACGGCGGAGGAGTCGGGCCTGCTCGGCGCCGAGTACTTCGCGTCGAACCCGCCGCTTGCCGCGGACCAGTGGGCCGCGAACATCAATGTCGACGGCCTCAACCTCGTCGGGCCGGCGAAGGATATCGTGCTGCTCGGTGCGGATCGCTCCACGCTCGGGACGCTGGCCGGGGCGCTCGCCGCGGAGGCGCAGCGCGTCGTCGGCCCCGACCCCGAGCCGGGCCGCGGCTACTTTTTCCGGTCGGATCATTTTCCGCTCGTGAAGGCCGGGATCCCGGCGGTGTCGATCAGCGAGTCGTCGCTGTTTGCCGGGAAGGATCCCGGCTTCGCCAAGCGGATGCGCGACGAGTACAACGAGAAGGATTACCATCAGCCGAGCGACGAGTTCAAAGCGGAATGGGACTACTCCGGCGCCGTGCAGGACCTGCGGTTCCTGGCGGAGATGGGCTGGCGCGTCGCCAGCGATCCGGCGATGCCCTCGTACCATCCAGGAGACCAGTTCGCGCGCCCGCGCGAGAAGAAGACGCAGTGACCGGGACGCTCGTCTCGATCGAGGATATCGTGGCGGCCGCGGCGCGCGTTGCCGCCGTGGCGCACCGCACGCCGCTCGTGCCCGCGGCCGTGCCCGGCCTCTTCCTCAAGTGCGAGAACCTGCAGCCGATGGGCGCGTTCAAGCAGCGCGGCGCCTACAACATGATCGCGCAGCTTTCGCCGGAGGCGCGACGGCGCGGCGTGATCACGTACTCGTCGGGCAACCACGGCCAGGCGGTGGCGATGGCGGCGCAGGTCCTGGGCGCGCCGGCGGTCGTCGTGATGCCGGAGACGGCGCCGGCGGTCAAGGTCGAGGGCGCGCGCGGCTACGGGGCCGAGGTCGTCTTCGCCGGCCGCACGTCGTTCGACCGGAAGCACAAGGCCGAGGAGATGGCGGCGGCGCGAGGCCTCACGATCGTGCCGCCGTTCGACCACGAGTGGATCATCGCCGGGCAGGGGACGGTCGGCCTCGAGATCCTCGAACAGTGCCCGGACGTGCAGACCGTCTTCGTGCCGGTCGGAGGCGGCGGCCTGATCGCGGGCGTGTCGACTGCCATCAAGCGGACGAAGCCCGGTGTCACGGTCATCGGCGTGGAGCCCGCCGGTGCCGCGAGGATGTCAACCTCGCTGGCGGCCGGAGAGCCGGTCACCCTCGAGAAGGCCGCGAGCATCGCCGACGGCCTGCTGACGCTGCGCCCGGGCGACCTGACGTTCGCGCACGCCCGCACGTTCGTCGATCTGATGGTCACGGTCACCGACGAGCAGATTGCCTCCGCGGTGCGCTGGCTGTTCCGCACGGCGCGCCTCGTGGCCGAGCCGAGCGGCGCCGCCACCACGGCCGCCGTCCTCGCGCACGGCGCCCCGCCAGGCGCGTCGGTCGCCGTCATCAGCGGCGGCAACGTCGCGCCCGAAGACTTCGCGCGGTACATCGCCTGACGCTGGGTGCGGTCATGATGGGCTGCAGGAGGCATCCTGCAGCCCGAGGTTTCAACTCGTAATCAGAAGAGGATCTTGAGGCCGAACTGCATCTGCCTCGGATCCCGTGTGCGCGTCGCCTGGCCGAAGCTGGCGGGAATCGTCGCGTTCGCGATCGCGGTGCGGTCCCCGTTCAGCACGGCCGCGGACGGGTTCATCGTGGTGTTGAGGTTCTGGAACAGGAAGTTCGTGTTGTTCAGCACGTTGAAGATGTCCCACCGGAACTGCAGCTTCACGCGGTCGCCGACCGGGATGTTCTTGTAGAAGCCCAGGTCCACCTGGAAGTAGCCCGGCCCCGTGCAGTCTCCGCGTCCCGCGCTGCCGATCGAGCCGAGCCGGAAGCCGTTCAACGTGTACGCCGCGGGGTTGATGATCTGTTCGTCCAGCCCGCCGTCAGCCCGGCACGGCTCGTCCGCCACACGATTGGGCCGCTGGTTGTCCGTGAACCCCGTGCCCGAAGGGCCGCCGTTCAGGCCCGGGAGCGAACCCGCAAAGACCGTGAGCGGCTGTCCCGACCCCGCGCCCACGATCGACGTGATCTCCCAGTCTCCGAAGACGCGCCTCACCATCGGCGACGCCTGTTCCAGGGGTGGAAGCATCCAGATGAGCGACGCATTGTAAATATGCGTGCGGCCGGTTTCGGGCCGGCCCCAGTCGAGATCCGGGTTCTGGTTGTCCAGCCTTGTCGTATTCGCGGCAAGCTGGCCGCTGTCGGTCATGGCGAAGTTGGCTCTCGATCGCGACAGCGTGTAGGAGGTCTGGAACTGGGAGGCCCGGCCGAACCGGCTGACGAACTGCGTCTGGAGCGAGTGATACTTCGAGCGGCCGGTGTGATCCCAGACGCCGATGTTGGTGTTCCCGAAGACACCGAACTCGCGCAGCGCCGCGTTGGCTGGCGTCGTGCGCACGTACTCGAGGCGATCGTCCACGCCGTTGCCATTGGTGTCGCCGTTCAAGACCTGATTCGCGACGTGGATCTTCAGCAGGTCGTAGCCGTAGTTCCCGACGTATCCGACCTCGATCGTGGAGTTGCGCCAGACCTCGTGCTGGACCATGAGGTTCCACTGCCAGCTGTAAGGCGTCTTGAAATCCACCTCGCGGCCGCGGATCGGCACGCCAAGGGTGGTGCCGAAACAGCCGTCACAAGGTTCCGTCGTGGTGTCGAGCTTGCGGATGCCGCTCAGCGTTCGGACGAACGGCGGGTTCGTGGCGATGCTCAGGATCGGCGTGAGGCGCTCGCGCAGGAAGAACTGCCCGAGGCCGCCGCGGAGGGCGGTCTTGCCGTTGCCGAACAGGTCCCAGGCCACGCCGGCGCGCGGAGCGATGTTGTTGAAGTCCTGCTCCATGAGCGATCGATTCGGGCCGTCCGCGCCGCCGCGAGCGCTGGCGGCGCCGCACCAGTTCGATCCCGGCGGCTGCAGCAGGCCGTTGCAGGGATCGGATCCCAGGGCGGGATTGAACAGGCTCGGGACGAAATTGGTGATGCTGTCGTCGGTCGTGTACGGATTGAAGAACAACGAGTATCGGATCCCGACGTCGACCGTCAGCCGCGGCGACGCCTGCCAGGAATCCGCGACGTAGATCTCCACGTCCCGCCAGCGCTGCTGCGCCGAGCGGCTGGTGTTCGCTTCCGAGAAGCCCCACGTCATGTCCCGAAGCAGGAAATCGGCGAGGATGTTGCCCGTATTGGCATTCCAGCCGTTCAAGCCGGCTGAACCCCAGAACCGCGAGTGCTGGCTCGAGCCGTTTCCGTCGGTGTCCTCGTTCTTCCTGTTGAAGCTCGCCAGCGCGCCCGCCTTCACGAAGTGGGTGCCGAACACCTTCGTGTAATCGTCCTTGATGACGAAGAGATCCTGGTTGTTCAGGAACGGCGCCTCGTTCCAGAGGGCGGCATAGCCCGCGCCGCCCCAGAAGACGGGGTGGCCGATGTCCTCGCCGTACTGTTTGCCTGTGACCGGAAAGATCGGCCTGAGCGAGCTGACGATCCGGTTGCTGACCTCCAGATCACCGCCCCGCGTGACTTCGATCTTGTTGGCCGAGTACGAGAACTGCAG
>JBOGIW010000416.1:0-3506 GCA_050748045.1 Vicinamibacterales bacterium | reverse complement strand
TCGTGTTCTCGGAGCGTTTCGAGTGTCGCACGTGCGGCATACAGTACGAGACGCCGCAGCCGCGGCTCTTCTCCTTCAACAACCCGTTCGGCGCCTGCCCGACGTGCCACGGCTTTGGCAACATCATCGAACTCGACATGGATCTCGTCGTGCCCGATCACGCAAAGTCGATCAACCAGGGGGCGATCGAGCCGTGGACCAAGCCGCATTACCGGGCGCAGCTCGCCGAGCTGAAGCGCGCAGCGCGGAAGGTGCGCGTGCGGCTCGACGTCCCGTGGGCGCAGCTCACCGACGAGGAGCGACGATTCGTCGTCGAGGGGAGCGACCTGTCCCGAGCGGAGTCGAGGGATTACGCCGGGATCCGCGGGTTCTTCCAATGGCTCGAGCGCAAGAAGTACAAGGTGCACGTCCGCGTGTTCCTCAGCCGGTACCGGGGCTACCTGGCGTGCCCCGACTGCGGCGGCGCGCGGCTGCGGCGCGAGGCGCGCGATGTGCGGGTGGCCGGCCGGACGATCGACGCCGTCTCGGCGCTGACGGTGCGCGAAGCGCAGCCGTTCTTCGCGGGCCTGGAGCTCTCCGAGAAGGAAGCCACGGTCGCGGACAAGGTGCTGCGCGAGATCCGGCGGCGCCTGGCGTTCCTCTCCGACGTCGGCCTCGACTACCTGACGCTCGATCGCCTCTCGTCGACGCTGTCCGGCGGCGAATCGCAGCGGATCAACCTCGCCACGTCGCTCGGCTCGGCGCTCGTGGGCACGCTGTACGTCCTCGACGAGCCGTCGATCGGCCTGCACGCCCGCGACAACCAGCGCCTCATCGACATTCTGCAGCAGCTCCGCGACCAGGGCAACACGGTGCTCGTCGTCGAGCACGACGAGGACATGATCCGCGTCGCCGATCACGTCGTCGACATCGGCCTCGGCGCGGGCGAGCAGGGCGGCCGCGTGGTGTTCTCGGGCGACGTGACGGGGCTCCTCCAGGAGCAGCGGTCGCTGACGGCGAAGTACCTGCGGAACGAGCTGGCGATCCCGGTGCCGGGCACGCGGCGCAAGGGCATCAACCAGAAGATCAAGCTGTCCGGCGCGAGCGAGCACAACCTGCAGGACATCGACGTCGCCATCCCGCTGAACACGCTGACGTGCGTCACCGGCGTCAGCGGCTCGGGCAAATCGACGCTCGTGCACGACGTGCTCTACGCGGCGATCAAGCGCGCGAAGGGCGACTGGGACCGGCGCGTGGGCGCCTTCCGCAAGCTCGAAGGGCTGGAGTACATCACCGACGTGGTGCTCGTCGATCAGATGCCAATCGGCCGCACGCCGCGCTCGAACCCGGTCACCTACCTCAAGGCCTTCGATCCGATCCGCGAGCTCTTCGCGCAGACGAAGGACGCCCGCGCGCGCGGGCTGACGGCGAGCCACTTCTCCTTCAACGTGCCGGGCGGACGATGCGAGGCGTGCCAGGGCGAGGGCGAGGTCCGGGTCGAGATGCAGTTCCTGGCCGACGTCTTCGTGCCGTGCGAGCAGTGCGACGGCATGCGCTTCAAGCCGCAGGTGCTCGACGTCCGATATCGCGGCAAGAGCGTCCACCAGGTGCTCGACATGACCGTGCGCGAGGCGCTGGCTTTCTTCAGCACGTCGCCCAAGGTGCTGCGCCGCCTGCACGTGCTCGACGAGATCGGCCTCGGGTACCTCCGCCTGGGTCAGCCTGCCACGACGCTCTCGGGCGGCGAGGCGCAGCGCATCAAGATCGCGGCGCACCTGTCCTCGGTGAGCGGCGAGCGGCTGCTCTACATCCTCGACGAGCCGACAACCGGGCTGCACTTCGACGACATCGCGAAGCTGCTCGCCGCGTTCCGCAAGCTCGTCGAGGCGGGGCATACGCTCGTCGTGATCGAGCACAACCTCGACGTGATCAAGACGGCCGACTACGTGATCGATCTCGGGCCCGAGGGCGGCGCCGACGGCGGTCTGGTCGTCGCCACGGGGACGCCGGAGCAGCTCGCCCAGGCCGACGCCTCCTACACCGGCCGTGCGCTCCGCGAGGTGCTCGCGTCGGGTCGCTCGAATGCGTACGCGGCGCGGTAGGGGTGTCTGGAGCGTTCTCCCGCCGTCCTTCTACGATCGGCCGACGCTCGTCGTGGCACGCGAGCTCGTCGGCAAGGTCCTCGTGCATCGCACGACCGAGGGTGTCGCGTCGGGAATGATCGTCGAGGCCGAGGCGTACATCGGCGAAGACGATCCCGCCTGTCACGCGGCGCCGGGGCCCACCCGGCGGAATGAGCCGCTCTACGGGCCGCCGGGCGTGGCGTACGTTTACCTCAACTACGGCATGCACTGCCTGGTCAACGCCGTGACGGAAGCCGACGGCCATCCCGCCGCCGTGTTGATCCGCGCGCTCGAGCCGATCGATGGCGTCGCGCTGATGAGGCGGCGGCGCGCTCCGGGTCGCGAGGTCGAGGTCGCCAGTTTGTGCCGCGGTCCCGGCAATCTCACCAGGGCCCTCGGCATCACGCTTGCGCAGAACCGCCTCGACCTTACGCGTCGACCAAGCGCGAGTGTGAACGCCGAGCTCTACATTGAAGACCGCGGCTTCCAACCCGGGCCTGTAACGTGGGGACCACGAATAGGCATTACGGTCGCCGTCGATCGCCAATGGCGCTGCTGGATCGAGGGAAACAGGTCGGTTTCCAACCCGCGCACCCGGGCCTGAGCCTTGCATCTGAGCAGGCGTCAGGGTACCGCCGAGTTGGGCGCACGCCCGGCAACACGCGTCATGGCCGAAGGATTCGAGCTCGTTCGCACCGTCCGTCATCACTTCCGGCGCTCGGCCGCATTTCTCGACGAGGGCAGGTTCGACGATGCCCTCGCGGAAGCGGCGTCGGCGCTGGCCCTCGATCCGCAGAACCTGCCCGTGCAGGCCTTGCGTGGTCGCATCGTCACCGCGAAGGCGGCGAGGGCGTCCGCCACCCGATCGGTCACCGATCGCGACGAGAACATCTCGCGGGCGTTCGTGCCGTACGGCGTGAACGCGGCGTCGTGGCGCGGCTTCGAGCAGCGCGTCGCGGACCGGCGCTTCAAGGCGCTTCTCGAGATCATCAACACGTCGATCGTCGCCGGCGATGTGCTCGGCGCACGCGAGGCGCTCGAGGAAGCGCGCGAGCTGCGGCCCGACGCGGCGGAGCTTGCCGAGCTCGGCGCCCGCGTGTCGGCGGTGCCGGTGTCGCCCCCGGTCGTCCAGGGTCCGCCGGCCTCGCGAATCTGGTTCCGCGCGATGGGGGCCGCGGCGTTGTTCCTCGTCGGCGTGTCGCTGCTGCTCGGCCTCGAGTGGCTGCGCCCCGGCGAGCCGCGTGCGACCGTGCCGGCCGTCGCGCCCGACTTGCCGGCGCACGCGCCTGCGCCCGAGGCGGGTCCAACCGTCACGCCGGATCTCGGTCCTGTGCCGGTGGCGATGAACGACGACGAGGAATCGGTGCCCGCCATCGTGACGCCGCCGGAGCCGCTGCTCCGGCC
>JBOGIW010000415.1:0-17562 GCA_050748045.1 Vicinamibacterales bacterium | reverse complement strand
TCAGCTCACGCGGACGAAGGGCATCCAGCCGGCACGTGCGGCGGCAGTGACGGCGGCCCTCGACCGCGCCGACGAGCTGCGCACCGGGCGCGAGCGGGGAGCGGCGGCCGCGCTCGACCAGCTCGACGCGCTCGCGGCCCAGCTCGAGAGCGATGCCGGGGCGGCGGCCGGCACGAGCGACGCCGCTCGTCTGCGATCGCTCTCCGCCACCATCACGGGGTACACGGCGAGACTGCGCTGATCACGGCCGGCTGCCTCGGTGGACGTGAGGGCGAGCGGAGCCCGCGACCTGTCTTCCGGTCGAGGCAGCCACGTGCGCCGGCTGTGCGCCGCCGCTCCTGGATCCCAGGAGCGCCACGAGAAGCGGTGACGTGATGACGGTGGTGGTGAGTGCCATGATCACCATCATCGCGAAGAGCGCCGGCGCAATCACGCCGATCTCGAGGCCGACGTTCAGGATCACGAGCTCCATCAGCCCGCGGGTGTTCATCAGCACGCCGATGGCGCACGCCTCCCGCCACGGCGTGCCCGCGAGCCGCGCCGCGATGGCGGAGCCTCCAAGCTTTCCGACGACCGCGATCGCCAGGATCACGGCGAAGACGCCCCAGAGGCCTGCGGCCGCGACGAGGCCGAGCTCGGTGCGCAGCCCCGTGAGCGCGAAGAAGACGGGGAGCAGCAGCGTGGTCAGGATGTCTTCGAGGCGATCCCCGACGGCGCGCGCCAGCCCGAGGTCGCGCGGCACGATCGTCCCCGCCAGGAATGCGCCGAAGAGCGGGTGCACGCCGACAAGCTCCGTGGCCAGGGCGGATCCGAGCGCCACACCGACGACCAGCCCGAAATCGTGCACGCTGAGGCCCGACGGGTCCTTCGAGACGCGACGCTCGTCCCAGCGCTGCAGCACGCGACGGCCGATGGTCAGCACACACACGGCGTACGCGACCGCCCCGAGCATGGTCCCGACGAACGGCCACAAGGCGTCGCCGCCCCGCGCGACGCCAACGACTCCCGCCAGCAGGCACCAGGCGGTCACGTCGCCGACGGCGGCGGACGCGATGGTCACGGCCCCGATGCGCGTGTGCATCAGGCCGCGCTCGGCAAGGATGCGCGCCAGCACTGGAAACGCCGTGACGCTCATCGCTGCGCCGAGAAACAGCTTGAATGGCAGGCGCGCCGCACCGTCGCCGGCGAGCGACGGATAGAGCCACGACCCGAGGATGACGCCGAGCACGAAGGGGACCGCGATGCTCGCGTGGCCGATGGCGACCGAGGAGCGCACCCGCCCTCGAAGCACCGCGAGATCGAGCCGCAGGCCGATGACGAACATGAACAGGATCACGCCGAGCTGGCTGAGGACCGAAAGCGGCAGCATCCCGGACTCGGGGAACAGCGCACGCATCGCCTCCGGGCTGAGAAGGCCGAAGACCGACGGTCCGAGCGCGATGCCCGCGGCCATCTCGCCGATGACGCGGGGCTGGCCGATCGCGCGCCCGATGCGGCCCGCTGCGCGGGCAGCGGCGAGGATGACGAGAAGCTGCGTCAGCAGCAGCGCAAGGTCGAGCATGGCCGCGGGAGACCGAAGCTTACCCGACGCGACGACGACGCTTGCACGCGATCGGATGCGCGTCTCGTTTGAACCGCTGGCGCGACCGATCGGGCGGTGGGCTCACTGGAGCGTGAGCATCCAGATGTTGCCGCGCAGCTCGCCGCGCTCGAAGAGGACGAGATCCCCGCGAGGCGACCAGTCGGGATAGCGCACGTACGCGCGTGGCGGCTCCGGCGCCGTCATCGCGCCCTGACGGCCGCTCTCGGCGTCGATCCACCGGAGGCTCCACACGCCGTCGCGAAGCGCCGCCACGGCCATCCGCCGGCCATCGGGCGACCAGCTTCGAACCCACGTCTGACCCCGTTCGCTCGTGAGCTGCCGCAGCGCGCCGGTCTGGAGCTCGATCACGCCGGCATGCGTCGAGCTGCCGTCCTTGATCTCGACGGCGAGGCGGCGTTCGTCGGGCGACCAGGCCGGGTAGCCGATCGATGACGTGCCGTCGGTCACGGCGCGCGGCGCGAAGGTGTCGAGGCCGGTGACGTAGATCGCGCGCCGGCCTGCGGGCGGAACCATCAAGGAGAACGCCGCCCGCGTCACCGAGGGCGCGAGATCCAGCTCCCCGAGCCGCCCCTTGATCGCCGGCGGTTCCAGCCCAAGCCGCCGTGCCCTCGCCACGTCGAAGAGCAATTCCTCGCGCCTCGTCTCGATATCCACCGACCAGATTCCAGGAACCTGGTCGCGGTTCGACAGGTACGCCAGACGGCGGCTGTCGGGGAACCAGCGCGCCTTCCAGTCGGCGGCCTCGTCGGAGGTCACCTGAAGGCCGTTGCGGCCGTCGGCGTCCATCACCCACACATTCGGAAGCTCGCCGCTCCGCGTCGAGATGTACGCGACCTTCGAGCCGTTCGGAGCGATCGTGGGAATCGAGTTGCGCCGGCTCGTATCGCTCGTCAGCGCTCGCGGCGGACCGGCGGGCGATCCGTCCCGCCCGATCCGCTGGGCCCAGATCTGGCTGCTCGAGGCGATGCCGGCAAAGGCGAGCCGCCGCCCGTCGGCCGAGATCGACAGGCCCCGCACACCCGGCACGCCGGGCACCGGAATCGTTTCACGCGGTCCGCGCACGGTGCCCGTCGCCGGATCGAAGGGCAGCCGGGCGATCAACGCGTCACCGCCGGCGGCGTAGATGGCGGAGCCGTCGGGCGCGAAGACCAGCTCGAAGAGCCCGGCCCCGTTCTCGACAGCCTTCGCCTCGCGCGTCTCGAGATCGAGGACCCAGATGCCGTTGTCGGGTCCGCCTTCGAAGACGGCGAACGCGAGGTACCGGGCGTCGCGGCTCCACGCCGGTGCCGCGTGCCCGCCGGCGGGCTGGCCAGTGCGCGTCACCTGACGAGGACTCCCGCCGTCCGCGTCCACGATCCAGATCGTCGATCCGTTCTGCGCCCCGAACGCGCTCGGCGTCACGTCGGTGTGCTCGTCCGACTGAAAAGCGATTCGCTGCCCGTCGGGCGCCCAGGCCGGATGCGAGCCGGCGGGCGCCACCTGCCTCGGGACGCCGCCGCGGGCCGGAACGACCCAGATGCCTCCGTGGCGGTAGGAGTGATACGCGAGGAGCCTCCCGTCGGGCGACCACGCCGGCTGAACGTTCTGCCCCTCGTCGCTCGTGAGCGGCGATTCCCGCGCCGTCCCTCCGAACGCGCGCACGTAGATCTCGAACGCGCCCGTGGCGTCGGAGGCATAGGCCACGGCGTCGCCCTGCGGTGAAAGCGCCGGCTGCAGATCGAGACCCCCGTGCGTCGTGACCTGCACGGGCCACTGCACGTCATAGGGGCGTTTGCCTCCCGCCGCGCTCGTCGTTCCCGGCTCCCGGCTCCGGGTTCCAAGCGCCGATGAGGGCCCGTCCCGAAGCATCCAGACGACGAGCGCCACGAGGAGCGGGGCCAGGAGAATCGATGCGGCCAGCGTCGAAAGAACACCCCGTCGTGTCGGGGCGGCCGCCGCTCCCAGCTCATCCACGGGGCGGATCCAGCGATATCCGCGCGTGGGCACGGTCTCGATGTACCGCGCTTCGTGCGCCTCGTCGCCGAGGACACGCCGGAGCTGCGCGACGACCCGTGTCAGCGCGTGGTCGGTGACGGCCGTGTCGGGCCAGACCGCGTCGAAGAGCTCCTGTTTGGTGAAGAGATGCCCTGGGCGCCGCACCATGAGCGCCAGGAGGTTGAACGCCTTGGGCTCGAGCGCGAGCGGCGACCCCATGCGCTCGAGCCGGTACGCGTCGAGGTCGAGCAGGAAATCATCCCAGCGGTATCGGGCAGCCACTGCAGGTCAGGATAGCGCAGGCCGCGTCCCGGTCGAGATCGAAGCGGCAGCATCAGAAAAACATCACAGGTTCCCGCCGCCCCCGGCGAGTTTCATCGTCAGGCCCTCACGACTTCAGACGCCTCCGCCGCACAGAGTGGCCTTCCGGCTTCCGGGAGGTCCCCGTGCGGTTGTGCGGAATCATCGCCGTCCTCGTGCTCGCGCTCACGCCTTCACCGCTCGCCGGCGGCGGTGGCGGAGAGGCGCGGGTGTTCGCCCTCGGTGTAAACGGCGCTATCGTGGTGCCGGTTACGGTGGATGGGCACGGTCCGTTTCGATTCCTGCTGGACACCGGAGCGAGCCGGTCCGCGGTTTCCGCGCGGCTTGTCAGACGACTCCGCAGCTCCGTCGTCGCACAGACGCCGATGGTGACCGCGACGGGGCAGGCGATGCGCCCCGTCACGCGGCTGGCACGCGTGGCTCTTGCCCCGGCATCGAGCGTCGCCGTCATGGCGGTGATCCTGGCCGAGGAAACCTTCGTGCGCGGTCCCGCGGTTGACGGGCTGATTGGCCAGGACGTCCTGGCGCCGCTCGCCTACACCATCGACTATGGCCGAAAGCAGATCGTCTGGCACTCGCCCGGGGAGCCAACAGCGCCGGGCACACGCCTGCCGCTCGAATGGCACGAGGGACGATTCGTCGTGTCGCTTGCCCGGAAGTCAGCCTCATCCAGGCCATTGCAGCTCGTCCCGGACAGTGGCGCGACCGGGTTTGTCCTGTTCGCGCGGCCCGGACGGGAGCTGCCGCCGGTGACACGGCTGGGCGCGGTCGTCTTGACGACGCTCCTCGGCCAGCGCGCGGCTCGAAGCGCGCTCATCGACCATCTGGAGGTGGGAGACGTCCGCCTGCTCAATCAGCGGGCGGTCATTGTCGACGGGGCGGCCAGTCCGGGAACGGAAGATGGGCTGCTGCCGCTCCATCTGTTCTCGCGTGTGACTGTCAACGGTCCGAAGCGATACCTGATCGTCGCAGCGGCCAGGAAGCGCGGCTGACCGATCCGGAAGGCACCGCCAGCGGGTAGAATCCCGGCGTGCGCTCCCACTCCTGCGACCGTACGCCTCCAATCGCGTGGAACCGCATTCCCGGAGGACGCACGCCATCGGCCGTGAACCGAAGAGCGGAGGACACGCCATGCGACGTTCAGTCGAGCTCTCGCGTCGTCACTTCATCGCCACCGCCACCGCGGGTACCGCGAGCGTCTGGATTCCTTCGCCCGTGAATGGCTACACCGGCGCCGAGATGCGTGCGCGTGCCGCCGATGGCACGCTGACCGGCGTGTCGAAGTGGGATCTCGACACGCCGGCGCTCTGCGTCGATCTCGACGCGCTCGAGCGGAACATCGCGACGATGCGGACGAAGCTGGCCGCCACGAAGATCGCCAGCCGGCCGCACGCCAAGACGCACAAGTGTCCGGCCATCGCGAAGCTCCAGATCGCGGGCGGCTCCATCGGCATCTGCGCGGCCAAGGTGAGTGAAGCGGAGGTGTTCGCCGCCCACGGCATCGACCGGATCCTGATGACCACCGCGAACGTGACGCCCGCCAAGATCCGCCGCGCGATGCAGATTCGGAGCCGCACGGCGCACTTCATTCAGGCCGTCGATCACCCGCAGAACGCGCGGGATCTCTCCGACGCGGCGCGCGAGGCGCGCGTCACGGCCGACGTCGTCGTCGACGTGGCGGTCGGCACGCGCACCGGTGTGCCGGCCGGCGACCAGGCGATGGCGCTGGCGCAGCTCGTGGACACGCTGCCCAGCCTCACGCTTCGCGGGATGATCAGCTACGACGGCGGCGCGCAGCATATCAAGGGGTTCGCCAACCGTCAGGACCAGACGTTGAAGCGGTACGAGCCGTCGGTGGAGACGTTCGAGCGAATGAAGCGCGCCGGCCTCAACACGGAGATCTTCAGCGGCGGCGGCACCGGGACCTACAACATCATGCACAAGGCGGCCGGCGTCACCGACGTCCAGGTGGGCAGCTACGTGTTCATGGACTGCCAGTACATCGAGATCGGGTCTGATACCGACGAGCAGGCCTTCGCCGATTTCGCGCCGTCCCTGACCGTGCTCAGCACCGTCCTCAACACGTACTTTCCCGACTCGCTGACCACCGACGCGGGCGCGAAGGCGCTCACGCTCAACAAGCCGGGGCCCTGGGTCGTCGGTGAGCCGGGGTTCGCCTACAACGCCGGGTCGGACGAGTTCGGCGTGATCCGATACGAGACGGCGACACGTGCCTACAAGGTCGGCGACAAGCTGGAGCTCATCGTTCCGCACTGCGACCCCGTGGTCAACGAATACGACCAGGTCTACGCGATCCGGAACGATCGCGTCGAAGCGGTGTGGCCGATCGCCGCGCGAGGGCGCTCGCAGTAGCGCGCTCACCGCGGCCGATGTCCGACGTTCCGCGCGAGACCGTGGCGCGGCCGTGCCCATTCCAGGTTTGTAATTCACCTGACAGCCAATCTTCGTACCCGGGCTGACGTTTCTTGCTGTGCCGCTGCCCGTGTACGGGGCCTCCAGGATCGCAGGGCCAGCCCGGCGTGCCGGAATGCGCCCGGGCCGCCGTGGCATCGGCTATGCCATAGACGACGAGGGCCCGAAGGCGCGGCCGTCGGGCGTCAAGGTTGTGAAGTACTCGAGGTGCCGCTTGCGGGAGACGTGCTCGCTGTACCGCTCTTCGGCGATCGCCCGCGCGCGCGCCGCGACGAGCGCATAGAGGGCGGGATCGTCCCAGAGGGCACACACGGCGTCGTACCACGGCTCGACTTCGTGTTCGGTGGGGAGCCTCGTGGCCTTGAACGTCAACCAGTCGGGGATCGGAAGCACGCGTCCGCCTCCGCCGGCGGAGACGTCGCCACCAACGACGTGCGGCAGCGATCCCCGATCGCTGACAAGCGGCGGAATGGCGTTGATCATCGCCTCCGCGGCCACTCTGCCGAAGGGTTCCTCCCAGACCGACGGCACGAGGAGGATGCGGGTCAGCGCGAAGTAGTCGGCCGGCGTGGGCACAGGCGGCGCGGCCATGATCTGCGGGTACTTGCTGAAGTCGAGTCCGGGAATGGCGTTGAGCGAGCCGCCGCTCTGCCCGGACTGCACGACGAGGATCGGAATGTCCGGCCGCCGGGCGCCGAGCATGTCGGCGAGGCGGGCAAACAGCATCAGGCCCTTGTGAGGCGCCGGGTGCACGAAGGTGACGAACGCGCGCGACTCGGTAGGCGCCACAACGGTTGACCACTCGATCGGCGGCTCGATCGGCGTGCTGACGAGCCCGACCTTTTCACGATACAGGTCGGTCAGGAACCGGCTGCACGTGAACGCATGATTGACGTGCTCGAAGTAGCGCGGCTCGTAGTATCCGAAGCCGCGGACGGCAAAGGCGGTGGTGACGCCTCGCTTCCGGGCCGCCGCCATCGCCGCGAGGATCATCGGGTGACCGTTGCACGCGATCAACTGGTCGGGCTCGAGCTCGTCCAGCAGCCGATCGACCAGCGCGGCGTACTGCCTGGCTTCGGCGCGATCGGGGCGTGACTCGTCGTTGCGCCGCGTGAGCAGCAGCGTGATCGGCACGCCGGCCGACGTGTAGCGGACAACGGGCCGTCCGGCGCCGCGCCGCGGCGAGACGAGCTCCGATCGGTGGCCGCCCTGCTGCGCGAGGTGCTCCTCGATCGTGAACGTCACAGGGCTCTCGAAGCGCGCCGTCGTCAGGATGTGGCACGAGTGCCCGGCGGCGGCAAGCCATCCCATGATCGTGCGCAGGCTCTGCGTGACGCCGGCCGTGGGATCGGTGACGCAATGATTGTTGACCAGGAGAAACCGCACGGGTTGAGCGTACAGACCGGCACGCGGCGCGTCAACGAACCGGCGCTCAAGACTCCCCCCGAGGAGGATGAGAATGTCGCAGAAGCGTCGTCACGGAGAATTGCGGGAGAAAACGCAGCAGTTGCTGCAGGGGTCGCTGAAGCACGCACGCGCGGCGGCTCTCGCCGCGGCGCTGGTGCCGCTGGCGGCGGTGGCCGCCAGCACCGCCGTTGCGCAGGACATCGGCTCCGGCGGACCGGCCGTGCCGTCACCGTGCGACTTCGCGACGAGCGGCGGCTTCGTGATCACCGACTCGGGGACGAAGGCGAATTTCGGTGCGCACGGAGGCTGCAAGAACGGCGGGTTCTGGGGGCATGTCAACTTCGTGGACCATGCCACCGGATACCACGTCAACAGCGTCGAGGTCACAGGATACCTGACGCCGCTGCCTGGTTCGACCGTCCGGGAAATCTGCGGACTGGCCACGACAAACGGTGCCGAGCCGCAACCCGTGTGGTTCCGCGTCCGGTTGACGGACAACGGAGAACCAGGATCCGGCGACGAGTTCGGCATCCGTCTCTCGAACGGCTACGCGGTCACGCCGCGGCTGCTCAATGCGGGCAACCCGGGGGGCGGCAACATCCAGCTCCACGGCTCGAACCCCTCCACGACCGCGCCCGACCCGGCGCCGGACGAGTTCACGATGTGCGGCGGCGTTGAGACGCCGTAGCGATCGACAGGCGGGACCACACAGGGCCGGCTCCGTGCCGGCCCTGTGTCTTGTCGGGTGCCGAACGCGCGGAACGGCCGAGGCTGACGATTCCCGCGGGCTCCGCGTGAAGGCGAGCGAGGCAAGACACTCCGCCGTGCCGATCCTGGAGCAGCAGTTCAACGAGTCGTCAGTCGCCGGGCGGGTTCCGATCCAGTGGCTTCAGCGTCAGCGTGACGCCGATCGGAACGCGACCTGGATTGAAGCACACCGTGTCGTCGCAGGCCTGGTACTCGAACACCCCGCCGATGGAAATGGACTCCTGCCCGGCAAGCGCCTTTTGCACGTCCGGCGTGGCCAGGATCGTCACGTCCACGGTCAGGCGGAACGGCCTCGAGTACACCTCGACACGTTCGTCCAGGGGCTTGAAATGATAGATCTCCGGCGGCGGGTATTGCGGCGGCTGTACGCGCAGCCACGGGTGGGGATCGATGGCCAGCCGCACAACCTGGTAGCCATGCTTGCCAGGTGCGTACACATGCATGCCTTGTCGAGGGGCGACCTCGAGGACGATCGTGACGCGTTCGCCGGGTGCGACGATGGCGTCGCTGATGGAGGCGCTCAGGGTGAGATGCGGAGTGTGGCGGCTGACCGCGGGACCGAAGGCATTCCCCCCTTGTCTGGCCAGGATGCTCGCGGACGTGCTTCGCTCCTGATAGGCCTCTTCGAAGAATCGTGAGGTCACGACTCCTGTGTGATCGACAACCAGGGTGCCCGGGTGGGGGACGCCGTACGCACGGTTCGTGGGCTCCACCGTGTCGTTCAGCAGTCCATATCGCCTGATGATGGTCGATCCGGGATCGGAGATCAGGGGAAACGTGATCCCGCGTGAGGCGGCGAATCGCTCGAGCGTCTCGCGAGAGTCATAGCTGATGGCTGCGAGCCCAAGGCCTTGCTTCTGCATGTCGGCATAGCGGCCTTGCAGCTCCACGAGCTGCGTTTTGCAGTACGGTCACCAGTCCGCCGATCGGAAGAACACGAGCATCGCGCCCTTCGCGCCGAGCATCGTTTCGAGGGTCTGAGCTCTGCCGAACTGGTCTCTGCCGGAGACCGGCGGCACGGCCTCTCCCACCTGCGGGCCGCGCTGGCTTATCTTCACCGCTCCCGACTGACCGAGCAGGGTCGACCCGGGCGCGCTCACGCCCGCCAGCAGCACACACCAGACGGCTCCGGCACGGACAAATCTCACCGAGGACCTACCCCGTTCTGACGTTTAGGCCACACACACCCTGATTTCGTCAAGCGGTTTTCTGACGATGTCGGGCACCCTGGCGTCGGGCGCGGGAAACCCCACGGGAATGACAGGCTTACGACTGGCGCGGGCTGAGCGTGAAGAAGAGCGTCGCGTCGCCACGCTGGACGAGCACGAGCGCGGGCCGATCGCCAGCCGCCGCGAGCTCGCGCCGAAGAGCCGCGACCGACTCCACCTTCGTGCCGTCGACTTCCTGGATCACGTCGCCGCGGCGGAACCCCGCATCGGCGGCCGGACCGGATGGATCGACGTGGGTGATCAGAAGGCCTTCGGCCGTCTCGAGGCCGAGGCGCCTCGCCGTCTCCGGCGTGAGCGGCTCGACCGAGAGTCCCGCGCCGCCGCCATTCACCGCCGCGTCGGCCGGGGTGGGCGGCGCCCCCCTCGATGGCAGCTCGGCGAGCGTTGCGGTCAGCGTCCGCTCGCGGCCGTCGCGCACCACGGTCAGCGTCGTCGTCGTCCCCGGCTTCATCGAGGCGATATGGTTCCGCAGCGCGTTGCTGTCGGCCATCTTCACGCCGTCGATGGCGGTGACGACGTCGCCGCGCTCGACGCCGGCCTGGTCGGCAGGCCCCCTGGGGGTCACCGAGCTGACCAGCGCGCCGCCCGGCGCGTCGAGTCGCAGGCTTCGCGCCAGGTCGGGCGTCATCGACTGCACGGTGACGCCGAGCATGCCGCGGTGCACGCGCCCGTCGGTGATGAGCGACTGGAAGACGTGCTTCGCCATGTTCGCCGGGATCGCAAAGCCGATCCCGATGTTGCCGCCCGACGGCGACAGGATCTGCGAGTTGATGCCGACCAGCTCGCCGCGCGTGCTGACGAGCGCGCCGCCCGAGTTGCCGTGGTTGATCGGCGCGTCGGTCTGGAGGAAATCCTCGAAGCTGCCGTCGCCGAGCCCCGTGGCGCGTCCCTTCGCGCTGATGATCCCCATCGTCACCGTCTGGCCGACGCCCATCGGGTTGCCGACGGCGAGCACAACGTCGCCGACACGCACCTGGTCGGAATTGCCGAGCGGCAGCACGGGGAAGTTGCGCCCCTCGATCCTCAGCACCGCCAGATCGCTCGGCGCATCGCTGCCGACCACCGTTGCCGTGAACGAGCGGCCGTCGGTCAGCTCCACGGTAATCTCCTCCGCCCCGTCCACGACGTGGTGGTTCGTCAGGACGTACCCGTCGGCGCTGACGATGACGCCTGACCCGAGCCCGGTCTGCTGTCGCGGCTGCGGTATCCGGTCCTGCGGCAGGCGCTCACCGAAGAAGCGCTGGAAGAACGGATCCTGCGCAAAGGGGACCTGCTGGCCTGTGCGCGCCCGACGCGCCGACCGGATGGTCACGACGGTCGGGGCGACCTTTTCGACAATGGGGGCGTAGGAATCGACGCCCGTGCCAATCGTGCGCGCATCGGCCCCGGCCGGCACGGCCGAGGCCGCGAGAGCCGCGGGCGCCGGAGGCACCGGGGCGTTGTCGCCCGATACGGTCCACGCCGTCAATGAAGCGAGCGCCACGAGCGCGGCCGCCATTCGATATCTCCAGTTCCTCAACGTCTGTCCTCCCTACCTCGTCTCTGTCTCCTGCGAGAAAATCGAGATTCAAGATCGAGGGTACAGGCGCGTGATGACACGGTCCTTACACCGGCATTACATCTGTGTCATCATCCGCTCTCCGCGGTCCGCTCTCCGCGGTCCGCTCTCAGCGGATCACCGGCAAGTGGACCGAGAAGGTCGAGCCCTCGCCGGGCGCCGAGCGCACCTCGACGTGGCCGCCGTGCGCCTCGACGATCGCGCGGACCAGGCTGAGACCGAGTCCCAAGCCGCGTTCGGACCGGCTGCGGTCTCCTCGAAAGAGCCGATCCCAGATCTGCGGCAGCTCCTCCCTGGGAATGCCGATGCCGGTGTCGGATACCTCCACGACGGCTCCGGGTGACGGGCCGCCTCCGGCGACGGACACGCCGATGCGGCCGCCTGGCGGTGTGTACTTGACGGCGTTGTCGAGCAGGTTCGCCAGCACCTGCGTGAGGCGCGCGCGGTCGGCCGAGAGGACCAGACGATCCGGCGCCGTCACCTCGAGAGCGACCCGCTTGTCTTCGGCGAGGTCCGCGTAGAGGTCGACGGCGTCGCGCACGACGGCCACGAGATCGACGTCCTCGATTTTCAGTCGCATGGCGCCGGTTTCGGCTTCCGCGATGTCCGTAACCGCATCGAGCATCGTCATCACGCGGTCCGCCTCTTCGAGGCAGTCGGCGAGCGCCTCGCGCAGCTCGTCGGCCGACCGCGCCTCGGGTAAGGCCGTCTCGGCCGTCGCGCGCAGGCGCGTCACGGGCGTGCGCAGGTCGTGGGCGACGTTGTCGAGCGAGCCGCGCATGCCTGCGATGAGCGCCTCGATACGATCGAGCATCCGGTTGATGAGTCTGCCGAGCTCGGCCAGCTCGTCGCGCGTCGGCGGCACCTGGACGCGGGCGCTGGTTCGGCCGGTCTGCAGGATCGACTCGACGGTGCGGGTCAGCTCCCGAAGGGGCCGGAGGGCCGACCAGGTCAGCATGCGGCCGCCCGCCAGGCCTGCCATCACGACGGCGCCGACGAGGAGGAGCGCAATGCTGCGGAAGCGGCGCAGGATCTCGTCACGACCACGCGTGCTCTTGCCGATCTGGAAGAGCGTGTGGTCGGGCAGCCGTACCGACGCGACTTCGAGCCGTTCGGCGCTTCGAGCCGACGTGATCTCGGTCCACGGGCGGCCATCGACCAGGTCGGGGGACGAGAGCTCCGCCGGGTCGAAGCCGGTCCAGTCGGCCGGCATGGTGAAGAAGATCGCGCTCTCGCCGCGGCCCAGCACGCGCACGAAGAGCGGCTCGTAGCGGGAGGTCTCGCGATCCGCCGCGATGACGCGGTTGAGCGCGCCGAGCCCGCCACGCTCGTACGCGCGCGCATAGCGGACGAGCGTGGACTCGATGACCTCACGGTCCCGCGCCCGCAGCGACACGGCGAGGAGCGCGTACGCCAGCGCGAGGATGAGAGCGCTCCCGGCGACGAAGAGCGCGAAGTACCACATCGCGAGCCTGACGCCGAAGGCCCGCGTCTTCCCGTCACGCCTTGAGGACATAACCCACGCCGCGCATCGTGTGGATGAGCGGCCGGTCGAACCCGCGATCGACCTTCTCGCGGAGCCGGAACACGAGCACGTCGACGACGTTGCTGCCGGGATCGAAGCTGTACCCCCACACCTCGGACAGGATCATTGTCTTGGAGACGACGCGGCCCGCGTTGCGCAACAGGAGCTCGAGAAGCGCCAGCTCGCGCGGCCGGAGGTCGATTGTCTTCCCCTGGCGCTCGACGTGCCGCGCCAGCCGATCGAGGACCAGGTCGCCGGCGACGAGGCGCGGCGATTCCGAAGTGCCCGTCGATCGGCGAATGAGCGCCTGCACGCGCGCCAGGAGCTCGGGCAGCGCGAAGGGCTTCGTCAGGTAGTCGTCGCCGCCCGTCTCCAGCCCCTTGACCCTGTCGTCCACCGATCGCCTGGCCGTCAGGATCAGCACGGGCGTCGTGACGCCGGCGCGGCGAAGGCCCTCGATCACGCGCAGCCCGTCGCGCCCCGGCAGCATCAGGTCGAGCACGATGGCGTCGTAGCGCTCGCCGTGCGCCAGCGCGAACCCCTCGTCGCCGTCCGTCGCGTGATCGACGGTGTACCCCGCTTCGCGAAGCCCGCGCACGACGAACCGGCCGATGGCCGGATCATCCTCGACGACGAGAACCCGCACGCGATCAGCATAGCCCGCCTTAGCCCGCCCGCAGACCGGGGTCAGACCGGGGTCAGAGCGGGGTCAGACCGGGGTCAGACCGGGGTCAGACCGGGGTCAGAACGGGGTCAGAGTGGGGTCAGATCGGGGTCAGATCGGGGTCAGAGTGCGGGTCTGAGCGGGGACGCTCGGTGCGATGCTGCCCGGTGCTCCTGGAAATGCATCCGTCACGTACGTCGCCGAGCCCGCAGCCAATCGGTGCTCTTCACCCAGTCCAGTTGCGCCGCGAGCGGCTCGAACGCCGCCGTGGGTCCCGTCCACTGCAACCGGTCGACCGAGTCGAACAGCTCCACGTCGGTCCGCAGCGTCGCAAGCCTACGAAACAGGAACGCGCGGTCGCGCTCGCGCTGGAGCGTTTGGGCCAGGGCCCCCGGGTTCGCCGCGTTCACACCCCACTGTCGCCAGTCCTCCGGAATCCGCTCGAGGCGACCGTACCGGGCCAGCACGGCGGCGGAGGACTTGGCCCCCCAGCCGGGAAGCCCTGGATATCCGTCCGCAGCATCGCCGACGAGCGCCAGGTAGTCGGGAATCGACCCGGGAGGGACGCCGAATTTCGCGACGACCCCGCCTTCGTCGCGAATCTCGCCTGTCCGGCGGTTCATCTGCACGATGCGTGTGCCACGGACGCACTGCGCGAGGTCCTTGTCCGGCGTGCAGACGATCACGCGCTCGACACGCGCATCACACGCGGCGGCGGCGGCCGCCGCCGCCAGCGCATCGTCGGCCTCCAGCTCGATCATCGGCCACACGACGATGCCAAGAGCCGCCAGCGCTTCCTCGAGCAGCGGAAACTGCGCCAGGAGGTCGGGCTCGACCCCCGCGCTCGTCTTGTAGCCCGCCCACAGGCGGTTGCGAAACGACTCGATGACGTGATCCGTTGCCACGCCCACGTGGGTGGCGCCACCCGTAATCATCCCCAGGATCGATGTCAGCACGCCGCGTACGGCGGCGACTTCCCGCCCGGAGCGGTCGCGGGCGGACGGGAGCGCGTAGTAGTGGCGAAACAGCTCGTAGGTGCCGTCGATCAGGTGAACGTTCAGGGGACGCACCGGGAATCAGAGTACATGACGTCGAGTGTCCTCCCCTGCTGCATAGTGGGACTCCTCGGGCCGGATTCCGAGGTCCGGAACGCGTCAGTGTTGGATCCCGCAACTCATCAGTATTGGCTTACACCCACGAATTCCGCGTGTTTTCGAGACTTCGACCCAGGACGCCCGACCTCTGCGTAACTGCTACAAACGGCTGAGTTGTGTTTTGCGCCTTCGATTGGGATGGTTCTCGCTCGATACTGTCTAACTACCTGCTTATCAACAACTTAACAACACTGGCAGAGTAATTGCCGTGCGCCGGACGTTCAGGTCGAGTCAGACCTACGTCCCGTTACTTCCTTTTTGCCAAGGGTTGGGCTGATGAGTCGATGTGTGCATGTTGGTGTGCGTGTGTTCGGTGCCGCAGCGTTCCTTCTCCTCTCGCTGGTCGTGGCGCCTGCGACAGCACAGACCACGGTGGTGCTGGACAGGCCGGATAGCGAAATCGTCGACGCGTTCATTCGCGCCGGCAATTATGCGAACACCGTCTACAACAACGGCGTTCTGGTCACGAAGGCCAACAACAACGGCAGCTACCGGCGCCGGGCCCTCTTGAAGTTCGACACCCACAACACGATTCCGGCCAATGCCACCATCCAGTCCGCGACCCTGACACTCACGCTGCGGTGGAGCGAATCGGACACGCGCACGCTCAGCGCGTACCGCGTTACGACGAAGTTCGACGAAACCGCGGCCACCTGGTATCGCCGCAGCAATAGCGGCGCCCGGTGGACGACCGCCGGCGGCGACCTGGGCGCGCGGTACGAGACCGCCAGCGTCGGCCGCACGGCGGGGACCCGCGTTTCGTTCAACCTCACGTCTCTCGTGCAGGACGCCGTGCGCGGCAACTTCGGATCGCGCTATACGCGCGTCGCGCTCGTCGATGCCGGCTCCTCCTCGGCCTCCTCGTACAAGGAGTTCTACAGTTCGGAGGCCAGCGATTCGTCGGTGCGCCCGCGGCTGACCGTCGTCTACGGCGGCTCGAGCACCACGACAACCGATCCCACGCCGACGTCGTCCAGCACGCTGAAGGTGCTGCACTGGAACATCCACTACGGCTTCGGAACCGACGGCCGATACAACATCGAGCGCATCGCCGACTGGATTGCGCGGATCAATCCCGACCTGGTCTCGCTGAACGAGGTCGAGAAGTACGTGTCGGGCCATGGCAACGAGGACCAGCCCGCGCGGTTTGCCGCGATGCTGCGAACGCGGACCGGCCGCACGTGGTACTACCACTTCGCGCAGCGGTTCGGGAACTGGTCGTCGAACGGCGGCGGCAATCTGATCCTGTCGCGCTTCCCGATCCTGGCCCGATCGCAGCTCGCCATGTCGTACAACCGGTCGGCGGCGCTCGTGACCGTCACGGTGAACGGCCGCAACCTCAACTTCGTTTCCACCCACCTGGCCAGCGAGTCGTCCAGCTATCGTTCGACACAGATCCGGCAGCTCATGCCCTGGGCGCGTGGCTTTGCCGAGCAGCGCATCATCGCGGGCGATTTCAACGCCGGCCTGATCAACGTCCCGTACATGGAGGGTGAATACAACGACGGCTGGATGGCCGCCCATGCGATCGGCACGGCGACCGACTACGTGGGCAACACCCGTTGGGGCGCGACGCACAACTACAAGATCGATTTCATCTTCAGGTCCGAAAGGGCATCGCGGATCGCCGTGCGCGCCGCGCGCGTCTACGATACGCGGGACGCCAACGGCAGGATGCCGTCCGACCACAAGCCGCTCCTGCTCACGTACCGCGTGGACTGATCAGAACCTGGAACCAGTTCCGGGTTCCCGGTTCCTGGTTCCTGGTTCGTGTTCCCGGTTCCGGGTTCCAGGTTCCAGGTTCCAGGTTCTGAACCAGGACAAGAACCTTGCACGAGGAACCCGGAACGAGGAACCCGGAACGAGGAACCCAGAACCGAAAACCCGGAACAGAACCGGGAACACGAACCAGGAACCCGGAACCTGGAACTCTAGGAACCAGCGGAAGTTCCGCGAAACGATCGGCGCATGTGGGCGTCGAGATACCGCATGAAATTGGTGTCGCCGAGCGGGACGCCCGAGGGCGCCTGCGCGAGCCGCGCTCCCGGCGCCCAGTTCGCCTCGACGAGCACCGGGCCAGAGCCTGTCAGCGCGACGTCCCACCCGACGCACGCCATGGACAGGAGCTTCGCGTGCGCATCGAGCGCCAGGGCCCGTGCTTCCGTCCAGTGTGGCAGCACCTGGCCCTCGATGGTCGCGCCCGTATCGGGGTGACGCGACACCGGCGCGATGACGAGGCGCGGGTCGCTCCGAACGGCGGCGGCGAGCCGGCCGGTCGCCAGATCGACCGGAGCCGCGAGCCCGGCGATTGAGAAGTTGTCGGTGCTGTTCCCGCCGGTGGCCATGCGGTACACCGCGCACACGAGCTCCGGCTCTCCGTCGGGAGGACGGATCGTGACGATGCGAACCGTGCAGAGCGCCCCGGACGAGAGGTGCATGACGGCGGCATCGTTCTCGAGGCACTCCTGCAGGAGCACGCCCCCTCCGCGCGACTCTGCGGCGAGCGCGCCGAGGAGCGCCGAGCGGTCGCAGGCCGCGCCGTCGGTTCCTCGCCATGTACCGCGTCCGGAATAGACCCACCGCCGCGCGCCCGCGCCGCCGTAGCTCGCACTCGGCTTCGAGAACAGATCCCGGCCCGGCAGCGCCACAAAGGCGCCCGGCGACTCCACGCTGCCGTCATGGAGCTCGGCGACGACGGGCACGGTCGGGAAGGCGTGCCGCCGGCACCAGCGCTCGAACACACGCTTGTCCTCGGTGACGATGAAGTCGTCCATCGCCTCGCGAACCGCGAGCACGCGGTAGAGGAGGCCCGCCTCGTGCTGCTGGATGTATCGGTGTGCGCGCCGCCGGCGCTCGCGCCGGAACAGCCAGAACCGGTAGTACGACTCCGCGTCGAGGCCGTGCCGAAGGCCGAGCCAGAAGATTT